>NZ_JBFMVT010000002.1:928017-1237357 GCF_040786275.1 Buttiauxella gaviniae
AGGAACGGCAGGGATTCGATATCACCTACAGTACCGCCGATTTCTACCAGTACGACATCGTAGCCTTCGCCACCTTCAAGGATGCGTTCTTTGATAGCGTTCGTGATATGTGGAATAACCTGAACGGTCGCGCCCAGGTAGTCGCCACGGCGCTCTTTACGCAGAACTTCTGAGTAAATACGGCCAGTGGTGAAGTTGTTACGACGCGTCATTTTGTTGCGAATGAAACGCTCGTAGTGACCTAAATCCAGGTCGGTTTCAGCGCCGTCTTCTGTAACGAACACTTCCCCATGTTGAATAGGGCTCATGGTACCCGGATCGACGTTAATGTACGGATCGAGTTTCATGATGGATACGTTGAGGCCACGGGCTTCGAGAATAGCTGCGAGGGAGGCTGCGGCAATGCCTTTACCCAGAGAGGAAACGACCCCGCCGGTCACAAAAATATAGTTCGTTGTCATGCTGAACCTGAAGAGTTAGGTTTAAAGACGATGGAAGTACCAGGACGGGAAAGTAGTATACCCGAACAGTATCGGCGCCACAAACTTTCATTCTGTCTGCAAAGCCCTGACCTCGCACTTTGTCAGGGCAACGAAAATAGCCCGTTTGGCATAAATGTTTTTGACTCAAATCAAGCGCTTGTTAAATCGAAAATGCCATTAAAAGCGCTTGACCACAAAAACACGTTAGATATCAGTTTCCTGGCGTTTAACTTCTTGCCAGACTTCTTCCATGATTTCCAGGTCGACACCGGTCATTGTCAGGCCTCTGGCGGCAATAATCTGTTCCACCTGGCGGAAACGGCGCTCGAATTTGAGGTTAGCTTTTTGTAATGCCGTTTCAGCTTTAGTCCCTAAATGGCGCGCAAGATTGACGGTGGCGAACAATAAATCACCGACTTCTTCTTCCAGTTTTGTTTCATCAACGACGGCCTGTTTCGCCTCAAACATCACTTCGTCGATCTCTTCGTAGACCTTATCTAACACCGGGCCGAGCGTGGTCCAGTCAAAACCAACGGTTGAACAACGTTTCTGGATTTTCTGCGCACGCATTAACGCAGGCAGCGCATGTGGAATGTCATCGAGCGCTGAATGTTGTGCTTTTTCGGCACGTTCGTCCGTTTTAATTTGCTCCCAACGCGCCAGCACTTCAGTGCTGTTTTCAGCCGTTGCGTCGGCAAAGATATGCGGGTGGCGGCGCTCGAGTTTGTCGCCGATCGCCTCACAAATATCATCGAAATTAAAGCGCCCTTCTTCCTGAGCCATTTGCGCGTAGAACACAACCTGGAACAGCAAATCGCCCAGCTCACCGCGTAAATCATCAAAATCTTCGCGGTTGATGGCATCGAGCACTTCGTAGGTTTCTTCCAGGGTGTAGGGCGCAATGGTCGCGAAAGTTTGTTCACGATCCCACGGGCAGCCGGTTTCCGGGTCGCGCAGGCGCTTCATGATGCCCAGAAGGCGGGTGATTTGATTCAATGTCGGTCCTTTACATTTTGCATAGGGTGAATAAACAACGCGCCATCCACTAAATAATGTCGGATGGCGCTCGCGCTTATCCGACCTACAAAGTTACAGGCCCTAAATCAGCCGTGCAGTCGCTTCGCATCGATAATATCCGGCACCTGGTTCAGTTTGCCCAGTACGCGACCGAGCACTTGCAGGTTGTAGATTTCGATATTCATGTCGATGGTTGCCAGTTGCTGTTTGGTGTCGCTCCTGCTGGCAACGCCCAACACATTCACCTTTTCATTTGCCAGAATAGTGGTGATGTCACGCAGCAGGCCGCTGCGATCGTTGGCAGTGACGCGCACCACCAGCGAGTAGCCGCTGGAGTAGCTTTCGCCCCAAACGGCATCTACGATACGCTCTGGCGCGTGAGATTGCAGTTCGGCAAGCTGGTCGCAGTCTGCGCGGTGAATCGAGATCCCCCGCCCCTGCGTGATAAAACCGACAATCTCATCGCCCGGAATAGGCTGGCAGCAACGTGCGATGTGGTGCATCAGATTACCCACGCCTTCCACAACCACGCGGCCGTTATCTTTACTGCGCGATTGCGGCGTGTAGGTTTTCTGCTTCAGTTGACGAAGAGCTTGCTCATCCTGTTCGGCAGCGGTTGGCTTATTAAACTGGGCCTGCAGGTAGTTACTCATCTGGTTAAGACGAATATCCCCGCCGCCAATTGCCGCCAGTAACTCTTCAATTTCATTGAAGTTGTAGCGCGGCAGCAGGGATTTTTCAGCCTCTTTCAGGCTGATACCCAGATGCTCAATTTCGTCATCAAGGATCTGCCGCCCAGCCAGAATGTTTTTGTCGCGATCTTGCTTGCGGAACCAGTTGTGGATTTTGGCGCGGCCACGGCTGGTGGTGATGTAACCCAGGTTTGGGTTCAACCAGTCACGGCTCGGGTTCGGCTGCTTCTGGGTAATGACTTCAATCTGATCGCCCATTTGCAGCTGATAGGTAAACGGCACAATGCGCCCGCCGATTTTCGCGCCAATGCAACGGTGCCCGACATCGCTGTGAATATGGTAGGCAAAATCAAGCGGCGTGGAGCCTGCAGGTAAATCCACCACATCGCCTTTCGGGGTAAAGACATATACGCGGTCGTCAAAGACCTGGCTGCGCACTTCATCCAGCAGTTCGCCGGAATCCGCCATCTCTTCTTGCCAGGCAATCAGTTTACGCAGCCATGCGATGCGGTCTTCATGCCCTGTGCTGCCGCTGCGTGCGTTGCCTTCTTTGTACTTCCAGTGGGCAGCAACCCCCAGCTCCGACTCTTCATGCATCTGTTTGGTACGGATCTGGATTTCGATGGTTTTGCCGTTTGGCCCCAACACCACGGTATGAATCGACTGATAGCCGTTCGGTTTTGGGTTCGCCACGTAGTCGTCAAACTCGTCGGGCATATGGCGATAGTGCGTGTGCACAATGCCGAGCGCGGCGTAGCAATCCTGCAAACGCTCCGCGACGATACGCACGGCGCGCACATCAAACAGTTCATCAAAGGCGAGGGATTTCTTCTGCATCTTGCGCCAGATGCTATAGATGTGTTTCGGGCGGCCATACACTTCAGCCTTCACGCCCTCTTCTTTCATCGATTTACGCAGCGCGCTAACAAATTCATCGATGTAATGCTCACGGTCGATGCGACGCTCATGCAGCAATTTTGCGATGCGTTTGTATTCAGCAGGGTGCAGGTAGCGGAAGCAGTAATCTTCCAGCTCCCATTTAAGTTGGCCGATGCCGAGACGGTTGGCGAGCGGAGCATAAATATTGGTACACTCTTTCGCCGCCAGCACGCGTTCATCTTCTGGCGCGTCTTTTACTTCACGCAGATGGGCGATACGCTCCGCCAGCTTGATGACCACGCAGCGGAAATCGTCGACCATCGCCAGTAACATGCGGCGGACGTTATCGACCTGTTCTGCAGAGACGGAATCGGTATGGGCAGCTTTAAGCTGACGGATGGCCGCCATGTCGCGCACACCGTGGATGAGCGTGACAACCTGGCTATCGATGCTTTCGCGCATCACCTCTTCGGTGACCACGCCCGCATCGGCAAGAGGGAACAATAATGCGGCTCGCAGCGTGTCGTTGTCCATGCTTAACATCGACAGGATTTCCACCATCTCGACACCGCGCCACAGTAGCAGTTCAGCGTCAGGATGGCCTTTGGTCTGTTGCTCGCAATACCGCCAGGTTTCGGCTAAGCGTTCACATGACTGCTGGTTAGTGATCCCGAGGCTAGCAATCCATCTATCGGGCGCAAATTCGCCAGCTACATTGAGATGTGCACTTCTTACCGCAACCATTGTTCTCTCCTATTGGGGATTTATCAGATCGTGATCCGATAACACAATCCTGAATAACCCCTTAATTCCGCTCAAATAACGCCATCGATTCCAGGTGACTCGTATGCGGGAACATATCCAGCATAGCGAGTTGGCGTAATTGGTATCCTGCCGCCAGCAATGCCTCGCTATCGCGGGCAAGCGTTGTCGGATTACATGAAACATAGACCACTCGTTCAGGGGCAAGTGCAATCACATGCTGCATGACGCCTGGCGCACCCGCTCGCGCGGGGTCGAGCAATATTTTGTCAAAACCTTGGGCAGCCCACGGCTGACGCGTCACATCATCTTCCAGGTTTTCGTGAAAGAATGTCACATTTTTCAGCGAATTATGTTGCGCATTATATTCACCTTTCGCCACCAGCGCAGCAACGCCTTCCACCCCAACGACACTTTGGGCGCGGGTGGCAAACGGTAACGTAAAATTCCCCATTCCGCAGAACAGATCCAGCACGCGGTCGGTTGGCTGAATATCCAGCCATTCGATGGCACGAGCCACCATCTGCTGATTCACTTCGTCATTCACCTGGATGAAATCACGCGGGCTGAACGTTAAGCGTAGCCCGTCTGAATGATAGCAGGGCTGGTTATCACCCACCGCCGTGAGTGTCTCACTGTCGGGGGCTAAAAACAGCGCGACGCCCACAGAATGCGAAAAGCGTTCCAGTTTTTGCCGATCGTCATCATGAAGTGCATCTAAATGGCGCAACACCATTAGCGGGCCATTATCAGCCAGCACCAGTTCAACATGCCCTAAACGCCGAACCGCTTTTAACTGTGATAAACATTGGTGCAAGGGTTCCAGCAATGCCTCAAGTTGGGGCGCCAAAACAGGGCACTGGTGAATATTGACCAGCTCACTGTCCTGAGATTTACGAAATCCCATCTGTAAGGTTTGTGTTTTAGAGTGGTAATTCAACCCTAAGCGCGCACGGCGACGATAGCCCCACGGCGAACCAGAAATAATGTCATTGACGACCGCCGGCGCTTCTCGTGTTCCCATCATGCGCGCCAGCGCACGGGATTTTGCTTGCTGCTGCAATTCGATGCTGACATGTTGCTGCTGGCAACCGCCGCACACGCCAAAATGGGGGCAACGCGGTGCAACACGTTGTGGGCTGTCGTTTAAGCGGCGCTTAACCCGAGCCTGGGCAAAGTTACGTTTGTCTTCGGTAATCGTGATTTCGACCTGCTCACCAGGCAGCGCGCCCTGGATAAACAGCGCTTTACCGTTATGCCGTGCAACGCCCTGACCGAACGGATCAAGGTCATTAACATTCACGGTTATGATCTGACGAGTCGTAACCCGTCGCTTTGCAGAGTAGAATTGCGCCATGAGCCTGAGTGCTCTCTCAAAATATTAACTATTGCTTCAATTGTCCCATATCGGAACCCCATGACCAACTACAGCCTGCGCGCACGCATGATGATCCTGATTCTGGCCCCGACGTTAATGATCGGTTTATTGCTCAGTATCTTTTTTGTGGTCCATCGTTACAACGACTTGCAGCGTCAGTTAGAAGACTCTGGTACCAATATTATTGAACCGCTGGCGGTCGCCAGTGAATACGGCATGAGTTTTCACAGCCGGGAATCTATTCGCCAGTTGGTCAGCGTGCTGCACCGTCGTCACTCCGACATTGTGCGGGCGATTTCGGTATTTGATGAAAACAACAAACTGTTTGTGACCTCTAATTATCAGCTCAATGCATCTGTTTTGAGGCTGCCAAATAATGAAAAACCGCCGCACAGTCTAAGCATCTCCCGCCATGGGGATTCGATTATTCTGCGAACCCCGATTATTTCCGAGAGCTATTCACCGGATGAATCTGAAGTGACCGACGCTAAACCCGCGGGGAATACGCTGGGCTATGTAGCCATTGAACTCGATCTCAAATCCGTGCGTTTACAGCAGTACCGGGAAATTTTTATCTCAACGCTGATGATGCTGTTCTGCGTGGGCATTGCCATGTTGTTCGCCTATCGCCTGATGCGCGATGTCACCGGCCCGATTCGTAATATGGTGAATACCGTTGACCGGATACGGCGCGGGCAGCTCGACAGCCGGGTAGAAGGTTTTATGCTCGGCGAATTAGATATGCTGAAAAACGGCATCAATTCGATGGCGATGTCCCTTACGGCCTACCACGAAGAGATGCAGCACAATATTGACCAGGCCACTTCCGATCTACGTGAAACTTTGGAGCAGATGGAAATCCAGAACGTGGAGTTGGATCTTGCTAAGAAACGTGCGCAGGAAGCGGCGCGTATTAAGTCTGAATTCCTCGCAAATATGTCTCATGAATTGCGAACACCTTTGAACGGCGTGATCGGCTTTACCCGTTTGACGCTGAAAACAGACCTGAATGCCACGCAGCGCGACCATCTGCATACCATTGAACGCTCGGCAAATAATTTGCTGACTATCATCAATGACGTGCTGGACTTCTCGAAACTCGAAGCAGGCAAACTGATTCTGGAAAGCATTCCATTCCCGCTGCGTAATACGCTGGATGAAGTGGTAACGCTGCTTGCCCATTCGGCCCACGACAAAGGTCTTGAGCTGACGCTAAACATCAAGAATGACGTGCCGGATAATGTGATTGGCGATCCGCTGCGTTTGCAACAGGTAGTCACTAATCTGGTCGGCAATGCGATTAAGTTTACCGAGAGCGGCAATATTGATTTGGTCGTTGAGAAGCGCTCGCAGGGTAACAATAAAGTCCAGGTGGAAATGCGCATTCACGACACCGGCATCGGTATTCCTGAGCAGGAACAGTCGCGCTTATTCCAGGCGTTCCGTCAGGCGGATGCCAGTATTTCACGGCGTCACGGTGGCACCGGATTAGGGCTGGTTATCACCCAGAAACTGGTGAGCGAAATGGGCGGGGATATCTCGTTCCACAGCCAGCCAAATCAAGGCTCAACCTTCTGGTTCTATATCAATTTGGATCTCAACTCCAATGCGGTTCTGGATGGATATTCCACGGAAAACCTGGCAGGGAAACGTATTGCGTACGTTGAACAGAATGCGACTGCCGCCCAAAGCACGCTCAATATTCTGGCGAACACGCCGCTCGACGTGGTTTACAGCCCGACGTTTATGACCCTTGCTGAAGGGCATTACGATATTATGCTGCTCGGCATTCCCGTTACGTTCCACGACACGCTAACGCTTGCCAATCCTAAACTTGCGAAAGCTGCCAGCATGACCGACTGCTTAATTTTTGCTATGCCAAGCCATGCCCAGGTCGATGCTGAATCCCTTAAAAAAGAAGGCGTTGCCGGGTGCCTGTTAAAACCCGTCACCTCTACGCGCCTGCTGCCATTGCTTGCAGAGCACTCCTTCAACAGCCATACGGCTCTGCCAGACGGGCCAGAAAACCGGAAGTTACCGCTTACCGTTATGGCGGTGGATGATAACCCTGCCAACCTGAAGCTGATTGGCGCCCTGCTTGAAGATCACGTTCAAAATGTCGAGTTATGTGGCAGCGGCATTCAGGCCATTGAACGGGCGAAACAGATGCAGATAGACATTATTTTGATGGATATCCAGATGCCAGAGATGGACGGTATCCGCGCCTGCGAATTGATTCGCCAGATGCCACATCACCAGCAGACGCCGGTTATTGCCGTAACGGCGCACGCCATGGCAGGGCAAAAAGAGAAGTTACTCAGTGCCGGAATGAACGACTATCTGGCGAAACCTATCGAAGAGAAAAAGCTCTATAGTTTGCTGATGCGCTACCAGCCGGGTGCCATTACGGCGCAGGCGGCTCCGGCCATTACAGAAACGCCGGTGCAAATCAGCAATCAAAACCAGACGCTGGACTGGGCGCTCGCGCTGCAACAAGCTGCAAATAAACCCGATTTAGCGCGCGACATGCTGCATATGCTGCTGGCATTTTTACCTGAAGTACGCAACATCGTGGAAGAGCAGCTTGTGGGCGAAAATCCGCAAGAGCTGGTGGATATCATTCATAAACTTCATGGAAGTTGTAGCTACAGCGGCGTACCGCGCCTGAAAAGCTTATGTATGACACTTGAGCAGCAGTTGCGCAGTGGCGTCAGCCCGGAAGATCTGGAGCCTGAACTGCTTGAGCTACTTGATGAGATGAATAATGTCTCTAAAGAAGCGCAGCGAATGTTAGGTTAGCGGGTTATTTATGATTTCCGGGAAACGCTTAGCGTTCCCGGATTTTCTGCCCTACGGCGAGCGTTGCCGCAATATTACGCGCCGCTATACGCAGATTTTCCCCGGCGTTTTCCAACGCCTCTTCCAGCGTGCAAATGCGATACAAGACGCTAAATACCGCATCCAGACCATGATCGTGCACCACGCCCACGTCCGGCGTTAAACTTCCGGCAATACCAATGACCGGGATGTTGTAGCGCTTCGCCACTTTCGCCACGCCAATCGGTACTTTTCCTTGAATCGACTGGCTGTCGATACGCCCTTCTCCGGTAATCACCAGGTCTGCGTCTCGCACCTGTTCATCAAGTTTTAATGCTTCGGTAACGATCTCAATTCCTTGCCGCAGTTGCGCTCCGCAAAAAGCAAAAAGTGCAGCGCCCATACCGCCCGCCGCACCACCGCCAGAAAGCTCAAGAACGTTGATATCAAGATCGCGAGAAATGATTTTTGCGTAGTGTGCCAGCCCTTTCTCGAGTTCGCTGACCATTTCAGGCGTCGCCCCTTTTTGTGGGCCAAAAACCGCCGACGCGCCTTCTTTCCCGGTCAACAAATTGGTGACGTCACACGCGACTTCGATACGGCAACTCTTCAGCCGTTTATCCAGGTTACTGATATCAATCGACGCCAGACGCGCCACTTCACGCCCGCCGTACCCCAGCGGTTCGCCTTTGCTATCCAGCAAATGCGCGCCAAGCGCCTGCACCATGCCGATTCCCCCATCGTTGGTAGCGCTTCCGCCAATTCCGATAAGGATATTCTTCACACCGCTATCCAGCGCACAGCGAATCAATTCACCCGTTCCCCAGGACGTTGTTTTCATGGGATTGCGTAAATCAGGAGGGACTTGTTCAAGGCCACTCGCCGCCGCCATTTCAATAAAAGCCTGCTGCTTATCGCTTGAAATTCCGTAGAAAGCATGCACCGGATCGCCGAGCGGCCCGGTGACATCCACTTCAATAATTTCACCGTGGGTTGCGGCGACCATCGCCTCTACGGTGCCCTCGCCGCCATCAGCCACGGGCAACTTTACATAAGTGGCGTTCGGGAATATTTCCTGAAAACCCGCTTCAATCTGCGTCGCAACCTCCAGAGCGCTAAGGCTCTCTTTATAGGAATCTGGTGCGATTACAATTTTCATATGTCGCCCGCCGCTACAGACCTAAACGTCAAATTAATGTCGGATGTCGCTACGCTAATCCGACCTACAAAACCTCTTTCGTGGAAGCTCCCACCATCGGTTTCGATAATAAGGATAGAGTCTATCGCACCATACAAGGGCGCTTATTATTAAACGTCCATTCTGGGATTAAATACTGCATCGCCATCGCATCATCGCGCGCGCCCAAACCATGCTGCTGATAAAGCTCGTGCGCTTTCATCACCTGATCCATATCCAACTCCACACCAAGGCCTGGCGTTGTTGGCACCTGCACCATGCCGCCTTTGATTTCGAACGGCTGTTTGGTCAGGCGCTGATTGCCTTCCTGCCAAATCCAGTGGGTGTCGATAGCGGTGACGTTGCCAGGCGCTGCTGCTGCAACGTGGGTGAACATCGCGAGAGAAATATCGAAATGGTTATTGGAGTGCGAGCCCCAGGTCAGGCCAAACTCATGGCACATTTGCGCTACGCGCACCGAACCTTGCATGGTCCAGAAGTGCGGGTCGGCCAGCGGAATGTCGACGGATTGCAGCGAAATGGTGTGGCCCATTTGACGCCAGTCGGTAGCAATCATATTGGTTGCGGTAGGCAAACCGGTGGCACGGCGGAACTCAGCCATAATTTCACGGCCTGAATAGCCTTGCTCAGCCCCGCACGGATCTTCTGCGTAGGCCAGCACTCCGCGTAATTGCTTGCCAATGCTTATCGCTTCATCAAGCGACCAGGCACCGTTTGGATCGAGCGTCACACGCGCCTGCGGGAAACGTTTTGCCAGCGCCGTTACCGCTTCGGCTTCTTCGCTTCCGGCTAATACACCACCTTTAAGTTTGAAATCGTTAAAGCCATATTTTTCGTACGCCGCTTCTGCCAGACGCACCACGGCATCCGGCGTCATCGCTTCATCGTGGCGAATGCGATACCAGTCGCATTTCTCATCAGGCTGGCTTTGATAAGGCAGTGGAGTCTGCTTCCGGTTGCCGACAAAGAACAGGTAACCAAGCATCTCGACTTCGCTACGCTGTTGCCCATCGCCGAGCAAAGAGGCGACGTTTACGCCGAGGTGCTGCCCGAGCAAATCGAGCATGGCTGATTCAATCCCGGTAACAACGTGAATAGTGGTGCGCAAATCAAAGGTCTGCAAACCGCGACCGCCGGAATCCCGATCGGCAAATTGGGCACGCACGACGTTAAGAATATTTTTGTATTCGCCCAGCGTTTTGCCAATCACCAGCGCCGCGGCCTCTTCCAGCGTCTGGCGAATTTTCTCGCCGCCGGGAATTTCCCCCACGCCGGTGTGCCCGGAGTTATCTTTGATAATTACAATATTACGGGTGAAGAAAGGAGAGTGCGCGCCGCTCAGATTCATCAGCATGCTGTCGTGACCCGCTACGGGAATCACCTGCATCGCTGTGACTAATGGCGTAGATGTTGAAGTTGTCATGTTACTCATTCCTTGTCATCAAGATGAATTAGCTGCGGCCAAATGCCGGACGTTTACGGTCGAATTCCCAGCCTGGAACCAGATATTGCATTGCCGTCGCATCATTACGCGAGCCGCCTGGCAACGATTTATATACTTCGTGGGCTTTCTGCACCTGCTCCCAATCCAGCTCTATGCCTAAGCCAGGTGCATCCGGCACGGCGATTTTGCCGTTAACGATTTGCAGCGGGGATTTTGTCAGGCGCAGGTCACCTTCCTGCCAAATCCAGTGGGTGTCGATAGCGGTCGGTTTCCCCGGTGCAGCCGCACCTACGTGGGTAAACATTGCCAGAGAAATATCGAAATGGTTATTGGAGTGGCAGCCCCAGGTCAGGCCCCATTCGTCGCACATTTGCGCCACGCGAACCGCGCCGCTGAGCGTCCAGAAATGGGGATCGGCCAGCGGAATATCGACGGCGTTGAGCATGATGGCATGGTTCATTTCACGCCAGTTGGTGGCAATCATATTGGTTGCCACCGGCAGGCCCGTAGCGCGACGGAACTCCGCCATCACTTCCCGGCCAGAATACCCTTGTTCCGCACCGCACGGATCTTCGGCGTAGGTCAGGACATCGCCCATCCCCTTGCATAAAGCGATCGCTTCATCCAGCAGCCAGGCCCCGTTGGGATCAACGGTGATCCGCGCATCCGGAAAACGTTTTTTAAGCTCACGAGCCGCCTCGATTTCTTGCTCGCCTGGCAATACTCCGCCTTTAAGTTTGAAGTCTTTAAAGCCGTAACGGTCTTGCGCGGCTTCGGCGAGGCGCACAATCGACTCGCTGGATAACGCTTCCTGATGCCGCAGATCATACCAGGCGTGGCCTGTAGTTTTCCCTTCCAGATACGGCAAATCAGTTTTGTTGCGATCGCCGATGTAAAACAGATAGCCCAGAACGGTGACTTCATCGCGCTGTTTGCCCGGCCCTAACAGCTCACAAACCGGGACGTTTAGCGCCTTGCCGAGCAAATCGAGAAGCGCGGCTTCAAGAGCTGCCACGGCATTGACACGTAATTCAAAAGTCCATGCACCTTTGCCAAAGGTATCGAAATCCGCAGACTGATTACCTTTATGGACGTTTTGCACCACGCGATTCATACGCGCCACTTCCTGACCTACGACCTGCGGAATCGCATCGACCAGCGTCTGATAAATCACTTCCCCGCCGGGCGCTTCGCCTACGCCGGTGTGCCCGGCATTATCGGTCAGCACCACAATATTGCGTGTGAAGAAGGCTCCGTGCGCACCGCCAATATTGAGCAGCATGCTGTCATTCCCCGCAACGGGGATGACTTTCATATCGGTAATTATCGGGCTTGCCTGAGTATTCATGGGGATCATCCTGTCACAACGGGTTTGAGTTCTACGCGTTTGATATCACCGACGATAACCAGGTAGCTGAGTACCGCAACGATGGCATGAATCCCAACGTAAATCAGTGCACCATTGAACGAACCGGATGTACCGACAATGTAACCGATGGCGATTGGCGTCACGATGCCGGAGACGTTACCGAACATATTGAACAGGCCACCGCTCAGGCCGCTGATCTCTTTTGGCGCGGTATCTGCCATCACCGCCCAGCCCAGCGCGCCAATCCCTTTGCCGAAGAACGCCATCGCCATAAAGCCGATAACCATCATTTCGGACTCAACATAGTTACAGAACACCATGCTGACGGAGAGCAACATTCCCAGCACGATTGGCGTTTTACGCGCGATATTCAACGAACCAGTGCGGCGCATCAGGTAATCAGAAATCACCCCGCCCAGCACACCGCCGACAAATCCACACACCGCCGGAATGGAAGCCACAAACCCGGCTTTCAGAATCGACATGCCTTTTTCTTGCACCAGGTAAACAGGGAACCAGGTAATAAAGAAGTAAGTTAATGCGTTAATGCAGTACTGCCCGATGTAGACGCCGATCATCATGCGGGACGCGAGCAGTTGTTTAACCTGGCCCCATTTCTGCGCCATCGGGATATGCTCTTTGGGTTTCTTCTGATCCATATTGATCAGCGCCCCGCCCTCTTCGATGTACTCCAGCTCTTTTTTATTTACGCCCGGATGGTTGTTCGGCTCATGGATCACTTTCAGCCAGACAAAACTAATAATGATCCCCAGCCCTCCCATAAAGAAGAACACATGCGACCAGCCCACTTCGTGCGTCAGCCACCCCATGATTGGCGCGAAGATAACGGTGGCAAAGTACTGCGCAGAGTTAAAAATGGAGACGGCGGTGCCGCGTTCTTGTGCGGGGAACCAGGCAGCGACTATGCGGCTATTACCGGGGAATGACGGGGCTTCAGCGAGGCCAACCAGGAAGCGTAAAGTAAACAGCGCGATGATAATGCCAAAACCGCTGAAGATATCGACGAACCCTTGCAGCAAGGTAAACAGCGACCAGATAAAAATTGACCAGAAATAAACCCGTTTTGAACCAAAGCGATCAAGTAACCAGCCGCCAGGGATTTGCCCTATCACATAGGCCCAGGAAAATGCGGAAAAGACATATCCCATACCAATGGGATCAAGGCCGATATCTTTTGCCATTTCCGAACCGGCAATTGATAACGTGGCACGATCGCCATAGTTAAACGAGGTGACGATAAACAGCATTACGACTATCCAATAACGAGCGTTGGTTCTTTTCTCGGCAACGCTCGCCGTTTGGCTAATGGTATTCATGTTGCACTCCTGAATTGTAGAGCGAGCTACAGTTCATTCTGAAGAGCACTGTAGGGTATCAGAATGAGGTATCGGCTCATCCGCAGTATTTTTATGACGCTGTATCTGCGGTTTTTTTGTTGGCCGAAAGAGAGTATATGAAGGGAGTTAAAACCCCTCATCGTGCAAAGACACAAGTTTAGAGTTCGTTTGGTGAGCACTTTGTGGCTTACGTCCAAACGATTGGGGGATACTTCACGGATTTAAAAACTGTTGGATAAAGCAGCGAGAGTTGAACGAAAAATCGCTCGTTTTGTGAGGCTGTTCGCTTGACGGCTGAAAGTGTGATGAAGCTCAGAGAAGATAAATGCCCTCCGAATAGAGGGCAAATGAAGTTAACTTAGCAATGAACTCCATTGCTCAACCCAAGGGTTAGAAACCGCCTCGGGTTCGGGATGGTCGTTTGCATCAATAGCCAGAACGGTGCCAACACGTTTGGCTCCCTGCTCTTGCAGTAAAGTGTCGAATTGTTTTCCGCCGCCACAAAAATGTTCGTAGTTGCTGTCGCCCAACGCAATCAAACCGTAACGCAATTCAGGCTGATATCCGATCTCATCTTTTATTGCCTGAAACAGAGGCACGATGCTGTCTGGCAAATCGCCCTGGCCGGTCGTCGAAGTCACAATCAGCACATATTGGTCACGAAATTTCTGCCAGTCAGCCAGTTCCGGGTCTTCGAATACTGTCGCTTTATGGCCCTGCTTTTTTAGGATCGCTGCGGCTTCTTCCGCCACCAGCAGCGAGTTTCCATACATGGTACCTACAAAAATCCCCACTTCCGCCATCAGTTAACTCCTTGCGTTACGGCTGTATTATTCATCCTGGCCGTTGCGTGCAACAAACTCAACCTTTTCGATATCACTCAGCAATCCGCTCCAGCCAAACTGTGACATCATCTGCATCCAGGTATCATCAAGGTTGGCGCGAATGCATAACGGCTCACCAGTAACGGGATGATTTAACGAAAGCTGGCTTGCATGAAGCATCAGTCGCTGGCAGCCAAAATGCTCGGCAGCGGCGCGGTTTTGACGCAAATCACCATGTTTTGAATCACCGATCATCGGGTGGCGCAAGTGAGACATATGGCGGCGTAACTGGTGCTTACGGCCCGTTTTGGGCTCAAGCTCGACAAGACTGTAGCGCGCCGTAGGATAGCGCCCAACCGGCACCGGCATTTCAACCGTCGCAAGGCCACGATAGTGCGTCACCGCAGGCTGTGGGTCTTTATTCTGAGTCGCTTTTTTATCAGCGATTTTATCCAGCTCTTCAACCAGTGGATAATCAAGCAGCGCTTCATCTTCCAGCCAGCCGCGCGTCACCGCGTGGTAACGCTTTTGAATTTGATGATTTTCGAACTGCTGAGATAACGTATGCGCGACTTCGCTGGAGAGCGCCATCAGCAATACGCCAGAAGTAGGCCTGTCGAGGCGATGCACGGTAAACACATGCTTGCCGATTTGGTCACGCACGGTTTGCATCACAAAGACGGTTTCATGCCTGTCAAGCCAGCTACGGTGAACCAGCCAACCAGACGGTTTGTTCACCGCAACCAGCCATTCGTCCTGATAAATAATTTCCAGCATCAGTTGGCGTCACGCGCAAATAAAGCATCGAGGTCTTGCAGCGCTTTTAATAGCGGTTCGCGCTCAATCTGTGCGGCATCCAGCGCCATTTCATAATAAGGCGCGATGGCAAAATCGGCTGGCAAAGGAAGTTGGGCATCAAGAAGCGCATGCATTCGAGGGATCAAAACCCATTGCAGCCATTCGTGAGGCTGCAGGGTATCCATGCAAAAAGGCTGGGTGCTTTCAAAGGCGTCAGCGGTGGGGGCTGCGCTCTGCCAAAGTTGATGGTCACGCAAAACGTGTTCAATGATGTGTAGATGCTGGCGTACCAGCGCGTGGCGTTCCATGAAAACCTCGAGCATCAGTCAAAAGAAGCCGGCAAGGATACCACTTCTTACTTTCTTCATTTCTTAGTGCGGGCAAAAAAAGCATAAAAAAAGGGAGCACTGTATAAACAGTGCTCCCGGTTCGTTTCGCAGCTAATCCGGCTACTTTTGGTGCTCCCTGCTCGTCCGTGACAACTATGTCCTGCGGTCTCCTGACCTACATTCCGTCGTACTCGCGTCCTGCTACCTTCATCCTGAGGTGTTCCGGCATCATCCTGATGCGATATCCTTTGGTCTTCCAGACCCACCGAACGTCCTGGCTCGGCTCTCATTCTCCATCCTGGAGGTGTCCCTTACTCTTCCTGAGTGATCCTTGCTTCGTCCTGAAGCCTTCCTTGCAACACCATCCTGGTGTGTTCCGCTTCTTCAATGAAGTGACATCATCCTGACATCTCCTTCACTTCCCGACTTCCTGTCGACGGACATAGAATCTACTAATTCGTTCAGTCTCGCAAGGCACTCACAACCAATGCTTACGATAACTTTCATTCAAAAGTCGAATAGATAATCATTAACTATATGATAATTAATGGTTATCCGTTCTATCACCAAGAAAAGTCTGCAAGCAAAGTTAGAGATCTCTTACAGCTTGTGTAAGAGATCTCTCACACGCCCAATAGCCATTAACGCTTAAATGACCTGCGGCTGGAGATCCTGAAGGAACACACTCAGTGAAGGCGCGAGCGTAGTACGCTGTTTGGTACCGATTTTCTCCAGCACCACTTCGCCGGTTAAATTGCACAGAGAGACCACTGCCATTTCATCCGGTGTAGTAGCCAGAAACAGCGTTGGGGAAAGTTTCAGGCGTTTTTGGGTGACCAGGTGACCAATAAGGTTTTCCTGAACGCGCTGAAAGTCATCTTCGCTCCAGGCCTGTAATAACGTTAACGCCTGATGGCCCGACGTCGCAGGCATATCACCGGCAAACTGCGTGGTATAAAACTGATGCGCACCGGGCTGCAAGGTAATATCCATCGCCCGCTCAACCGCGCTAAGATCGCCTGCCGGAGTAAATGGCTGCGGTTGCCAACGAACATCATTACCCGTTGTCGTCACGATACACGGTGACGGCACGCCGTATAATTCTTCGCTCGCGGGCCAACCATCCGCCTGCTCACGCCATGCCTGACAAAAACGTTGCGTGAAATCTTCCAGCGCCTGACGTACGTCGTTATCCACCAATTTCTCACTCCCTCAAGGCTGCGGTACAATAAAGGCCAATTGTACCTGCATTCTATCGGTGACACATGTCTTATGAAAAACACCAGGCCCTGAGCGGCCTGACGCTGGGCAAGCCAACGGCTTACCAGGATAACTACCAACCGTCTCTGCTCCAGGCCGTGCCGCGTAGTCTCAATCGCGATCCACTTGGTTTACAGGCTGATAATCTACCCTTTAGCGGCGGCGATATCTGGACGCTGTATGAGCTCTCCTGGCTCAACAGCAACGGTTTGCCGCAGGTTGCCGTCGGGCATGTGCAGTTAGACGCGAACAGCGTAAATCTGGTCGAGTCCAAAAGCTTCAAACTCTATCTAAACAGCTTTAATCAAACGCAATTTGCTGACTGGGAAACCGTTCAGGAAACATTAAAACGTGATTTAAGCGCGTGCGCCCAAGGTGAAGTCAGCGTGGTCTTATTCCGCCTGCATGAACTTGAAGGCCAGGAAATCGCTGCGTTTACAGGCGAATGTATTGAC
The DNA here is from genome assembly GCF_040786275.1 of Buttiauxella gaviniae. Taxonomy (NCBI): domain Bacteria; kingdom Pseudomonadati; phylum Pseudomonadota; class Gammaproteobacteria; order Enterobacterales; family Enterobacteriaceae; genus Buttiauxella; species Buttiauxella gaviniae. Next base: position 945,080 of record NZ_JBFMVT010000002.1, read on the forward strand.
GAACAAAATATCACTATCGATAACTATGAATTTAACGCCGATTACCTGAACGGGGCTGCGGGCGATGAGCTCGTAGAAGAGACGCTGGTGAGCCATTTGCTGAAATCTAACTGCCTGATTACCCATCAGCCAGATTGGGGTTCCGTGCAGATTCGCTATCGCGGCCCGCGCATCGATCGTGAAAAGCTGCTGCGTTATCTGGTGTCATTCCGTCATCACAACGAATTTCACGAGCAGTGCGTTGAGCGCATCTTTAATGATATCCAGCATTTTTGCCAGCCGGAAAACCTGAGTGTTTACGCGCGATATACTCGCCGTGGCGGCCTGGACATCAATCCATGGCGCACAAATACCGATTTCCATCCGGCATTTGGACGGCTGGTTCGTCAATAAGTGCGAAACACCTCGCAAGCTATTGAAGGATTATTGTTTTCAGGTTGTTAAAGTTAACGTAGCAGGGCTATTGTAATCATTGGGAGCGGCACTTTACGCTTCGTAAGGAGTTAACTTGATTACACATATTAGCCCGCTAGGCTCAATGGATATGTTGTCGCAACTGGAAGTCGATATGCTTAAACGCACGGCCAGTAGCGACCTTTATCAACTGTTTCGCAACTGTTCACTTGCCGTACTTAACTCAGGAAGCCAGACCGATAGCAGTAAAGAGTTGTTGTCGCGTTACGAAAACTTCGACATCAACGTGCTGCGCCGCGAGCGTGGCGTCAAACTCGAACTGATCAATCCTCCTGATGATGCCTTTGTTGATGGCCGCATCATCCGCGCCCTGCAAGCCAACTTGTTTGCGGTGCTGCGCGATATTTTGTTTGTAAACGGTCAACTCTCAAGCGCAGGCCGCTTCCAGAATCTCGATCTGGACGAGCCTGCCAATATCACCAACATGGTGTTCTCTATCCTGCGTAACGCCCGTGCGCTGCACGTTGGCGAAGCGCCAAACCTCGTGGTTTGCTGGGGTGGTCACTCCATTAACGAAAACGAATATCTCTACGCACGCCGCGTTGGCACACAACTGGGCCTGCGCGAACTCAACATTTGTACCGGCTGTGGCCCTGGCGCCATGGAAGCACCAATGAAAGGGGCGGCGGTGGGTCATGCGCAGCAGCGCTATAAAGAAGGGCGTTTTATCGGCCTGACAGAACCGTCGATTATTGCCGCCGAACCACCGAATCCGCTGGTGAACGAGCTGATTATCATGCCTGATATTGAAAAACGCCTTGAGGCGTTTGTGCGTATCGCGCATGGCATCATCATCTTCCCGGGCGGCGTGGGTACCGCAGAAGAGCTGCTTTATCTGCTCGGTATTCTGATGAATCCACAAAACCATGATCAAGTCTTGCCGTTGATTCTCACCGGGCCAAAAGAGAGCGCAGATTACTTCCGCGTGCTGGATGAGTTTATCGTCAATACGGTTGGCGAGCAGGCACGTCGTCATTACCAGATAATTATTGACGACCCGTCCGAAGTCGCCCGCCAGATGAAAAAAGCGATGCCGCAAGTTAAAGAGAATCGCCGTGAAACGGGCGATGCTTATAGCTTCAACTGGTCGATTCGCATTGCGCCCGATCTCCAACTGCCGTTTGAGCCAACCCATGAAAATATGGCAAATCTCAAGCTCTATCCGGACCAGCCAGCAGAACAGTTGGCGGCTTCTTTGCGCAGAGCATTCTCCGGCATTGTTGCGGGTAACGTAAAAGAAGGTGGTATCCAGGCCATCGAAAAATACGGGCCATATAAAATCCATGGCGATGCACACATGATGCGACGCATGGACGATCTCCTTCAGGGCTTCGTTGCCCAGCACCGTATGAAATTACCAGGCAGTGCTTACATCCCTTGCTACGAAATCTGTACCTGAACCCCAAGGGCGGAGCCATTCCGCCCTTCTTTTTTTCATCTTTTTTCCTGCCTTTTTATTCATTTTCCTGCTTTAATTCACCGAAAAAATGTTACCCGTATCAGCATTTTTATCTTTATAAAAAGTTATAGAAAACAGCTTAATAACCCTAAAAAATGCTGCTGATACAGTTGATTACACCGCTGAAACAGATCGAAACATCGTTTTATAAACCAAAATAACCCCATTTTTAGGGCGTTAATATTGCATCAAATATCAGTAACAGAGTGAAAATCTGCAAAAAACGGCACAATTAGTAGATTCTTACAATTGCGATCTCGATCACTGATGAATTTACAACATGAATGTATCTTTCCGCCCGCTGATTATCACTGGGCAAAATTACTATAAAAGCGCCTGTGCACAGCATTAAGTTTCAGTAGTCAATGGCAAGTCATCGCGATTGAAGCAGATTTCGAATCATATGTTCCTTTGGAGAAGTAGTAGATGGAAACCACTCAAACCAGCAGTATTGGCTCTGTCGAGAGCAAAAGTTCATGGCGCAAGTCCGATACCATGTGGATGCTGGGCCTGTACGGAACAGCAATTGGGGCGGGCGTATTATTCCTGCCAATTAACGCCGGTGTAGGCGGTCTGATCCCGCTGTTCATCATGGCAATTCTTGCCTTCCCAATGACCTTCTTCGCTCACCGCGGCCTGACTCGCTTTGTGCTGTCAGGTAAAAATCCAGGTGAAGACATTACCGAAGTTGTGGAAGAGCACTTTGGTGTTGGCGCGGGTAAAGTGATTACCCTGCTCTACTTCTTCGCAATCTACCCGATTCTGTTGGTCTATAGCGTTGCAATCACTAACACTGTAGATAGCTTTATTACTCACCAGTTAGGTCTGGTTTCTCCGCCACGCGCGCTTTTGTCTCTGATTCTGATCGTTGGCCTGATGACCATCGTTCGTTTCGGCGAGCAAATGATCGTTAAAGCGATGAGTATTCTGGTGTTCCCGTTTGTTGCGGCACTGATGATGCTGGCGCTGTACCTGATTCCAAACTGGAGCAGCGCTGCGTTCGAAACCATGTCCTTTAGCGCAAGCCCGGCGACCGGTAGCGGCCTGTGGATGACGCTGTGGCTGGCAATCCCAGTGATGGTGTTCTCTTTCAACCACTCCCCAATCATCTCTGCGTTTGCGGTAGCAAAACGTAATGAATACGGCGAAGAAGCTGAGAAAAAATGCTCCCGCATTCTCTCCTACGCACACATCATGATGGTTCTGACCGTGATGTTCTTCGTATTCAGCTGTGTCCTGAGCCTTTCTCCAGAAAACCTGGCTGAAGCAAAAGCACAAAACATTTCAATTCTGTCTTACCTGGCTAACCACTTTAACGCGCCAGTCATTGCGTGGATGGCACCGATTATCGCCATCGTCGCGATTACTAAATCTTTCCTCGGTCACTACTTAGGTGCTCGTGAAGGCTTTAACGGGATGGTAATCAAATCTCTGCGTGGCAAAGGTAAGAGCATTGAAGTCAGCAAACTGAACCGCATCACCGCTATCTTTATGCTCGTGACAACATGGATTGTTGCCACGCTGAACCCAAGTATTCTGGGTATGATTGAAACCCTGGGCGGCCCAATCATCGCGATGATTCTGTTCCTGATGCCGATGTATGCGATTCAGAAAGTCCCGGCGATGCGTAAATACAGCGGCCATATCAGTAATGCATTTGTGGTAATTATGGGTTTAGTCGCTATTTCGGCTATCTCTTACTCTCTGTATCCTCTGATTCACGGCCTGTTCATCTAGCAGCCCTAAACCGCCAGCCTTCTGCTGGCGGTTCCTTCCCCTTTAAGTTACTCAGGCAACGGACGCAACATGATTAGCGTATTCGATATTTTCAAAATCGGGATTGGCCCATCCAGCTCCCATACTGTCGGTCCAATGAAAGCAGGTTTTCAATTCGCTGACGATTTAATCGCGCAAGGGATTTTGCAGAACGTCACGCGTGTTGTAGTAGATGTCTACGGTTCACTTTCCCTCACCGGCAAAGGTCACCATACAGATATCGCCATTATTATGGGTTTGGCAGGCAATATGCCGGACACAGTCGACATCGACGCAATCCCCCATTTCATTCAGGACGTGAATACTCACGGCCGACTGTTGCTGGCTAACGGTCAGCATGAAGTGGAGTTCCCGGTCGATACCAGCATGAACTTCCATGAAGATAATCTCTCGCTGCATGAAAACGGGATGCGCATTACTGCGCTTGCTGGCAACGATGTTATCTACAGCCAAACGTACTACTCCATCGGCGGCGGCTTTATCGTTGATGAGGCACACTTTGGCCTGGAAGATACCCAGCAGGTCGCCGTACCTTATCCATATAAAAGTGCAGCCGATTTACAGCGTCACTGCAAAGAAACCGGGCTGTCCTTGTCGGGTTTGATGATGCATAACGAACGTGCGATGCGTCCTCAAGCTGAAATTGATGCGCATTTTGCAAACGTCTGGGGTGTGATGCGTAGCGGTATTGAGCGCGGCATTACCACCGAAGGTGTGCTGCCGGGGAAAATGCGTGTTCCTCGCCGTGCGGCTGCCTTGCGCAGAATGTTGGTCAGCAGCGATAAAAATAACTCCGATCCAATGGCTGTCGTGGACTGGATTAACATGTTCGCGTTAGCGGTCAACGAAGAAAACGCAGCGGGTGGCCGCGTTGTTACCGCGCCAACCAACGGAGCATGCGGTATCGTTCCTGCGGTTCTGGCTTATTACGACAAATTCATTCGTGAAGTTAATGCGAACTCTTGCGCGCGATATTTCCTGGCCGCAGGTGCCATTGGTTCTCTGTATAAGATGAACGCATCCATTTCTGGTGCCGAAGTAGGTTGCCAGGGCGAAGTTGGCGTAGCCTGTTCTATGGCGGCGGCAGGTCTGGCTGAGTTACTGGGCGGTAGTCCAATCCAGGTGTGTATCGCAGCAGAAATCGGCATGGAACATAACCTTGGCCTGACCTGCGACCCGGTTGCGGGGCAAGTTCAGGTGCCATGTATTGAACGTAATGCCATCGCGGCAGTGAAAGCCGTAAACGCCGCGCGAATGGCGTTGCGCCGCACCAGCGAGCCGCGCGTTTGTCTCGATAAAGTTATCGAAACGATGTATGAAACCGGTAAGGACATGAATGCCAAATACCGCGAAACTTCGCGCGGTGGACTGGCGATGAAAGTCTCCTGCGATTAAAAGCAAAAGGCCCTCGTTGAGGGCCTTTTTTATGGGCGAATATATCGCCCTGATAATATTTGATATGCCGGATGAGCAGTGCCACCCGACATAACCGATAAAGAGTGCCTAGCGCAGATCGCCCACTTTTACGTGGTCCATATCATCAAACACCTGGTTCTCACCCACCATACCCCAGATAAAGGTATACGCACGCGTACCCACACCTGAGTGAATTGACCAGCTCGGGGAAATCACAGCTTGTTCGTTCTGCATTACGATATGACGGGTTTCTTGAGGCTGCCCCATCATGTGGAATACGCAGCTATCCTGCTCCAGACCGAAGTAGAAATAGACTTCCATACGACGCTCGTGGGTATGGCAAGGCATGGTATTCCACAGGTTGCCAGGTTCCAGCTCAGTCAGCCCCATGCTCAACTGGCAGGTTTCCAGCACATCTGGCACGAAGTATTTGTTGATGGTACGGCGGTTGCTCGTCACGCTGTCGCCCAGAGTCACCGGAGAAACATCAGCAGGCGTCACACGCTTGGTTGGGTAAGTTGTATGAGCCGGTGCGCAGTTATAATAGAAACGAGCAGGATTTGCCGGGTCAATGCTCGCAAAGACCACTTCTTTAGCGCCCTTGCCTACATATAAACCATCGCGAGTACCAATCTCATAGCATGTGCCATCAACAGTAATTGTGCCCTGACCGCCGATGTTAATCACACCCAGCTCACGACGCTCCAGGAAGTAGCTCACGCCTAACTGTTTACCCACTTCACCGCCAACGCTCACAGTGCGAGTTACTGGCATGACACCACCAACAATAATGCGGTCGATATGGCTATAGGTCATGGTGTACTGATCGGCAGTAAAAATGGTTTCGATCAGAAACTCTTTACGCAAGCCCGCGGTATCCAGCGTTTTTGCATGATCACTATGAATGCTTTGACGAATGTCCATTACTTTTCCTTACTGGGAATAATAAGCGCGAACACAATCACGCTCGTTACTATGAATAAATTTTAGCAATTAAATTTTGTTGATAACAAAGAATCTACATTTAACCGCACCACGAAGACAGTTTATCACCTGATCAAAAAAATAATGTGATCCAAATTGAAATATTGTTTCAATTTGATTGAAGCGCAATTCCAATCGAGACATAGTTGACGTCAAGAGGAATGACTGAGGCACAACAGCTACGGTAATTAACTCCATAAGGTTAATGAAACTGCCATTAAGAGCAAACAACATCTCTGACCTAAGACCCTATAAACCCAGGGAAAACAACGGTTTTCGCCGCTAACTGTTAAGAGGTTTTTTCACTAACTATTTGTAAGTAGTGAAAAAACAATAAGGAATTATCATGAAGATTAAAGCCACAATTGAACGCATCCCAGGCGGGATGATGCTGATCCCACTATTACTTGGTGCAGTTTTAAATACTTTCGCTCCAGATACGGGTGCCTATTTTGGTTCTTTCACTAAAGGGATGATTAGCGGTACCGTTCCAATTCTGGCGGTCTGGTTCTTCTGTATCGGCGCATCAATTGATTTACGAGCTACCGGTACGGTATTACGCAAATCTGGCACACTGGTTATCACCAAAATCGGTGTAGCCTGGATAATTGCGATGATTGCCGCTTCGTTTATTCCTGAAGGCGGTATTCAGACCGGTATGTTTGCAGGACTTTCCGTTCTGGCTCTGGTTTCTGCAATGGACATGACCAACGGCGGTCTGTATGCAAGCCTGATGAACCAATACGGCACGAAAGAAGAGTCTGGTGCTTTCGTTCTGATGTCTCTGGAATCAGGTCCATTGATGACTATGGTGATTCTGGGTTCTGCGGGTCTGGCATCCTTTGAACCACACCACTTTGTCGGTGCTGTGCTGCCATTCCTGATTGGTTTTGCATTAGGCAACCTGGACCACGATTTCCGCGCCTTCTTCAGCAAAGCAACGCCAACGCTGATTCCGTTCTTCGGTTTTGCACTGGGTAACACCATCAACCTGAACGTGATTATGGACACTGGCCTGCTGGGTATCATGCTGGGTGTGGCGGTTATCGTAATCACCGGTATTCCACTGATTCTTGCTGATAAATATATCGGCGGTGGCAACGGTACCGCAGGGATTGCAGCTTCTTCCGCAGCAGGTGCAGCGGTAGCAAACCCGGTCATCATCGCTCAGATTAACCCGGCGTTTGAACCTGTAGCCGCGTCAGCAACAGCCCTGGTCGCAGCAAGCGTAATTGTTACCGCGATTCTGGTGCCGATTATCACCGCGCTGTATGCAAAACGGATGGGTGGCCCGATTAAGAAGAGTGAAAGTAAAGACGAAGTTGTCGAGCTCTCGCATTAATCCTGAACAGTAAAAGTTTGAATACAAAAATGGAGCCTTTCGGCTCCATTTTCTTATCTTACAAAGCAGCTTTAAGACGCTGCACCGCCTCATGAAGCTGTTCTTCCGTAGCCGTTGCGTAAGAGAAACGCAGCGTTTTCTTATCAGCGTGATCGCTAAAGAAGAACTCACCCGGCACATACACCACACCTTTTTCTAGCGTCTGCTGTAACCAGCGCGTGGTATCAAATTCATAGCGGAACGCCGCCCATAAGAACATCCCGCCCTGCGGCTGGTTAAAGCTAATATGCTCGCCCAATTCCTGCTGCAAAACCGTAGACAAGCTCAGACACTTCTTCTTATACGCATCACGAATAAGTTCGATTTGCGGATTCAGACGATCGAGCGTGAGATACGCTGACACCAGCGACTGCGTGAATGAGTTCGCGTGCAAATCGGTAGCCTGTTTAATGATGGCAACTTTTTGCTTCATCCACTCCGGCAGCACAATCCAGCCCACGCGCAGCCCCGGTGCCAAAATTTTAGAAAAGGTTGAGGTGTAAACCACGTTATCCTGGCTGCCACGTTCCGTTGCAACTTGCAGCAAAGTTTTTTCACGGGCTTCGGTGAAACTGATAGCCCCGTACGGGTCATCTTCAACGATCACAAAGTGATGTTCTTCCGCCAGTTTGACCAGTTGCTCGCGACGGCTGGCGCTTAATGTCGTACCGCTTGGGTTGCCAAATGTCGGCACCAGGTAAACCCCTTTAATGCGCGTCGTTTTCAGCAATTCTTCCAGTTCATCGACGATCATACCGTGCTCGTCGCTGCCCACTGATTTCACATTAGCTTCATTCAGGCTAAGAATTTGCAGCGTGGCCAGGTATGTCGGACGCTCAACAACAAACACATCGCCAGGGTTTACCAGCGCGCGCATCAGCAAATCCAGAGCTTGCTGCGAGCCGGAGGTAATAAGGAGTTGCTCTGAAGTGGTAGTAATTCCACGTTCTTTGCACAATCCAACCAGTTGCTGACGCAGTTCAACATTGCCTTCCGTCAAACCGTACTGGAACGCATCGTTAAAGTTTTCGGCGACCACTTTTTGCGTCGCGATTCCCAGCCCTTCAGTATCAAACAATTCGCTGGAGGGAATGCCGCCGGCAAGAGAAATTACGCCCGGCATTTTACTATGCTTCAATAATTCTCGGATTGCTGATGGCTGTAGGGCCTGGATACGGTGTGCGAGGTGTGAACTATTACTCATGTTGTTGTCTCTGATTTTTCTATTCATTTAAAATATACATAGCAACCTAATTAGTTAGCAATGTATTTATTGCGAGCCGCCTTCCTGATTCATCCTTTCGAATTCGCGGCTACATTACATAAATGTTAGTGTGTGCAAAGCAAATACCGAAAGCGAAATAACCATAATGATTCATTTACTTATCGTTGATGCCCTGAATTTAATCCGCCGTATTCATGCGGTTCAAGGCTCACCCTGCGTTGATACTTGTGTGCATGCCCTTGATGCGCTGATAACGCATAGCCAGCCCACTCACGCTGTTGCCGTATTTGATGACGAAGAACGCCGTGAAGGCTGGCGGCATCAGGTCTTGCCAGACTATAAAGCCGGGCGCGCGCCAATGCCAGAGACCTTGCATCAAGAAATGCCGCTATTGCGGGAAGCCTTTGTAAAACGGGGCGTGGCATGCTGGCATTCACAGGGCAATGAAGCCGATGATCTGGCGGCAACGCTTGCGGTAAAAGTGGCGGCAAGCGGGCATCGCGCCACTATCGTCTCAACCGATAAAGGTTTTTGCCAGTTACTGGCCCCCACAATTCAAATTCGTGATTATTTTCAAAAACGCTGGCTGGATGCGCCCTTTATTGCGAAGGAATATGGCGTGCTACCGGAACAGCTTGTCGATTTCTGGGGGCTTGCGGGTATCAGCAGTAGCAAAATATCCGGCGTTCCGGGAATTGGTCCGAAAAGTGCCACGCAATTAATTAATCAATTTTCAACGCTTGAAGCACTGTATGAACGGTTAGATGAAGTGCCTGAAAAGTGGCGCAAGAAAATAGAGCAGCATCGGGAAAGCGCATTTATCAGCCGCCAGGTGGCGCAGTTGCAAACAGATTTGGTGCTGGATGGGAATTTACAGCAGCTTAGATTGCCAGGTGGGATGCCCTCATCGTAACCCGCAGGTCACATCTTTGAGCACACGTTGACTAGTCAGTGTCGGGAACTAAAGGACCCTCTCCCAGCCTCCCCCTTGCCAGGTGGAGGAGCTAAAAGACATTAAGCTCCCGACTTTGCAGGTGGGGGTTAACTACTCCCTCCCCTGGAAAGGGGAAGGCTGGGGTGGGGTCAGAACACCATTAACGCTCGTCGCGACGCCCGCCCACTGCCGCCCACATACGGCGCACGTGCACGGTCACTTCTTCACGATCGTGGTACAGCTGGCGCGCCTGAATTTGCGCACTGATACCATTTTCTTCTAGTTTTTCACGAATCAGCGCAAGGTTCTGCGACACTTCCTCGTAACGCTTCTTCATTGGCAACTTGAGGTTGAAAATAGTTTCACGGCACCAGCCGTTCACTAGCCATGTCGCCATCAGGCTTGCTACTTTGGCAGGTTTTTCAACCATGTCGCACACCATCCAGGAGATGTTGCTGCGCGTGGGTTTATATTTAAAACCATCTTCCTGCAGCCAGGTTACCTGGCCGGTATCCATCAGGCTTTGCGCCATTGGGCCATTATCAACAGAAGAGACCCACATATTGCGTTTCACTAACTGGTAAGTCCAACCGCCGGGGCATGCCCCTAAATCAACCGCATACATCCCGTTTGCCAGACGTTCATCCCACTCATCGGCAGGAATAAAAATATGGAAGGCTTCTTCCAGTTTTAACGTTGAACGGCTTGGTGCATCTGAAGGGAATTTCAGACGCGGAATGCCCATATAGAAAGGCGAGTTGTTGGTGGTGTAAGAGTAACCGGTATAGCAACAGCCTGGAGCGATAAAGAACACATGCACCACCGGGCGTTTTGGCGTTTCGTAATTGGTGAGAATACCTGCTTCACGAAGGCTTGCACGCAGCGGTACCGTCAGCTTACGGCAGAACTTCATCAGCTCTTTGCTTTCGTTAGTATCTGCAACTTCAACGCGCAGATCGCCACCTTTCTCCACTAAGCCCTGCAGCATTCCGGTGATCGGCGTGATGCGATCTTCTGGGGGAAGATCTTTTAGCAATTCACCGGCAACGATCATCTGACGAGCGAAGATCAATTCGCTAAATGGCAATTCCCGCGCCAGTTTATCAGCGTCATCTTGCTGGTAGCATTCGTAAATAACATAGCCGCTGTTTTCTTTTACACGTGCAAAACCAAAAACGCCGTGCTGACCGGCTTTGTCGGTAATCTCTGCCGCACACTCTTTTTCAAAACCCTGGCGGCAGTACAAAATAACTTTATTCATGGCTTACGCCCCTACGTTTGAGGCGCAATGCACCAATCAACATCAAGATCCAACCGGCAAGGAAACTGATTCCACCGACTGGAGTAACAAACGCCCACAGGCGTAAATGAGACAGCGCCAGGCAATAAAGACTGCCGCTAAATAAAACTGTACCGAGCGCCATAAATACGCTGCTCCAGTAAAACCAAATGCTGATCCGGCGCTGCATCGCCACCGCAAGACCAAAAATCGCTAATGTGTGAAATGCCTGATATTCAAGGCCGGTTTGAATCCAACCCATCTCAACAACACCAAGCGTTTTACTTAATACGTGTGCCCCAAAGGCGCCGAGGGCAACAAAGATAAAACCGCTAATTGCGGCAAAAATCAGCATGAAACGGCTGGTCATGGTGTAACCCTAAATTAAGGCGTAGCGTCATACCTACGCGCTGGTTTGCTTATTGATCGTAGCGAAAACGGAATTTTTCTTGTTCGCTCGCTGTTTTCGCCAGAATCCACTGCCTGAAAGCCGCTATTTTACCGAGTTCTGCCTGGCTGTCATGACAAACAAGATAAAAGGCGTTTTTACTCACTAGAACATCATTGAACGGGCAAACTAAACGGCCCGCTTCAATCTCTGATTGCGCCATCACATTGTTTGCCAGCGCAATACCCTGCCCATGAATTGCAGCCTGGAGCACCATAGCGCTGTGGCTAAATATCGGGCCCTGCTGGACATTAATATGACTCACGCCTAACTGGCGCGTGTACGTCTGCCAGTCACGACGTGATGCATCATGGAGCAAAGTATGATGGGCTAAATCTTCAGGCGTTTTAATGGGTTTATCGCCCGTGAGCAGCATTGGTGAGCAGACCGGCAATAAATATTCCGCGTACAATTTTTCCACACGCAGACCCGGCCAGTTTCCACGACCGTAAAAAATCGCAACGTCGACATCGTCAGAAAGTTTATCTTCCTGACGGTCAACGGCCTGAATTCGGACGTCAATTCCCGGATAAGCTGTATTAAAGCTAGTGAGGCGTGGCACCAACCAATGAATGGCAAAACTAGGCAGCAGACTGACCGTTAACGCCCCTTTCGCGCTGCGCGCCTGGAGTTTACGTGTTGCTTCAGTCAACTGGGAAAATATCTCTTTGATATCGAGATAGTAGCTTTGCCCCTCTTCAGTCAGAAGCAGTGAGCGATTGCGGCGCCGGAACAGCTTGAGGCCCAGGAAATCCTCCAGGGACTTAATCTGGTGGCTGACGGCGGCTTGAGTGACGAACAATTCATCGGCCGCTTTAGTAAAGCTCAGGTGGCGAGCGGCGGCATCGAATACACGTAAGGCATTTAACGGTGGCAAACGCTTGGACATAGTTGATTGGCTTAAATGTTAAAGTCGGCTAACAAACAGGCGAACTTAGTTAACCTATTAGTTTTTTTTATCTGAGCTATTATAAATTGTCCGTTGAGGATGCACCAGCAAATACCTATAGTGGCGTCACTTCCTGAGCCGGAACGAAAAGTTATCTGAAATGCGTGTTTCGGAGGGCTTTTGGCTTACGGTTGTGATGTTGTGTTGTTGTGTTTGCAATTGGTCTGGCATTCCAGACCCTGGTAGCTAAGCTACCCCTTTTTCACTTCCTGTACATTTACCCTGTCTGTCCATAGTGATTAATGTAGCACCGCAAATTGCGGTGCTTTTTTTTACCTGAAATTTACTTCTTCAGTTCAACCATCTCTTTTACATCAGAACGGTTAATCTGCTGCTTGTTCCCATTAGCATCTTTGTACTGAATCATCCCTGTCTCATTATCAGTTTGCGGTTTGCCCTCAGATACGATGGAACGGCCATCATTCGTGTGCATCACGTAGTTCGGGCTGGAACATGCTGAAAGAGCAAAAACCATAAGACCTGCTGATACTGCTGCGGCTGCCTTGTTCATCTTCTTCTCCTTAGTAGCTTTTAATGCTGATTTGTACTCAAAAATAAATAGGGTGAAACATTCCCCTAACACTAATCAGCATAACTCTCTTTCAAAACCTTGCCAGTTGAAGCAGACAATTCCGAAGGTTATTGATCCCTTGTGTGATTAAGACAAATGCGCGACGATCGTCACATTGGATACGAGGAAAATCATGAAAACATTTAATCCAGCCATTTTTCGCAGCCAGTTTCCGGCGCTGACCGATGCAGGTGTCTATCTGGATAGCGCCGCTACCACGCTAAAACCGCTCGCCGTCATTGAGGCCACTGAGCAGTTTTATAGCCTGAGCGCCGGGAATGTGCATCGCAGCCAATTTGCTGCTGCACAGCGCCTTACCGAGCGGTATGAAGCGGCCCGCGACAGCGTAGCGGCGCTGCTCAATGCCCCGACGGGAAAAGATATTATCTGGACGCGCGGAACGACCGAAGCGATCAATCTGGTCGCCCAGTGTTACGCCCGCCCTCGCCTGCAACCTGGCGATGAAATTATTGTTAGCGAAGCCGAGCATCACGCAAACTTTGTGCCGTGGTTGATGGTGGCTGAGCAAACGGGCGCTAACGTTATCAAATTGCCGCTAGGCAAAGATTATCTCGCCGACTTAAACCAACTGCCTGCACTTCTTAACGAGCGCACTAAAATCCTGGCATTAGGGCAAATGTCTAATGTCACGGGCGGCTGTCCGGATCTGGCAAAAGCGATTACGCTTGCTCATGCGGCGGGCGCCGTTGTGATGGTCGATGGCGCGCAAGGTGTGGTGCATAGCCCGCCTGATGTACAAGCGCTGGATATCGATTTTTATGCTTTCTCAGCCCATAAACTTTATGGCCCAACCGGCATCGGTGCGCTATATGGTAAAAGTGAATTGCTGGAGGAAATGTCACCGTGGCTGGGCGGCGGCAAGATGATCACTCACGTCTCATTTGAAGGGTTTAAAACGCAGCCGGTGCCGTATCGCTTTGAAGCGGGTACGCCAAACGTTGCGGGTGTGATTGGCCTGAGCGCGGCTCTTGAATGGTTAGAGTCCGTTGATCTGCAAGAAGCTGAATCTTACAGCCGTGGGCTTGCAACGCTTGCCGAAGCAGAGCTGGCAAAACGCCCTGGTTTTCGCAGCTTCCGCTGCCAGGATTCAAGCCTGCTGGCGTTTGATTTCGCCGGCATTCACCATAACGATATGGTCACGCTACTGGCTGAAGCGGGTATTTCATTACGTGCCGGGCAACATTGCGCCCAGCCATTGCTCGCAGCGCTGGGCGTTAGCGGCACATTACGCGCCTCTTTTGCCCCGTATAACACGCAAAACGATGTCGATGCCCTGATCAAAGCTATCGACAGCGCCCTGGAAATTTTGGTGGATTAAATGACAAGTGGATTTTTAGCCGGGCATCCTTTTGGCACCTCAATTACCGCCGACAGCTTGCGAGCGACATTTGCGCCATTACAGCAGTGGGAAGATAAATATCGCCAGCTAATTCTGTTAGGGAAACAGCTTCCGGCTCTGCCTGCAAACTTAAAGCGCGAAGAAATCGAAATTGCGGGCTGCGAGAACCGCGTCTGGTTAGGTCACGAGCGTGACGCCACCAACGGTAAAATGCACTTCTACGGAGACAGCGAAGGGCGCATCGTTCGAGGATTACTTGCAGTGCTATTAACCGCGGTTGAAGGTAAAACGGCGCAACAACTGCTCAGTGAAGATCCTCTCGCCCTGTTTGATGATTTAGGGCTGCGTAATCAGCTAAGTGCTTCACGTAGCAGCGGGCTTGCGGCATTAGCGCAAGCCGTTCGCATTGCGGCTCAAGCCTGATTGCGAGCTGCTTTCGCCATCATTTTCTTTAATACATGGGAAACCGCCACAAAGCCAAAACTGGCGGTGACCATGGTTGCTGCGCCAAAACCCGATGCGCAATCCATTCTTTTTGGGCCTTCAGCGGTGCTTTTCATGGCGCATACCGATCCATCTGCCTGCGGATAAACCAGCGCTTCAGTCGAAAAGACGCAATCAATTCCGAGCTTTCCTTTGCTGTTTTTCACCACGCTAAAATCGCTTTTTAATCTTTCACGCAGTTTTGCCGCCAGCGGATCCTGAATTGTTTTCGCCAGATCGGTCACCTGAATCTGCGTAGGATCGATTTGCCCACCCGCGCCGCCGGTCGTTACCAACGGGATTTTATTGCGGCGGCAATATGCGATCAGCGCCGCTTTCGGGCGCACGCTATCAATAGCGTCAATCACATAGCTAAAACCTTGATTAAGTAGCTGTGCGGTGTTTTCGGCAGTAATAAAGTCATCCACCACCGTCACGCGGCACTCAGGGTTAATTTCGCGGATGCGAGCTGCCATAACGTCCGTTTTTGCCAGGCCGACGTTATCACGCAAAGCGTGAATCTGGCGGTTGGTATTGGTGACGCAAACATCGTCCATGTCGATAAGTGTAATCGCACCGATACCGGTACGTGCCAGCGCTTCTGCGGCCCATGAGCCCACGCCGCCAATGCCAATCACGCATACATGTGCATCAGCAAAAAGTTGCAAAGCATCACGGCCATACAAACGCGCAGTACCGCCAAAGCGTTGCAGCCAGGCATCGGTCAAAACTACAGACATCAGGAGATCCTCAGGGAAAACAGACGGGCTGATTATACAGCCCGTATTCAGAAGGAGGGAAGATTGCAGCATTAGCCGCTAAATACGTTACCGCCGCTGCCCGGTGCGTTTTTCAAGACCCACACTCGGCCATAATGGTTATACCAACCCGCGCGGTGCCCTGCATCAGGCCCGATACCCTGGTAAATATCAAAGTGCTGGCCTTTAATAGCCCCGCCCACATCCAGCGCCACCATGACACGCAGCTCATATTGCCCGTTAAATTTGCCGTTATTATCCAGCAGCGGCACTTCGGTCAGAAGCGTAGTCCCGGCAGGAATAATAGAGCGGTCTGAGGCAACCGACGCACGGCCAATCAACGGTACCGCACTCGCCCCTTTCACCGGCGCAAAGTTTGCAGGCTTAAAGAAGACGAAAGAGGGATTCTGCTCCAGCAGCTCCTGCACTTCAGCCTGGCTATGGGTTTCGCCCCAGTGACGAATCGCCTGCATCGACATATCTTCTTTCTTCACTTCACCGCGGTCGATCAGCACTTTGCCGATACTGCGGTAGGCGTGGCCATTTTTACCTGAATAACCAAAGAAGGTTAACGGCTGGCCGTCGCCAAAATCGATATAACCGCTGCCCTGCACGTCCATAATGAAGTTATCCATTAAGGAGTTACTGTAGGCAAGAATGTAGCTGTCGCCGAGCGCACCGCGATAAATCTCTGCGCGGGAAGGCAGACGGCCACGTTTTGGTGGCATGCGGTAGATAGGGTACTGGAACTCACCCTGAGGCGTGTGACGTGCCTGAACCACCGGCGTGTAGTAACCCGTGAATTGCACGTTACCGTAGTTGTCCGCGCCTTCCATTTGCCAGGCATCAATGCCGTACTGGCTGAGCTTGCTGGTATCGCCCCCGGCGCGCAGCCACTGCTGAACGGCACTGTAAACATCACTCTTGCTATTATAGAGACGTGGAGACGCAGAACGAATCTGGTTTACTTGCTCAGCAAAGTCGCCGCCGTTAATCGGGGCACCCACCGCATCCGGTCGGTTTACGAGGGAAAAGGGCTGGGTAAATTTCCCATCCTTATATTGCTGACCTTTATCTGTCGGTTTTGAGGAACAGCCTGCCAAAATGGCAACGACCACTCCTGTTACTATGTACTTCGTCCAACGTCCTATCATTACGTCCTCGCCCAGTTTATGCCGCATTACGCCACGGGGAAGATAGCAAACACGCCACAAGAATTAAACGTGTTGCGCCCGACACCAGCCAGATGTGTTCACTATTTGTACTTAAATTAAATTATTATCAGTTAGATGAGACAAATCGCGGATTTTTTAAAAAAAGGGTTGCATCAAAAGCCGAGCAGAGTATAGTGCGCTTCCACGGACGCGGGGTGGAGCAGCTTGGTAGCTCGTCGGGCTCATAACCCGAAGGTCGTCAGTTCAAATCTGGCCCCCGCAACCAATTAAAAAGTCGCTGAACGTAGCGCGATGATGAAAATCATTAGCAGTAGATAGTTATACGGACGCGGGGTGGAGCAGCCTGGTAGCTCGTCGGGCTCATAACCCGAAGGTCGTCAGTTCAAATCTGGCCCCCGCAACCAACTAAGTCGCTGAGTTTCGCGCAATGATGAAAATCATTTGGGTACTAAAGAAGTTTACGGACGCGGGGTGGAGCAGCCTGGTAGCTCGTCGGGCTCATAACCCGAAGGTCGTCAGTTCAAATCTGGCCCCCGCAACCAACATTAAAGCACTCTCAGGAGTGCTTTTTTTGTATCTGAAATTCGTGTTATTTGGTGGATGACGTTTATCAACCCTACGAAATGCTGTTGTAGGTCGGATAAGCGCAAGCGTCATCCGACAAAGTATTATCCACGCCGCGCTAATCGCGAGCTATCCGCAAAATACGCCTTGATACCCGCCAGAATGGACTCAGCCACTTCCTGCTGGAATGTCGCCGTGCGCAGCTTACGCTCTTCTTCAACGTTACTCAGAAACGCGGTTTCTACCAGAATGGAGGGAATATCCGGCGCTTTCAAAACCGCAAACCCTGCCTGATCGACACTGTTTTTATGCAGTTTATTTACGCGACCAAGACGGGTCAGCACTTCTTTGCCAAATTTAAGACTGTCGTTGATGGTCAATGACTGCACCATGTCGAACATTGTATGGTCGAGATACCTGTCGCCACTCTTACTTACCCCACCGATTAAGTCGGCGGCGTTCTGCGTTTGCGCGAGGAATTTTGCCGCGGTACTGGTCGCCCCTTTGGTGGATAAGGCAAATACCGATGAGCCACGTGCCGCCCCAGAGGTAAACGCATCCGCATGAATAGAAACAAACAGATCGGCGCGTTGCTTCTGCGCCTTCGCCACCCTGACTTTTAACGGGATAAACACATCCTCGTTGCGCGTCATATAGGCTCTCATATTCGCTTCTTTATCGATCAGCGCCTTCAGGCGACGAGCGATTTGCAGCACAATGTCTTTTTCACGCGTTTTGTTCGGCCCGATTGCGCCGGGATCTTCCCCACCGTGGCCAGGATCAAGCATGATCACGATAGGACGATCGCGCCCCGCTTTCCCCGGCTGTGGGCCTTGTTCCGGCGAAGGCGGCTTGTCTTTATCCAGCTTGCCGTTATTGTAATCTTCCAGCAGCGCTAACAGCGGGTCTTGCTCGCTATTCATATTTGCCGGATAGAGATCCATCACCAGGCGTTCTTTAAATTCAGCTACCGGCGCCAGAGCAAACAAGTGCGGCGTGACGTTCTGTTTAAGCTCAAAAACCATGCGCACGGTCTGCGGGTCAAACTGCCCGACGCGCGCCGATTTAATAAACGGATCGTCACTACGAACCTGGCCGCCAATACCTTTCAATACTGAATTTAAATTCACACCTTCAATATCTACAACCACCCTATCGGGATTGCTCAAAGCAAACTGCCGATATTTAAGCTGCTTGTTCGATTCCAGCGTGACGCGAGTATAAGAGGATGCGGGCCAAACACGCACCGCAACGACCAGGCTTGAGGCCGCAAAGCCAACCTGGCTCACACTCAGTAGCCACATAGCACCCGCGCCCTGCAATAAGCGGCGACGGCTAATTAATGAACGGGAATCTGGCATAGCTCTCCTGAGCGGTGTATTTCCGTGAATCGTTTAATCACTTTTATTTTTTGAGCCGAAAACTTTAACGAAACACGCTCTGGCTGTCACCCTTAAAAGGGTAAACATTCGCAATCAAGCACATGGGGTGTCGAATGCAGAAATATCTGCTTTGCGGCAATTGCTGCTTGCACCAGAAGCAATAAAAGAATAAAAATACAGAAATTACGAATAATCATGCAATGAGGGCTTGCCGTGGTGAAGGAACGTAGAACCGAACTGGTACAGGGATTCCGCCATTCTGTTCCCTATATAAATGCCCATCGGGGAAAAACGTTTGTCATTATGCTTGGCGGCGAAGCCATTGAACACGAGAACTTTTCCAGCATCGTGAACGATATTGGGCTGCTGCACAGCCTGGGGATCCGTCTGGTGGTGGTGTATGGCGCACGCCCGCAAATTGACGCCAATCTGGCCTCGCATAATCATGAACCTATCTACCATAAACATACGCGTGTCACGGATGCAAAAACTCTGGAATTGGTAAAACAGGCCGCGGGTTTATTGCAGTTGGATATTACCGCGCGGTTATCTATGAGCCTCGGTAACACTCCGTTGCAAGGGGCGCATATCAACGTGGTGAGCGGAAACTTTATTATCGCTCAGCCGCTGGGCGTGGATGACGGCGTCGATTATTGCCACAGCGGCCGCGTTCGCCGCATCGACGAAGACGCTATCCACCGCCAACTCGATAACGGGGCAATTGTGTTAATGGGCCCGGTCGCAGTCTCCGTCACCGGCGAAAGTTTTAACCTCACGTCTGAAGAAATTGCCACGCAACTGGCGGTTAAACTTAAAGCCGAGAAAATGATTGGCTTCTGCTCTTCACAAGGGGTTATCGACGACAACGGTAATATCGTTTCCGAATTATTCCCTAACGATGCGCAAGAACGCATTGAAGAGCTGGAAGAGTCCGGTGATTACCACTCTGGCACCGTGCGCTTCTTACGTGGAGCGGTGAAGGCCTGCCGCAGCGGCGTACGCCGCAGCCATTTAATCAGCTATCAGGAAGACGGTGCGCTGTTGCAGGAACTGTTCTCCCGCGATGGGATTGGCACGCAGATTGTGATGGAAAGTGCCGAGCAAATTCGTCGCGCCACCATCAACGACATCGGCGGCATTCTGGAACTGATTCGCCCGCTTGAGCAGCAAGGTATTCTGGTGCGTCGCTCGCGTGAACAACTGGAAATGGAGATCGATAAATTCACCATCATTCAACGCGATAACCTGACCATCGCCTGTGCCGCACTCTATCCTTTCCAGGAAGAAGGGATTGGCGAAATGGCCTGCGTGGCGGTGCATCCAGATTATCGCAGTTCATCGCGCGGCGAAGTTTTACTGCAACGCATTGCTACCCAAGCCCGTCAAATGGGTCTGAGCAAGCTGTTCGTGCTCACCACGCGTAGCATTCACTGGTTCCAGGAACGCGGATTTATGCCGGTCGACGTTGAGCTGCTGCCGGAAAGCAAAAAAGAGATGTACAACTACCAGCGCCGTTCGAAAGTGCTGATGGCTGATTTAGCGTAATCGACAAGAAACTAGCCCTGCAAAGGGCTAGCTAAAACTCTCCATCAATCCGCTCCGCCGTTCGGTCTTCGTCACTATCGCCTTATCTAACACCCGATCGTCGGCATACAGAGATAATCTATTTCGCGCACGCGTAATCGCCGTATAAACCAGTTCACGCGTAACCACGGCGGTAAATTGATTGGGCAGCACCAGTGCCGCGTGGTCAAACTCCGAACCCTGCGACTTGTGAACCGTCATGGCAAAAGCGGTGTCGTGGCCCGGCAAACGGCTCGGCTGCACGGATTTGATGGAACCATCCGGCATCGGGAACCATACCCGCAGCCCCTCGCCTCTATCCAGGGCGATACCAATGTCGCCGTTGAACAGGCCCAACGCGCTATCGTTACGGGAAATCATAATGGGCCTGCCGTTATACCAGCGCGATGCCGCCTGATTTGGCCGTTCAATCAGCCGTTTTTGAATCAGCGCCTGTTCGATACGATGGTTCAAGCCGCTAACGCCAAACGGGCCGTCCCGCAACGCGCATAAGAGCTGGTAACGTCCGAATGCTTCGAGAATAGCCGCGGGTTCCGCCTGATTACGCATTAACTCCAGATATGGCCGATAACCCTCTACCGCATCCGCAATCATCGCGGCGTAATCGTCCGTCTCTCGCAGCGGTTGCTTCGTAATATCACCAAAACCTTGCGTGAATAGGGCTTTAGAGCGTTTTGCGTCACTGGCATTCACCGCAAATGCCAGTTGCCCGATACCGGAACGGCTATCAAAACGGTAACTTTTTTGCAGCAGGCAAAGCCCGTCACGCAGCACGCTTGCCTGATTTCCATCTCCTGCGGGAAGTGAATACCCCGTCAGTTGGCTTAACTCTGCCGCCCTTGCGGGCGAATATCCATGCGTAACGTAATGGCAGATATCCCCGAGCACCGCCCCCGCTTCTACCGAAGCCAGCTGATCGCGGTCACCGAGGAAGATAACCCGCGCATGCGCGGGCAGCGCGTTGATCAGTTTTGCCATCATCGGTAAATCCACCATTGAGGCTTCATCAACCACCAGCACATCAAGATGCAGCGGATTCCCGGCGTGATAACGCAGGCGCTGGCTATTGGGCTGCGCGCCCAATAATCGGTGCAACGTACACGCATCGTCAGGTAACGCAGCTTTTTGTTCATCATCGAGCGGCAATCGGCGTAACGCCGAACCTAATGATTCCGTCAGACGCGCCGCCGCTTTACCGGTCGGCGCCGCTAACTGGATACGTAAAGGTTTGGCATCTGAAAGCTGAACCAGGGCGGCGAGGAGCTTAGCGACGGTTGTCGTTTTGCCGGTACCTGGCCCGCCAGAAATCACCGAAATGCGTCGCGTCAGCGCCACGGCTGCCGCCACTTTCTGCCAGTCGGTCTCGGCCATAGGTTCAAAAAGCTGATTCAGCACGCTAATGACTTTGGTTTCATCCAGCGATATCGCGCGGTTTTCCTCGCCAAAAAAACGCGCGACCGACTGCTCGTTTTGCCACATCCGGTTCAAATAGAGCCGTTCCCCAATCAGCTTCAACGGCGTGGCCCCGTCATGCTCACTGACCGCAGGCGATGCAAGCAGCGCCTCGCGCCATTCCGTTTCTATTCCAGCCTGAGCAAAGAGTTGTGCCGCCAAATCTGGCTGTCGTCCGGCAAAACAGAATTCCGGGCTAAGACGTGAAAGAGGAATGCACACATGGCCTTCGCCCGCATCGTGGCTGACCAATGCGGCGGCAAGCATCACGGCAGGCTGTTCGTCGCTGGCAATCATCATCGCGAACTGCGAATCCAGGGCACGCAATAACTTTTGCTCGACTGCCGACTGTAAAAGCTCAGACATTTTCATGGCGTGACCTCATCCGTTTTGCAGGCAAAAAGCGCATCCATTTTTGTAATCAATTGCACATCAGGGCATGTCGAAAATATCCCTTGCGGCGAACCGTTGTTTTCAATCCCACGCAAGAAAAGATAAATAACGCCGCCGAAATGGCGCTGGTAATCGTAATCAGGAATACGGTGGCGCAGATAACGGTGTAGCGCCAGCGTATAGAGTTGATATTGCAGGTCATAGCGATGGGATTGCATCGCACCCGCCATCGCTTCCGGGGTATAAGCGCTGCTGTCTTCGCCTAGCCAGTTGGACTTGTAATCCAGCAGGTAATAGCGCCCCTGCCAGCGGAACACAAGATCGATAAAACCTTTCAACATGCCGCGCACCTGCCTGAAATTTAACGGCGGGCAACTGGCTGAGAGCGGGTCATATTCGCGCACCAGGGCGTCTAAATCTGTGGCCTGCAAATCACTCTCTATCGGCAGATAGAATTCCAACTCGACCTGTTTTTCTTGAGGCGTTAACTGGTTTAGCGACACGCCTGTTTCATTCAACGGAGCCTGTAAAATTGCCTGCAACCACTGCGTGATAATCGGCTGCCACTCTTCACCAAAACCTTGAGACGCCAGGTGCTGTGCAATCCAGACGTCATCCAGCGGCTGAGTAAAATCAATCCCTTCAAAAAGGCTATGCAAGAATGTGCCAGGCCCTGCACCACGCGGGAAGGTGTGCGGCGTAAGTAATGGCTCACTTTGCACCGGTGCCACACCTGCGGCATCCACATCCAGACGCGGCAATAAATCTAACGCCTGACTACCACCATGCTGCTGCAAGCCGGAGTAACTGGTCACGCGCCAGGTATCTACAACGTACCTTTTCATCTTCCGGGCGCTGAGTTCAGGCCGGTCTGCACTCACCGGTTTCCATGGGGTGTGATCTTCCGACTCAGGTTCTTCGACGCTGATTGACTCACCGGCCAGTTCCATCAGGCACGCCTGCAACCCCGCCGCATCTTTCGCCTCACCTTTTTGCAGAAGATAGCCGAGCGCGCCCAAATGGAGATCGCTGTTCCCTTTTTTGGCGCGATTTCCTTTAAACAACGGAGCGACACCGAGGCTGCAATGCCAGACGGAGCGCGTCAACGCTACATACAGCAGACGTAAATCTTCAGCCAGACGTTCTTCTTCCGCAAGGCTCAGGCTTTCCGCATCATCGCTTAAATCCAGTAACGGCGAAAAGGTTGAGCGGTCGTGGTACAGGCCGCTGCTCTGCGCACGGTAATTAGCAATAAATGGCAACCAGACCAGCGGATATTCCAGCCCTTTGGATTTATGGATAGTTACGACCTGAACCAGATGCCGATCGCTTTCGAGACGCAGTTGTTGGCTGGCTGCGTTGTTATCAGGCTCAGCCACCTGCTGCGCCAGCCAACGAACCAAAGCGTGTTCGCTGTCGGTTTGCGCGGACTCTTCCTGCAACAATTCGCTGATGTGCAGAATATCGGTAAGACGCCGCTCGCCGCCCGGTGTCGCCAGCAGGTTTTCGGCGACCTGGCGATGTGCGATCAACGCCCGTAGCATGGGCATCACACCCCTGCGGAGCCAAATTTGGCGATACTCCGAAAACTCTTCGACCAATCGATCCCAGGCATTTTCGTCATTGTTTAACGCCTCAATCATTCTGGCATCGAGGCCTAACATACTGGTTGCGACAGCACTACGCAGCGCGGTTTCTATTTCAGGTGCCAGCACCGCCTGTAAAATCCACAGGATTTCACGGGCTTCCGGTGTGGCAAATACCGAGTCACGATTTGAGAGATAGACCGAGGGAATATTCAGGGCGCCCAACGCTTCGCGCACAATGGATGCTTCGCCGCGGCTACGCACCAAAATCGTAATGTCTGAAGACTGCACCGGGCGAGATTTTTCACCTTTCCAAAGCAATGCTTCGCCGCGCTGCCCGGCACTCAGCCAGTCACGAATCTGCTGGGCACACTGCATCGCCATGGTTTGTTGGTAATCACTTACACCACATCCATCGCCGGGCTTAACCCAAAGAGACAGCGCCGCCTGTGTTTTTCCTTTAAAAGTAAAACGCAGGCCGCTGTTCTTCTCCGCCGCTTTCACGGGCAAGAAGGGAATTTGCTGAAATAAGAAAGGATTATCCAGTTGTTGGAACAGAGTATTTACGCTGTTTATCATCATCGGCGATGAGCGCCAGTTAGTGTCCAACGTATAGTGGGCACTTACCTCGCGGCGGGCTTTCATATAGGTAAAAATATCCGCGCCACGGAATGCGTAAATAGCCTGTTTTGGATCACCGATAAGCAGGAGCGCCGTATCTGGCTGATTGAGATACAAGCGCCTGAAAATGCGATATTGCTGCGGATCGGTATCCTGGAACTCATCGATCATTGCCGCCGGGAACCGGCCACGAATCGCAGCAGCAAGTGCATCACCGCCAGGTTTGCGTAACGCTTCATCAAGGCGAGTCAGCATATCGTCAAAACCTAACTCGCCACGGCGGCGTTTTTCTTGCTGCACGGTATAGCGGATTTCAGCCATCGCACGGGCGATAACTAAATCACGCAGCGTCAGCGGTTCGCCTAGCAGGCTGTTAATCGCTCTGAAAATAGGATGTTGCGGCGGCTGCCCTTCTTTGGTTTTCTCATCAAGCATCGACTGAGAAAAGCGCTCTAATTGCTCGGGCAATTTGTAGGTTGTGGTTTCTGACTGCGCCCATGTACCGACGATATTCAGCCAGTTAGGTAAGTTTTTACTGCTGTAACTGCGGCGATCTATTTTAGCCACGTTCAGGATCTGCGCAATTTCATCCGCGCAGGCACGCCACTGTGCTTTCACATCCTCAATTGCGTCGATGATTTTTTGATGACGGGCGAGCAGCGTTTCGTCGTCGGCCGGGGGCTGTTTCAGAACCGGTTGTTCGCCTTGCAGCCAACTGTTGATATCCCGGAGCAGTTCATCAGGCCCCGCCCATTCATCCGCCATAACCTGGGCAACAGGTTTAGGTAATGGGTAACAATGGCGTCGCCAGAAATCCGCACATGCGTGGCGGCGTAACAGCGATTCATCTTCAATGAGCTGTTGTTCAAACAGCATGCCCGATTCAAAAGCATTCAGGCTAAGCATGCGCTGGCAAAAACCATGGATGGTGAAAATGGCGGCTTCGTCCATTTGCTGTTCGGCGAGTCGCAGAATTTGGGCAGCCTGCTGAAGGTCAGGGATTTCTGCCAGCAAGTTTTGGAACAGGGGATTTTCCGTGCGATTGCGTATACAGGCGATACGCAGCTCATGAATATTGGCGCGAATACGGCCTCGGAGCTCTTCAGTCGCGGCCTGAGTAAAGGTTACGACCAGTAATTCTTCAACGGAAAGAGGCCGGGGATGGGCATTTTCCCCACCCAGGCCAAGCAACAAACGCAGATACAGCGCCGCAATGGTGAACGTTTTTCCGGTACCGGCAGAGGCTTCAATCAGTCGCTCCCCCGTCAAAGGTAAACTTAGGGGATCAAGAGGCTGCGTAGTTCCGGTCATTATTCCTCACGTTTTATCCCCGCAGGCGCGGGGAACATGTTATTTAGCGTCTACCTGTGGTAACGATTGTTGCAATCCGCTGACCTCCTTCCAGGTTTTCCAACCGTCCGGAGCGGCATACTCTGCCTTACCATTGTGGCTACCAGAAACTTGCGACAGGACAGCCATTCCCTGCGGTTCAATCACCGCCTGGTGGAAGAAATCGGCCAGTTTTTGTGGGGTCAACTTTTTAATTTCGGCGACTACTTTATCACGCGAATCAAAGTCCAGGTTTCCACGATCAAAATCTTTGCTCAATTGCGAGGCTTCCTGAGACAAAGTTTGCGGCGCCTGCATTATTTCGGTGATCATTCCTTGCTGCAACTGCGCGAAATCTTCCGCACTCATATTACGTAATTTTTGCTCAGCGATTGGGTAAAACGCTTTAAAACGCTGATACAAATAGGCCGGTTGCTTATCATTGCTTTGCAATAAGAAGCCGATTCCCCATTGACGGCCAATCGACATTGGGAAGGCAAATACCGCATAGCCCAACTGTTCCTGTGTGCGCAACTGGTTGTAGAACCACGGCTGAATGATCTGCCCCAACATTGAGCTATAAGCCGTACTCGCCATCTCGTCATAACCTTTCGGTACATAAACCGCGGCTAATGCTGAGTCAGTGCTGCTCCCCGTTTTTTCGAACATCGCTAAATGTTGTTTATCCACCAGCACGTCTTTATTGCGGCACCACTCATTCCCTTTGGTACCAAGCTGGCTTTGTACCCGATGCGCCAGATCTTTAGCCTGATCCGCAGACATATTACCCAGGACTAAAAACTCAGGTTTCGCATTGGTTTTTAATACTTCACGATATTCGAGCACGTCTTTTAAGGTCAGCGTTGGCAATAATGCCCGGCGTATTTCACGCTGGAAATACGGCACCTGCGACACCATTTGTACAGGCATAATCGCCTGATCGTAGGCTTTGCCTTTTTCAGCAGAATCCATCATCTGTGCATACCATGACTTCGCCTGCTCAAGCTGTTCTTCCGTCGGTGTATAAGAGAAATACCCTTTTAACAGCGCTTCAAAAAGCTGCGGTAAACGTTGGGTGTAACCGTTGGCATTCACCATTAAGCCGCTGTTAGCGTTGGTCGAAAAACCAATTCCGCCGATGGAAGCCTGATTACTGAGCTCGTCGAGGGCAATGCCCGCCAGGTAGTCATTTAAGGCAAACAGCACCTGATTTTTTGCACTGTCCATCGCCTGCGGGTTACGCAGCACCATGGTCACATCAGCTTTAGGTTCGCTGGCAAAGTAGTGACTTGGCATATACAGCACGCGTAATCCCGGTTCTTTCACCAGCAGCTCTGGATGAGAATAGGTTTTGTCAGGTTTTACCAACGTAAAGTCGTCAGGAATGTACGGGTTCAACCGCGGCAACTCCAGCTTGATGGCCGCTGCTTTTTGCTGCCAGGTATCAAATACCTGCGGGGTAATTTTGTCGACCTGATAAGGGGCTTCGACAAAATAGGCCATTTTGTTGTGAGGCTCTTTCGGGCTGATATACCAAACGCGAGCATTTTGCGGCGTCATCATATCCAAACGGGATTTAATCGCTGCGGGATCGTATTGATCGGCAATGTTTACGGCATCCAGCGTATGCTCGACAGGAACACGCAGCATGGTGTCAGCTAACCATTCAACGTAATCCATATCACGAGTAATCGACGGATAACGGAAGTCGAGATCCAGCACATGAGCCAGTTCATCGAAATAGCTTTTATCAACGCCCGTTTCACGCAATTTATTCAAATAGCTGAATATAGCGGCAACCACTTCATCCCGCTGTGCGAGGCCTTTGTCGGTTAACGAGACAGAAATGGCGAACACGCCACTATTCCCATTCACCAACGGGTCAGAATCAGCACGAATGCTGTCTGCAAGCCCCTGCTTTTGCAGCCAGTCAGAGAGCGTATTGTTGCTACGGTTGCCAATCAAATAGCCAATTAGCTCATCCGTTTTGCTGCGGAATTTATCGCTATTATTGTCGATGCGAAATTCAACGCGGACCACTTTACGCGGCAGCGCTGGCACATAATGAATGACGATGCCTTTTTGCGCCTCGGTCACAACCGGCACATCAATAACAGGCCGTTCGATATTTTTATTCGGCACGCGACCATAAGTTTCTACAGCAATTTTAGCCAGTTCAGGCAGAGGCTTATTGCTGTAAATAACCGCTTTCATCAGGTTCGCGGAATAGTATTTATCCCGAAAAGCCACCAGCGCATCCAACAATTTACTACCCGGTTTATCACGCAGAGTTTCCAGATTCCCGCCAGAAAAACGCGAACCAGGGTGCGCTGGGTTAATGGTTTCTGCACTAACCTGCGCCATACGCATACCGTCACGAGCGCGGGCCAGGGTCAGCTCGGCGTTCACCGCGTTACGTTCACGCTCGGCATACTCAGGGGCAAGGTTTGGCTCAGCGATAGCATCCGACAAGCGATCTACCGCTCCTTCCAACGCGTCATTTTCCACTTCGAGATAAAATGCGGTGCGGTAGGTCGCGGTGCTGGCGTTATGGCTGCCACCGTGCTTTTTGAGGAATTCTGACAGGCTATCCGGCTCGGGATATTTTTTGGAGCCCATCAGCGTCATGTGTTCAAGGTAGTGAGCCAGGCCAAGATGGTCGTCAGGATCTTCAAGGGATCCAACAGGCACCACCAGCGCAGACAATGACTTAACAGCCTGCGGATCAGAAACCAGCAGAACCGTCATGCCGTTATCAAGGCGCACAGCCTGATATTGGCGATTGTCTTTCTCACTTTTACGGATAGTTTCCTGGATAGGTTGCCAACCCGTGTCTGCCTGACTTAATGGTGCCCAAAGAGCAACTAACAAGAAAAGCGGTTTTAACCAGGTGCTGCATTTAGGCATTCACGAACCTCATAATCACGAAACTTCCTAACTCACTCATCATTAACAACTTTTAAAAACAATCTGTTATTTTAGTTGTTTCTTTTTTCGCCAATCCTGAGCAAGTTGCGCATCATAAATGAACCTGCCGGATTGTGCAATTTTTATACTATTATTTAGGCTTTATTGAAGCGAAACATCGGCAGCAAGTAACGCTCAGCTTCGGTAATAATCGCTTCGTAGTAATCAGGCTCCAGAGTTCGATACAGGCGTTGCAACCACATATCTGCCCCCTCGCCTTCTACTCGCTGATTACCTTCCCAGGCGGCCAATAGCTTACTTTTGGCTTTCTGTTGCGTTTGCTCATCCCATAAAATGGCATCATTTGCCGGTTCATAACAGGCTTTTATCCATGCCCCACCGCTTACAGGCAGTAATATGAGCGGCTCAACCCATCCTTTCCGGTATCCCTCAACCAGTTGCCTGAGGTACTGTTGCGCCTGTTTCACCTCCAGTGCAGTGAATTTCCACTCGGTTGAATCACGTCCATAAAGACGGCTTTCGCCCTTTCCACCCATCGCGCACCAAACCACATGTTCAATCCACAATTGCAGACCGTGTGCGGGGTTCAGAATTGACGGACGCCAACGCAGCAGCCCATCGTCCTGAACATCCGACAACCACCCTTCCAGACTTGTTCCATCAACCTGCAGTGAGACTTCCAGGCTGCTACCATTTTGCCGCTCGGCTCTCACTTTTTGCGCCAGCTCCTCCATTTCGAGTAACTGGTTTTCCCATAATATTTCGCCAAATGCGCCATACGGCAACGTGCCTGCCGCCCGGTAACGACGGAACAACTGCTGCGTATCGCCTTCCTGAACCAGGGTATTCAGCAATTCCTGATTCATCTGGAAACGTTCAAGGCTATCTAATGTGAAAGGTTCGGCGTCAGGAAGATCGGTTTCTTCAAGCCTGAAGTGAATCCCGAGACGCATCTGGAAGAACGCGCGTACAGGGTGTCGCCAGAAACGTTGTAACTGATCCAGCGTAATGATCTCATGAACCTTTTCTTGCAACGGCTGAATAAACGGCACCTGGGTTTGGCCCTGCTCACTCGCAGCGGGTAGCCATTCGTTAGCGTAACTTTGCGATGTCGTTCCTGGTAAAAAATTACCTGCTTCAAAGGGAGTGCGGTGGTGCTGTTGAACCAGATGCTTTTTCACCTGTTCGCTGCTTTCATCGCAGGTACGTTCAACGTCTCGCGGCAAGCAGTGGCTTTGCGCGATGTAATCCAGCAGTTCGTCAACCAATACAGAAGGATAGCGTTGACTGTTATCCTGGATTGAGCGCCCAATATAGCTGATATAAAAACGTACCTGCGCGGAGTTGAGGGCCTCCAGGAACAAATAGCGGTCATCATCCCGGCGGCTACGATCCCCACGCTGCGGTTTTTGGCTCATCAAATCGAACCCAAGCGGCGCTAAAGTACGCGGGTAAATGCCGTCATTCATGCCCAGCAAGCAAACCACTTTAAATGGGATAGAACGCATCGGCATCAGGGTGCAGAAGTTGATTGGCCCGGCTAAGAAGCGTTGGCTGATACGCTCCTGGTCAAGCCGTTGAGCCAGATCATCCCGCAATAAAACCAGCTGAACGTTTTCCTGATATTGCGATTCCACACCGTATTTGATGATTTCTTGCCACTGCTGCTCAATAAGCGCCAACGCAGCTTCAGTTTCCGTATCAGGCAGGAAGAAACTCGTTAACATCTCGCGACAGACGGTCGT
This sequence comes from Buttiauxella gaviniae, assembly GCF_040786275.1. Lineage (NCBI taxonomy): Bacteria > Pseudomonadati > Pseudomonadota > Gammaproteobacteria > Enterobacterales > Enterobacteriaceae > Buttiauxella > Buttiauxella gaviniae. The sequence continues at coordinate 975,336 of NZ_JBFMVT010000002.1, forward strand.
CCATTCCGTTAATGGCCGCGCCACGGAAAGCTCACGCCGCCAAATATTCAGCTGCATTAAGAGCTCAGCCAGTTGTCCAACAAGTTCAGCAATTAAACCGCTCGATTCATCGTAAGGAAGGATCGACTGCCATTCCCCCGCCTGGCTTTCCATCGCATAGCCAAGCAGCATACGGGTTAAGCCAAAGCGCCATGTATGCTGCCCGGTTGCCGGGAGATCCAGTTCTCTCACGTTGTCATCATCAATCCCCCATCGGATTCCTGACTCATTGACCCATAGACGTAAATAACGCAGTCCTTCTTCGTTAATAGAAAAACGGGCGGCTAAGGCAGGAACTTCAAGCAGAGCAAGAACATCTTGCGCAGCAAAACGGCTATCAGGGAGTGAAAGTAATGAGATAAAGGCTTGTAGGGCCGGGTGCGCCTGACGGGCACGACGGTCAGAAATAGCAAAAGGAAGCCTGCGCTCGCCAACGGCGCTGCCAAATACCGCCTGGATAAAGGGGCTGTAACTGTCGATATCTGCCACCATCACGATAATATCGCGCGGGGTTAGCGTCGGGTCAGCATCCAGCATCGCCAGAAGTTGATCGTGCAGGACTTCAACTTCGCGCTGAGGGCTATGACATTCGTGGAAAGTGACAGAACGATCGTCCGCAGAAAGAATGCGTTTTTTATGGCTATGTTCAAACTCGTCTTCGGTTAGCCCGGTAACCGCATTGTTCTGAAGCTCAAGCAAATCAAACTGCAAACAACTCAGCAGGTTAGTAGGTTCAAGATCGACAAATACGTCAATTTCCTCAAAATGTTGTAGTTCAGCTAACAGGAAAGTGTAATCCCGTCCTAACTTTCCCCATGACGCCAGCAACGGGTTGCCAATATCTTGCTGACCGTCATCGTTAAACAGCGAAGAAGCTGTCTCGCTATCTTTAAACAATGGAAGAGTGATCTCTTCCTGGGCATGTTTCCGGCGGCGGCGACTAATCAACCGGGCAAAATAGGCAGGGTCTTTAATATCGCCCCAGTAGTAACGACATGGGTTGGTAAACAGCAAATGCACATCAATATGTTTACCCAGCGCCTGAAGTGCCTGAAGGTAGACCGGAGGCAATGCCGAAATACCGCAGATAAAGACGCGGGCAGGCAAGCCCTGAGGGCATTCACGGCTTGATTCCAGGGTATCAATGAAACGTTGATACAGGTTTGCACGGTGCCATTCTGGTTGCCCAAGTTCATGCGTATGGCGAACTAATGCTGCCCACAGCGGGGCCTGCCACAGTTGCGCTTCCCCCACATTGTCGACAAGCTCCCCTTTTTCCCAATGGCTTAACCAACCCGGTCGATATACTAAATATTGGTCATAGAGATCGGCAATTCTTGAGGCCAACTGAGAGAGTTTTCTGCCATTTTCATCCTGTTCCAGATATTGGTTCAGCAAGGCAAATTCAGGCCTTTCGAGCATCGTGGGGATGAGCGTCATCAACTTCCAGCTCATACTCTGCTTATTGAACGCACTTTGTTCCGGGATGTTTGGTAACACCCGTACAAACATATCCCAGATAAAACTCGCCGGAAGCGGGAAACTAATGTTCGCCGCAATACCAAATTTTTGAGCCAGCGTCATTTGCAGCCATTGCGCCATACCAGTGCTTTGTACCAACACAACCTCTGGTTGGAAAGGGTCCGGCAGCGGTTGCCTTTCCACAATAAATTCCATAATTGCTTCCAGCACATCCAGGCGGTTGGAATGGTAAACACGCAACATAGAATCGCTACTCCTGACTTTTCTCGTTCTGAGGACAATGTAACCGCGCCAACTGCCCGGTTCGCCCAACAGGGCTGGTAATCGTAACGGTGATGCTGACACATCCCGCCGCTGATGTCTGCTGCCGACTGACTTTCCATTCACTGGTTGGCAATGGTGATTCGGGTTCCCCCATTTCGGCGGCTAATCGCCAAAGCTGACGGAATTGCCATTGTGACTGGAATCCCTGCTGTAAGACGCGGTGATAACCCAATAAGGCCAGCATCACCACTGAAAACAGCGCCATCGCACAAAGCACTTCAATCAAACTGAATCCACTCTGGATTGATTTTACTGGGGTAACTGGCACTGGGCAGCCTCCGTTAGCGGGCAAAAATCAAGCCAGCCATGTGGCATTGATAACCAACGTGAGTTATCTATCGTTCCCCACTGCCAGAGCGTTAAAGGTGTTTGCTGGCCTGAAATAACGCCATATACAGCCAATACAAACTCACTCTTTTCTACGTGTAATACACACGCTTTCCAGCCTTTTTCTGGCCGGTGTTGGCATTGCCATTTTTGCTGCGGTTGCCACAATAGCTGGCTCCCCCAGGCTTGAGCTGAAGCGGCGGCTACATATTGTTTAATAAAACTGACTTCACTGGTCACCAAATGGCGTTGGTGACTTAGCTGCTGTTGCAATCCACTGAGCATAAGTATCCCTAAAGAAAACAATAGCAGCACGAACCCAAGGGTAGAGTTTCCTTTCTCAGCGAGTCTGGTCACAGGTTGTATCCCGCAACGATATGGCGTAAAGACACCGGGGTTTCGCCCTTTCTGAAAGCGGCTGCCAACTCAATTACCAGTAGTGGAGGCAGAGAATGTCGCGCCATCTGGGTTACTGAAAATTTTTGTATCACCATAGTGGCGGGATCGGAGATCTTCTCCCAGCCGCTACCTTCACAGCTGGTTGCACCACGCATCGCTTCCAGAGTGTTATTGTTAAGACGAAACCCAGTCTGCTCAGCTTCCGAATGGCCGGAAGGTTCCCATCGACCATTACTGTTGCTATCCCATTGCAACAGAACACACTCGCCCCCCTTGCGCAGTGCCAGCCCATTGCCCTGGCACTTTCCGTGACAGTAACCTGCACGTTGCAATTGTTTTCCCACGCTAAACGCCAATTGCCACAGCGATTCTTGCAAGGTTTCTTTTTGATATTGTTGCAGCACTGCTCGCTGTAAAACAGGAAATAACCGGCCTGCGCCCAGCAAAACAATACTGCTCAATGCCATCGCAATAAGTGTTTCAAGTAAGGTGAATCCATGCTGATTTAGCTGCATTTGTTACTCCCTGTCACTTCGCAGACACGAATTCGTCCCTGAGCCGAAAGTATAATGCGCCACTTTCCGGTAGGACTTTGTACCGTAATATGCCCGGGCCAGGCGGTGTTTCTTACCCCATAAAAACCAAGCCCCGGCGTTATCTCTGTGATATCAACATCTGCAAAAGGCTGGACCAACTGCCAGCGCCCCCCTGGCTTACAGGTGTTTACATCAATCTGTTTGCTCGACAAACACCAGCCTCCCGCACTGCGATTTACCCTAAGCAAATGGTCGCGGTTATGCCAGTTAGCGTCGCTGCGCAACTGTTCAAGCAGATTGCGAATCTGCTGCGTAGCGATCCCCAGCCGCTGCTGTTGCTGCCACTTTTGCCAGCCGTAAACCCCGCCTGCGCTAAGCATTGCAACAAGGGCCATCACCACCATCATTTCTATCAGGCTGAAGCCATGTTCTTTTGTTTTCATGGCGGCATTGTGCCCACTGCCAGATTCTCCGCTACTGGCAAAGGTTTGTTTTTCGAGAGCTCTCGAAGGAAAGTTTTGCTGTTGCAATAGATTACAAAAGCGCAGGAAGGCGGCTCGCAAAGCTATCTTTTGGGCAAAAAAAACCGGCGCACAAATGGCACCGGTTATGGCAGGCTGTCAGCGATTAGATAGCCACAGGAGCTTTAATCGCTGGGTGAGGATCGTAGCCTTCTATTTCGAAATCTTCAAAACGGTAGTCAAACAGAGATTCAGGTTTGCGTTTGATGACCAATTTTGGCAGCGCACGCGGTTCGCGAGTTAATTGCAAACGCGTTTGCTCCAGGTGATTGCTGTACAGGTGAGTATCCCCCCCGGTCCAGACAAAATCGCCCACTTCCAGGTCGCACTGTTGCGCCATCATATGCACCAGCAAAGCGTAGCTGGCGATATTAAATGGAAGACCTAAGAAGATATCGCAAGAACGCTGGTAAAGCTGGCAGGAGAGTTTGCCGTCAGCAACATAGAACTGGAAGAAAGCGTGGCACGGGGCCAGCGCCATTTTGTCCAGCTCGCCCACGTTCCATGCAGAAACAATGATACGGCGTGAATCCGGATCGTTTTTAAGCTGGTTAATTACGGTGGTTAGCTGGTCAATGTGACGACCATCAGGCGTAGCCCAGGAACGCCACTGCTTACCATACACCGGGCCAAGGTCACCATTTTCATCTGCCCATTCGTCCCAGATTGAGACGTTGTTTTCATGCAGATAGGCCACGTTGGTGTCACCTTTCAAAAACCACAGCAGTTCATGAATGATGGAGCGTAAATGGCAGCGTTTAGTGGTAACCAGCGGGAAACCATCTTGCAGATTAAAGCGCATCTGATGACCGAAAATCGACAGCGTACCCGTGCCGGTACGGTCATCTTTTGGTGTGCCGTTTTCCAGCACATGTTTCATCAAATCAAGATACTGTTGCATGTTTCCTCACGAAAGCTGTTGCTGTGGACGGCGACGATACGCCCAAACCATCATAATCACACCCGCGACAATCATCGGAATCGAGAGGATTTGCCCCATGCTGATGTACTGAACCCAGGCACCGGTAAACTGTTGGTCCGGCTGGCGGAAGAATTCAACGATGATACGGAATGCGCCATAGCCAATCAGGAACAGGCCAGAAACGGCCCCCATTGGGCGCGGCTTGCGGATAAATAGGTTAAGAATGATGAAGAGCACAATGCCTTCCAAAACCATTTCATAAAGCTGGGAAGGATGGCGCGGCAGTACGCCGTAGGTGTTAAACAAAGACTGCCATTCTGGATGAGTGGCAAGCAGGCCGATGTCTTCGCTACGGGAGCCCGGGAACAACATGGCCCACTGGAAGTTTGGATCAACACGGCCCCACAATTCACCATTGATGAAGTTGCCAAGGCGGCCAGCGCCCAGGCCAAATGGAATCAGTGGCGCAATGAAATCAGCGACCTGGAAGAAGGAGCGCTGGGTTCGACGCGCGAACCAGATCATCACGCAGATAACACCGACCAGTCCACCGTGGAAGGACATGCCGCCATCCCAGACTTTGAACAGGTACAGGGGATCGGCAAGGAAAGCAGGCAGGTTGTAGAAGAAAACATACCCAAGACGCCCACCCAAGAAAACACCCAGGAAGCCCGCGTAGAGCAGGTTTTCTACTTCGTCTTTTGTCCAACCGCTGCCTGGCTTATTGGCACGGCGGCCCGCAAGCCACATGGCAAACACGAAACCGACCAGGTACATCACGCCATACCAGTGCAAAGAGACTGGCCCGACGGAAAAAATCACCGGGTCAAATTCAGGGAAATGCAGATAGCCACTATTCATCTGTCACCACAAACCGTTGTTACCCCACCGAAAGTCGACGATGGGTTGCAAGTACGCATCTGTGCTGATGCGCTCCGAAAGCAGCGGATCATAGCACAAAGGGTGGGAGGGTTGAGTCGGGCAAGTTGTAAAAGATATGTAATATAGCCGTCATCCCTCAAGCCACAGAGGTGTTAGCAGCACTCATAAACCCGAATGACTTACTAAAGGGGTTTATTCCCTTACCGTCTACCTGTAACTCGAATGCTAACGGCTATTTATAAACTGGAGAAACAACGGGCGCCTTAGCGCCCGCCGCGAATCAGGCCGCCCATACCACGGCGCTCCATGAAAGAGGCTACTTGATGGCGCACCTCTGTTGCGAGTTGGGCCTCAAGGCTACGCTGCGCAAGCAGTTGAGCCTCTTCCTGGCTGATATGACGAAGCAGATATTTGACGCGTGCAACCGAACGTCCGTTCATTGATAGATGGCGATATCCCATCCCTACAAGTAGGGCGACGCACATCGGGTCGCCCGCCATTTCACCGCACAGGCAAAGATCGATACCGTTACGTTCCGCTTCTTTTGCAATGTGGTGCAATGCGCGCAGCATCGCCGGGTGCAGGCTGTCATAGAGGCTTGCAACACGAGTATTGTTTCGGTCAACGGCCAGCAGATACTGCGTCAGGTCATTCGTTCCGACAGAGATAAAATCAACCCGGCTGGCAAGGTGCCCCATCATAAATACCATTGATGGGACTTCAACCATCACGCCGATGCGCGGTTTGGGTAATTCGTATCCGAGCACCTCTTCCACTTCACGCCCGGCGCGATCGATGAGACGGCGCGCTTCATCTATCTCGTCGATACTGGTGATCATCGGCAGAAGAATACTTAAATTGCCCGTTGCCGCGTTCGCACGCAGCATGGCACGCACCTGCACCAAGAAAATCTCTGGTTGGTCAAGCGTGATGCGGATCCCACGCCACCCCAGGCATGGGTTTTCTTCGCTGATGGGCATATACGGCAGTTGTTTATCAGCCCCTACATCAAGCGTTCGCAGCGTGACCGGCTTGTCGTTAAACATCTGCAACATGCCCTGGTATTGGGCAACTTGCTCTTCTTCTGATGGGAAACCACTTTGCAGCATAAACGGGATTTCTGTGCGATACAGGCCGATACCATCAATGCGGCTACCTAGCTGCTGCTCATGTTCAGGGCTAAGACCCGCATTGAGCATCACCTGCACCCGTTCACCGCTTTTCAGCGCGGCGGCGCTATCAACATCGTCTTCGACCAGGCGGCTGAGTTCGTTCTCTTCGGTGATGAGGCGCTGGTATTCCTGCAACAGCACGGTTTCAGGATCAACCAGGAGCTCGCCGCGGTAACCATCAACCACTAAGGTGCGGCGGTGCAGCACCGAAGGCTGAATATCCGCGCCCATCACCGTCGGGATACCCAACGCGCGCACCATAATCGCTGCGTGAGAGTTCGCCGCACCGTCGCGCACCACGACACCCACCAGACGGTTTTGCGGTAATTCGGCAAGCGTGGTGGCCGATAGCTCATCGGCGACTAAAACAAATCGTTCAGGCCAGGTATTTGGGCTCTGAATGTTATCGTCGAGATGGAATAACAGGCGCTGGCCGAGCGTGCGGAGATCCCCCGCTCGCTCTTTTAAGTAGCCATCAGTAAGACTTGCGAACTGTTCCGCAAATTTTTCGACGACTTTTTTAACCGCCCATTCAGCCACCGACCCTCGATCCACTTCTTCAAATAATTCACGACGAAGCCGGGCATCGGTGAGTAGATGCGAGTAAAGATCAAAAATAGCCGCCGTTTCTTTCTGAGCGCCCGCCGCAAAGCGTTTACTGTAGCGGCGAAACTCATTTGAAGCCTCTTCAATAGCGGCGGTCAGGCGTTCTCGCTCAAGCGTTGTATCAAGCGTTGAGGCTTCAGACACTTGCTCCATGAGCGGAAGCGTCGAGTCCATCCAGCCTTCAGCTATCGCAACGCCGGGTGATGCAGGCAGCGCACGAATACGCGTCTGGCGATATTGGCCAAACAGGGCTGCAAGCTGAGATTGAGAGAGAATCGCGGCCATTTGCGTGGCGAGCGTGACGAGGAAGGACTCCTCGCTTTCATCATATTGCCGGTGCTCACGTTGCTGCACCACCAGCACACCCAGCAACTGGCGTCGCTGAATGATTGGGACCCCAAGGAAGGCACGAAAACGCTCCTCTTTTACCGCGGGGACATATTTAAAGCTGGGGTGTTTCTGCGCATCCGCAAGGTTAATAGGTTCGGCAAGACGGCCCACCAACCCAACGATACCTTCATCAAACGCGAGTGTGATGGTACGGCCACGCGGCTTTTTAAGGCCGCGCGTCGCCATCAGGTAAAAGCAACGCCGGTCATGATCTGCGAGATAAACCGAGCAGACCTCGGTGTCCATCGCAAGGCAGATGTCTGTAACCAGAATATCCAACGCCTCATTGAGGCGCGGAGCACTGGCAACCTTCTCGACTATTTCTCGCAGGCGGGTGAGCATTTTTCGCGTGACTTAACCTCTTTTACGTCGCCATGCAGGCGCGTTATTACGTGGTGGCGTAACTTCCTGCAACGGCATTACAACGCTTGCAAACTCTTTCATCACCCGACGATAAACATCGCGTTTAAAGGAGACGACCTGACGAACCGGGTACCAATAGCTCACCCAGCGCCAGCCATCAAACTCTGGGGTACTGCTGGTTTGCATATTGATATCGTTGTCGCTGCTGATCAACTGCAAAAGAAACCACTTTTGTTTCTGGCCGATACAAACCGGCTTTGTGTCCCAACGCACCAAACGTTTCGGTAACTTGTAACGTAACCAGTTTCGGGTCGAGGCGAGTATTCGGACATCTTTTCGCTGTAACCCCACTTCCTCGAAAAGCTCCCGGTACATTGCCTGTTCCGGGGATTCGCCAGGATTGATGCCACCTTGCGGAAACTGCCAGGAATGTTGACCAAAACGCCTGGCCCACATCACTTGACCCTGCCGATTACAGATTACGATACCAACATTCGGGCGGTAGCCATCATCATCGATCACCGGACTACCTCAAAACAAACTTAGATTAGGGCGATTGTTTCATACAAGCGCTAGACGGTAAACCACTGTGTAACGGTTGCTATAAGGAATAACATTTGAATAACTCACAAAATATGTCCGAGTTATAAACATTAGAGGCCGGGAGCCTGGGAGTTTATTCACTTTTTCTGTGGATATAACTGTGAAGAACTACCTAATACACTCGGGACAACTTAGGATAACTCTAAAAAATGCTCGCCGGGACAAATTAAAATAATCAATAAATTCATTATATTAATGATGTGTAAAATCATCCCCAGCTCAGTAACGTGATGGGCATCACACACGAAGATCTTTCATTGATGAAAGATCAACCAATGACGTTTTTATCCACAGATTGTGCCAACAAGTTAGTCACAATCTGTCGAAAAAATGGGTTTACCCCCTCAGTCAAGGCTGTAAATCGAACCAGTAGTGAGCTTTTTTGCCAGTTATCCCATTTTTCTGTGGATAACCCGGTGTAAGATCCTGTTCATTGCCAGTGACCAGAATGGGAAAAGGTTTTTGCATAATCCACAAATGACAAATTTGGCCAATAAAAATGATTCAAAATCAGTACATTGTCATTCTTATCCCCGGCACGCTAAACTATTTCCACACTGTGGGTAAATAGCGCCTATTTTTTAACCAATTAGCAGTAAGGCATCATGCAAGCACTTCGTCCATTACTTAACCCTCCAGAAAATGAACAGATTTTACTGACTCAGGCCGAGAAACTGGCAGGCTATACGCTGGGCGAACTAGCGGCGTTAGCCAGTTTGCCGATCCCTGCGGATCTAAAACGCGATAAAGGCTGGATCGGTGTTTTGCTTGAATTATGGTTGGGTGCCAGCGCTGGAAGTAAACCCGAGCAGGATTTCGCGGCCCTGGGTATTGAGCTGAAAACCATTCCTGTGGATAGATTAGGCCGTCCGCTTGAAACCACGTTTGTCTGTGTCGCCCCGCTGACGGGAAATACCGGCGTTGTGTGGGAAACCAGCCATGTGCGCCATAAATTAAAGCGGGTGCTGTGGATTCCCGTTGAGGGCGAGCGGCAGATTCCGTTAGCCGAGCGGCATATTGGTTCGCCACTGCTTTGGGCACCTTCTGAAGAAGAAGAGCGCCAGTTGCGCATGGATTGGGAAGAGCTGATGGATTTGATTGTGCTCGGTCAAGTCGAACGCATTACCGCACGCCACGGTGAAGTTTTACAACTACGACCCAAAGCCGCCAATAGCAAAGCGCTGACCGATGCCATTGGTGCCGATGGGTCCCCCATTCTCACACTGCCGCGCGGTTTTTATCTGAAAAAGAACTTTACTGCGGCGCTGCTGGCTAATCATTTCTCGTTGTAGATTCATTTAACTTGCACCCAGTTCTAAGCTGGCGCTTATAATTGGCGTTTTATTTATTTCAGGCAGGATTTTTTAATGTTGTTTGCATGGATTACCGATCCTAACGCGTGGATGGCGCTGGGCACCCTGACAATTCTCGAAATCGTACTGGGCATCGACAATATCATCTTCCTTTCTCTTGTCGTGGCGAAGCTGCCTAAAGCACAGCAGGCGAAAGCGCGCCGTCTGGGGCTGGGTGCCGCGATGATCATGCGGCTGGTGCTGCTGGCGTCGATCGCCTGGATGACGCACTTGATTCATCCGCTGTTTAGCGTAATGGGGCATGCCTTCTCGGCGCGAGACCTTATTTTGGCATTGGGCGGCTTGTTCTTAATCTGGAAAGCGAGCAAAGAGATCCACGAGTCCATTGAAGGTGAAGAAGAGAGTATAAAAACTAACGTCCACTCTTTTTTCGGCGCCATCGTGCAAATTATGCTGCTGGATATTATTTTCAGCCTCGACTCGGTGATTACCGCCGTTGGCCTGTCCGATCATCTGTTTATTATGATGGCAGCCGTGGTGATTGCCGTGATGGTGATGATGTTTGCCGCAAAATCGATTGGTGATTTTGTTGAACGCCATCCGTCAGTGAAAATGTTGGCGCTTTCATTCCTGTTACTGGTCGGCTTTACGCTGATTCTTGAAGGCTTCGATATTCATGTGCCGAAAGGTTACATCTATTTTGCGATGTTCTTCTCAATCGCCGTAGAAACACTGAATCTTATCCGCAACAAAAAGAACCCGCTTTAAACCGCAGAGGGGGAGCTTTTCCGCTTCCCCTCTGTTTCTTTTAAGAATTTACTGCTTACATTCCCCCACTCGCCGAGTTATTACTAGAATGTATGTGTCATTCCAAACCACACGAGGCGAACAATGAAAAAATGGGCAGTTCTAATTTCCGCTGTCGGTCTGGCATTTGCGGTTTCAGGTTGTAGCAGCGATTACGTCATGGCAACCAAAGATGGCCGAATGATCCTGACCGATGGCAAACCGCAGGTCGATGACGATACCGGTTTAGTCAGCTATCGCGATCAGCAAGGCAACGAGATGCAAATCAACCGCGATGATGTTTCACAAATCATTGAACGCTAGCCACTAAAGGTCAGCGCCTGGCTGGCCTGTAACACTTTTCTTCGCTTCCCCTCTTTCACTTTTACTCCCCCTCTGCCATGTTTATAGTCCATTTTTGTTAGGCGCCTGCCTGACCGATAAAACAGAAGAATAAGGAAAGCGGCTATGCACTATCACCGTATCCCCCACAGCTCACTTGAAATAAGTACGCTAGGGCTGGGAACCATGACGTTTGGTGAGCAAAACAGCGAAGCCGACGCGCATGCACAGCTTGATTACGCCGTAAGTCAGGGTGTAAACCTGATTGATGTGGCAGAAATGTATCCTGTCCCTCCACGCCCGGAAACCCAAGGGTTAACAGAAACCTACGTCGGAAACTGGTTAAAGCAGCGCGGGAATCGTGAAAAGCTGGTGATCGCCACTAAAGTGAGTGGCCCAAGCCGCAACAACGACGCGAGTATTCGCCCGAACCAAATGCTGGATCGCAGAAATATTCGTGATGCGCTGGACGCAAGCCTAAAACGTTTGCAAACCGACTATATCGATCTCTATCAGGTTCACTGGCCACAGCGTGCCACCAACTGCTTTGGCAAACTGGGCTATACGTGGACCGATAACGCAGTCCCGGTCACGCTGCTGGAAACACTTGAAGCGCTTACCGAATTCCAGCGTGCCGGGAAAATCCGTTACATCGGCGTCTCTAATGAAACGCCATGGGGCGTGATGCGCTACCTGCAACTGGCTGAAAAACATGATTTGCCGCGTATCGTCACCATCCAGAATCCGTACAGCCTGGTGAACCGCAGCTTTGAAGTGGGGCTGGCAGAAATCACTCAGCGCGAAGGCGTGGAGTTACTGGCCTATTCCTGCCTGGCGTTTGGCACATTAACCGGGAAATATCTGAACGGAGCCAGGCCTGCGGGTGCTCGTCATACGCTCTTTAGCCGCTTTACGCGCTACAATGGAGAGCAAACTGAGCGCGCGGTTGCGGCTTATGTGGATGTCGCTAAACGCCACAATCTCGATCCGGCACAGATGGCGCTGGCCTTTGTGCGTCGCCAGCCATTCGTCGCCAGTACGCTGTTAGGCGCAACCACACTTGAGCAATTGAAAACGAATCTTGAGAGCCTGCATTTGGATTTGAGTGAAGATGTGATTGAAGAGCTGGAAGCTGTAAACCGCGTTTATACCTACCCGGCACCATGATGTGAATCCCCCTCTCTTTGCAGAGAGGGGTAACTACTATTTCTGGCGAATCTGCCAGATCCACAACCCACCAATAGCCAGCGCAAATACCGCGCCAAACCCGATGCCGATGCCGACAATCGGCGCACCTGTTTTTACCGCCAGCGAGAAAAGACCCAGCATCAACAGCATTGCGGTATTTTCACCGAGGTTCTGCACGGCAATCGCATTCCCCGCGCCCACCGTCTGCTTGCCACGTTCCTGAAGCAGCGCATTGAGTGGAACAACGAAAAATCCGCCCATGATACCAATCAGTACCAGGAGCAAATAAGACGGTAGCAACGCGTTTTGCATGGCGAAAAATAGCACCCCAACGCCAATCAAAATCCCGGCAGGCATACAACGCGCAACGGTTTTCAGCGTTACCAGTTTTGCCGCAGCCCCTGCGCCAACCACAATCCCGACGGCGACCATCGCGTTAAGATAGGTCGGCGTTGCATTATCGACGATACCCAGCGCAACCGGCACCCACAGCACTAATAAGAAGCGCAATGTTACGCCTGCCCCCCAGAACAAACTTGTCCCCACTAACGAGAAGCGAGTTTCACCGTTTCGCCAAAGCACGCGGCAAGCGTTGAAGAAACTTCGCGTCATCGGGGTAAAACGCCATGACTGACCAGGACGTGCAGGCGCGAGTTTAGGGATAAATAAGTTGGCTACCACCGCACCGGCATAGGCCAGCACGCACACGCCCAGAGCCGCCAAAACATGCCAGTCAGCTAAAATGCCGCCAGCCATAGACCCAAGCAAAATCGCCGCAATGGTGGAGGATTCCATCAAGCCATTTGCCTTCACCAGACGATCGCCGGTCGTTAATTCACCGAGAATGCCGTATTTAGCCGGTGAGTAAGCGGCTGCACCAACACCCACCAGCGTATAACCGAGAAACGGATTTAGGCCAAAGCAGATCACCGCCGCGCCCATCAGCTTGAGGCTGTTGGCAAACATCATCACTCGCCCTTTGGCAAAGCTGTCCGCAACCTGCCCCACAAACGGGGCAAATACGATATACGCCCCTACAAAGACCATCTGCAATACAGGCTGGCTCCAGTCCGGATAGAACTGCTGCTTTAACACCGCAAGGGTGGCAAAGAGCAGAGCGTTATCACCAAACGCCGATAAAAACTGCGCGCCTGTAACAGCCATCATACCTCGGGACCATATAGAGGTATCGTTTAGGGCATTATCACGCATTCTCTTTCTCCGGCTGATCAACCAGCGCCTTCAAACTGACGAAATCCGGTTTTCCGCTGCCTAACACAGGTAATTGTTTCAGGAAACGAATATCACGCGGTACGGCCAGCTCAGGCACACCATTGGCGCGAGCATATTGCAGCAGTTTTTCGCGGTTAAGTTCGCCATCGGTGGTGAACATCACCAACGCTTCACCTTTCGCCGCATCCGTTTTGATAACGGTGGCATGCATTTTTTCCGCAGAGACGCCAAGCGCCAACTGCTCTACCATTTCCAGCGAGACCATTTCACCCGCAATTTTGGCAAACCGTTTAGCTCGCCCCTGAATCACACAAAAACCTTGTTCATCAAAGCTGACAATATCGCCGGTGTCATACCAGCCGCTTTCCATTTCACCGAGGGCATTTTCAGCACTCGGTGCTTCCAGCACGCCAGGGTTTTCGACACGAAGATACCCTTTCATGATATTTGGCCCTTTAAGCTGTAACCGCCCCCCCTCATCAATCCCGGGAACCGCCATCAGCCGGGCATCCATCGCCGGAAGAATACGCCCAACCGTGCCCACTTTTGCGGCCATTGGCACGTTAATGGAAACCACAGGAGCGCACTCCGTCACGCCGTAACCTTCAAGGATGCGCAGGCCAAATTTATCCTGCCAAAGTTGTTTGGTGCTTTCCTGGAGTTTTTCCGCACCGGCCACCACGTAACGCAGGCGATAGAAGTCATAGGGGTTAGCAAAACGCGCGTAGTTGCCAAGGAATGTGGAAGTACCAAACAGCACGGTGCAGTTACGGTCATACACCAGCTCCGGCACAATGCGGTAGTGCAGCGGGCTTGGGTAGAGAAACACTTCCGCACCGGTGAACAATGGGGTAAATAAACCGACGGTCAGTCCAAAGGAGTGGAACAGCGGAAGCGCTGACATAAAGCGATCGTTGGCCGTGAAATCAGCAATAGTGCGAATCTGCTCAACGTTTGCCAGCAAACTTTTATGGCTATGCACCACCCCTTTTGGATTGCCTTCAGAACCGGAAGTAAACAGCACCATCGCAGCATCTTCTGGCTGCTGTTTTACCTGCGCCAGGTGGGGCATCAGCAGATGGGCGAAGATCCACAGTTTGTCGCTCAGCGTGACATCCGCTTTTAGATCTTCCAGGAACACCCATCGTACCTGCGTAAGCTGTTCTGGCAGGTGCCATAACTTACCTTTATCGAGAAACTGGCGCGAAGTGAAAAGGGTTTTGATCTGCGCTGCGGTAATCGCGCTGGTCAGCCCTTTTACACCTGCGGTGTAGTTCATCATCGCCGGAATTCGCCCCCGCGAGGAGGCACCGAAAATGACCGCAGCAGAAATAGCCGCATTCGGCAGCATCAGGCCAATCGTTTCACCGGGAGCGCTGTATTTATTGAGAATACGCCCGACGAACAACGTTTTGGTGAGCAAGCTACGATAGGTATCGGGCTTAAAATTAATGTCTTCAATACAGTTTTTACGATCGCCGTAACGATATTGCGCGGCAAGAAGGGCTTCAAAAAGGGTTTCCCGTGGGCGCACAGCCATGCGCGCTTCCATCATTATTTGATGCAGCATTTCGCCAGCAATCTTACGGCGATCCCGGGCGCGTGGGGCATCCGGCATTGGCAGTGATGTCGGCGGCAAAATATGCAGGCTAATGCGCGGAAACAGGCGGCGTTTAACGAGCCCTTTCAGGCGGCTGAAAAATGTCAGCTCGGCACCATCAATACGTACAGGAATAACGGTCGCATTCGATTTAGCCGCAACAAACCCCGCCCCCTCATAAATTTTCATCAACGAACCGGTAACCGAAATTCGCCCTTCCGGAAAAATAACTACCGGTCGCCCCTGCTCAACCAGACGAACAAGGTGCTTAATCGACATCGGCTTTGTCGGGTCCAGCGGGACAAAATCAATCAATGATTTCAGCCAGCGCATATACCACTGCTGGCTGATAGAAGAATAGACCGCGAAAACCGGGCGCCCAGGCAAGAACAGCGCCAGCAAGATGCCATCAATAAAGGAGACGTGGTTTGGGACAATCAGAACACGCGACTGCGTAAGAGTGCGTTGATCGCCATAAAGCCGCACTCTGAAAAGAATGCGAAAAAGCGCACGGAAAAAACCAAATAGCATAGCAACTCCCTTTGTCTTGAATAAGCCGCAGGCATTTAAGTGTAGTGACTGCAGATTACATGACTAGCTTTAAAGGAGCGATAGTCTGCAGAGAAGGTATTTCTGAAAAAGCTGAGTGAATGTCCTGAAAAAAGGCAAAAAAAACCTGCGCATCTGCGCAGGTCGGTGCAAAAGAATTGTACTTAACAACGTAACTAGAATTCTCACCAATCAATACCTCTGGGATTTGAATTGTGGCGCAGTAGGAGCTGGCTCACCAGTGAGAAAAAGCAAGGGAATTAACGGAAAGTGCAACCAGGTGTTTAAAACATCTTTTCTTGTTACACAGAGGCAATTTTTGGGCAAAAAAAACCTGCGCATCTGCGCAGGTTGGTGTAATTCATGTGATCAGCATTAGATGCTGACATCACCTATCAATACCTCTGGGACTTAAAATGTAGCAGCGGCGAATGGCTTTCTGCCACGGCGAAATAGCAACAGTGCGCTGCAAACTGTAAGCAAAGATTTAGGCTGAAATCATTAAAAATCCAGAACATGCCTGTGCCTACCGCTACGCTTGAATTTCACGGTTCCTGAAGTGTAACGATTACACAAAAATCCCGCTCCTTTTGAATGAGTTTGAGACAGCAACTACAGTTGCACCCTTGAAGTGGCGAGCCTTTTCCGTAACACTTAAAATTGTGTAAACGCTTACCCAACTCAGGAATACTCTCAATGGCGACAATAAAGGATGTAGCAAAACTGGCAGGGGTTTCTGTCGCCACGGTGTCCCGTGTTATTAATGACTCTCCAAAAGCCAGCGAGGCATCGCGCCTTGCTGTAACCAGTGCGATGGAAGAACTTAACTACCATCCCAACGCCAACGCCCGGGCACTTGCACAGCAAACCACCGAAACTATTGGCCTTATCGTGGGCGATGTTTCCGACCCCTTCTTTGGGGCGATGGTAAAAGCCGTCGAACAGGTCGCTTACCGTACCGGCAACTTTTTGTTGATCGGCAATGGCTACCACAACGAACAAAAAGAGCGCCAGGCCATTGAGCAACTGATTCGCCACCGCTGCGCAGCTCTGGTGGTTCATGCAAAAAAAATCCCAGATAGCGAACTGATTTCATTGATGAAACAGATGCCAGGCATGGTAATCATCAACCGAATTCTACCGGGTTATGAGCAACGCTGTGTCGCTCTGGATGACCGCTACGGCGCATGGCTCGCCACGCGCCATCTCATTCAGCAGGGCCATACTAAAATTGGCTACCTGTGTTCCAACCACCAAATTTCAGACGCCGATGACCGGCTGCAAGGGTATTTCGACGCATTAACCGAACATGGCATACCGGTGAATGATCGTTTAGTGACTTACGGCGAGCCGGATGAAAGCGGCGGCGAGCAAGCTATGACCGAACTGTTAGGGCGTGGAAAACATTTCAGCGCCGTCGCCTGCTATAACGATTCAATGGCGGCAGGTGCAATGGGTGTACTCAATGATAACGGTATCGATGTGCCAAAAGAGATTTCGCTGATTGGCTTCGATGATGTGTTGATCTCGCGCTACGTTCGCCCACGCCTGACAACAGTGCGTTACCCGATCATCACTATGGCCGAACAAGCTGCGGAACTGGCATTAGCCCTGGCAGAAAATCGTGAGCTACCGGAAATTACGCATATGTTTAATCCAACGCTTGTACGCCGCCATTCGGTAATATCACATTCTGAAGAGTGAAAATTAAAACCAGTCAGGATTATATTCCTGACTGGAAAGACTCCTACATCCCCCTGCGCCACCCACAACTCTTTTATTACAGCGACACTCTCCCCATATCTAATAAGATAATATTTTTATTCATGTGAAAAGTGTCAAACATAAAAACAATTCGTCGAAATAATAACAAATTAAAATATTCATTCCGGATAAGATAAAACATAGTCATTGCATTTTCATTTAATTAAGAACACTATTTTTCTCTTGAGATTTCTTCAATTCATTGAATCCATAAATTTGGCAAATGAGAATAAGGGAATAAATATGCTTGTTCCAGATAAAAGAAGATGGAGGCCAAACGACTACATTAGGGGGCGTGAGGAATTCAATGTTTACCCAAGTATAAATCCCGCATTACAAGACATGGCGATGATAGAGGGAGAATTTATAACTGAAAATCATTTCATCATGTTATTGACGCCGGAAGAAGCACGCAACATAACAGATGAACTATTATCGAATACTTCGGACTAAATATGAAAATTAACTCTCAATGGCTGGCATTCAAAGGTGCAAATCTATTTTCCATTATACTCAGCGCCGGTATTATTTACTTTACAATTTATGGTTATCCGCTAAATTATTTACGGTCATTATTAATGCACGAAGACATTATAAAATATGGAGGCGGAGCAGGTCTGGTTGTAAGCAGCATCCCTCTATTTATTTATATTTTCTTCCTCTCCTTGCTCTCTCTGCTAAAAAAAGGAAGCGCCCCGCTAAATACAAAGAGTATCATTCATACTATATGGATAGCCTTTAGTGTTTTTACTTTCGCCATCGGTTTTATTTCTCTTTATATTATTCCAATTTTTCTTACAGCTTCATCTTACATACCGTGCCGTGAAGAACACCTGATAAGGTATTATGTTACCGATCCTCGACTATGTGAAACCTTGCCCATCAAACTCGATAAACGGAAATGGATTGGCTTATCTAAGTTTTCATCATCGCCGCACCCAATGAGATAATGTATTTTTAATCCATGTAAAAAATGTCAAACATAAAAACAATTCACCGCGACAATAACAAATTAAAATATTGATTCCGGATAAAATAAAACATAGGCATTGCATTTTCATTTAATCAAGAACACTATTTCTCTCTTGAGGATTTATTAATTCGAAGAATCTATAACCCTGGCAAATATAAACAAGGGAATAATATGGCAAACTTAGCTTACCTAACCATTACCGGACAGTTACAAGGAAAAATTTCGGCTGGTTGTTCATCCCTGAGTTCTATTGGTAACAAAGCACAACTGGCCCATATTGATCAGATCATGGTGTATTCCGTTCTTCATGCTATGTCACGCGCACAAAATGTTAATCATCAAGGAATGGTTATCATCAAACCTATTGATAAATCGTCTCCGTTATTAGCCAAAGCGATAAACGACAATGAAATACTGGTCTGTGATTTGGATTTATATCGAACCAATAAAGTGGGGATGAACGATCTTTATTACAAGATAAAGTTAACCGGGGCCAGGATTACAAATTGTGAATTTATTTTACCTCATAGCCTTTTAGATAATGGAGCAGAACCTCAGGAAAAAATCACGTTCAGTTATGAAACCATCACCTGGGAACATTGTGATGCTGGCACCAGCGCCTATAGCCTGTGGAATGAACGAGTATTTTGACCAACTCATTCAGCATCGATAAACCAAGGAAATAAATATGCCTGTTCGAGATAAGAGAAAATGGAAGCCAAACGACTACCTAAGGGGACGTGAGGAATTCAACGTTTACCCAAGTATGAATCCGGTATTACAAGACATGGCGATGATGGAGGGGAAATTTATAACTGGAAATCATTTCATCATGTTATTGACTCTGGAAGAAGCACGGAACATAACAGATGAACTATTGGGAAAAGTGGATGACTTTTTCTCCTATAAACTTGGCCCGGGGAATATAAAAGATGGCCTGGATGGTTTCCGTACACTGAGTAAGTTGACAACATATCATGATGAAACCGGAAAGCTCCTTGTTAATTTTAATACGCTTAAAATTAAAGCCGTTAAATATATTCACAGAGGGAAAGTCTATATAAAAATAACAGGGTATCCAGGAGTCCGACGTATCCTTAACGGTACTCGTTACGGTGCCAGTAATCCACAAATCCTCGAAATGGCAATTGGTATCAGAGGATTAGCCCATTCAATTATGAAAGGTACAAAATTCTGTATCTGCTGCTCACTGGCCTGGCGTACTATCGAATTGATCTTTAAATCTGATTACGATCTGGTTGATTTCCTGGTCGATGTAACGATGGATGTAGCAAAAATTATAGTTTCTAGTGTAGTGATTGGTATTTCTGGGGGAGTATTAACTTTACTAAGCTCACCTATAGTTATCACTACTGTAATTATTTTATTTATTGGTTTCTATTTGAATAAAAAATTAAACTTGGTAGACAATGAAAATAACTTATCTTTCGACCTAAAGAAACAGTTGCGCAACGCATTAGCAGAAATTCAAAGACGGCAGGAATGGAACCAACAGCACTTGCCTTTATCTTTATACTTACTAACTAATAAAATTGATTAAAATGGAAAGAAAAATATTCTCACAGCTTGTGACATTCAAAATTGCAAGTGTGCTAACAATTGCAATGTCTCTTCTTTTTATTTATATAATATTTTTTGACTACCCATTAAATGACCTACGATCTTTGATCGCTAAAGGTTCTGTGATTACTTATAACAGAGGTTCCGGTGTGATTGTCGGAGCATTGCCGACATGTATTTATCTTTTCTTTTTTTCGTTATTTTCATTATTAAAAAAAGGATGTAAACCGGTAAAGACGAACAACATTATTAGTAGCATTAGTGGCGTGATTATTATTCTTACCTTTTCTCTTGGTCTTATTTCTCTTTTCGTTATTCCCGTTTGGCTTACAGCTTCATCTTACACACCGTGCCGTGAAGAACACCTGATAAGGTATTATGTTACCGATCCTCAACTATGTGAAACCTTGCCCATCAAACTCGATAAACGGAAATGGATTGGCTTATCTAAGTTTTCATCATCGTCAAAACAGTAACGTCACATTCTGATGAGCAATGTTTTAAAGAGCAAAGCGATAAAGGTGAACAGGCTTATTCGGGTAATCCAGCCCGTCGCCGATATACTGCCATCCAAAACGTTCGTAGTAATCCTTGCAGGCTGAATAGAGATAAAGTTGTGGGTAACCCAATGTACGAGCGTGTTCTATTACATGTTCCTGCAATTTTGCACCTAACCCGCGGCCGCGCTGTTTCTCGTCGATATACAACGCGGCCAGCCACGGATGAAGATCCTGGCGGCTGATTAAGTCGCAGCGCCATAATCCTACCGTGCCGAGTAGTTTTTCACCTTCAACGGCAATAAACGTCAGCGGCATTTCCCCTTCTCGCTGGCTGGTTGCCACTACAGAGGCGAAAAAGTCGCGGCTCTCAGATGTGCCAAACGCCTGCCATAACCAGTCGGTGACTTGTTCCGCATGATGTGGCACGGCATACAGCGGCAGAATGTTCACACCAGCTTCCCCTGGAAGATGGGTACCGACTCGAAAAGGTAGCCGTCAAAATCAGGCGCGTCAGAATCAGATTGTTCAAGCAGGCTGTTTTTTACGTTTTCCAGATGCTGCCACATTGCCTGCCATGACCCCATAACATCGCGACGGCGTAGCGCTGCCAGAATGGTTTGCAGATCTCCCAGCCATTTCAAGCGATAGCTGCGCGTATCAATGTGCGCCCGCAGTTGCTGCCACATTGGGCTGCTATCCATATGACGCCAGATGCTTTCCACCGTCGCCAGCAGCATTTGGTTTTGCGAAGCGCCCGCCAGAACCAGATGAAACATTTTGCAGTTATCCTGACTCAGGTCGTTTATCGCAATCGCGCGTTGCTCTTGTTCGAGAATGCGTTTTAGATTGTCGATATCCGCTTTGGTCGCCATTTTGGCCGCAAACGCCGCGATGTTACTTTCCAGCAACTGCCGCGCCTGGAGCATCTCAAAGGGGCCGATATCGCTGCTAAAGAAGGCTTCTTCTTCCGCTTCATTTTCTGCCGGAACGCGAGTGACATACACGCCCGAGCCCTGGCGAATATCCACAGTACCTTGCAGCTCAAGCATCAGCAGCGCTTCACGAACAATGGTGCGGCTGACACCATAAGTCTCCGCAATATTACGTTCAGGCGGTAAACGCGAGCCGACCGGATAGAGTCCCTGCATAATTTGTGCGCGCAGATCCTCACCAATCTCCTGGTACTGTTTTTTTTCTGGCGGAAGTACGACTTTGTCCACAGCATTACCTACGTTTTTGCTAAAAAAGCGGCAGTCTGTTCTACCGCTAATTAATGCGCGTTAGCTTATCAAACTATTCATCTGAAATATTATTTCCATTCATCATCAACGGTAAGCTGCAGGATGCGAGATTCACTCAGCGCCCGATACCAGTGTGCAGATTTTTTAGCCCGCCTTTCACGATTGTTTTGCAGGTTAATTTCAATCAATCCGTAGCGGTTTTTAAACGCATTCATGGGTGACACGTTGTCAGTAAACGCCCAAAGCATATAACCCTGGCAGTTAGCACCCTCTTCGCGAGCGAGCAGAGCCTGGTGCAGATGTTCGCTAATAAATGTAATGCGGTAATCGTCTTCAATCACCCCATCGGCATTACGGAATTGCGCTTCATTTTCCGTTCCCATTCCGCTTTCTGCGACAAACCACGGAATATTGCGGTACTCGGTTTTTATCCGCATCGCCATATCGTAAATAATGCGCGGGTAAATTTCCCAGCCGCGCGACTTATTCATACGCCGCCCAGGGAGTTCGAACGGCTCATAGTAATAAGCCGGATGGAACGGCGTTTGTGGGTTCCACGCCCGCGACGGCGCTTTCACACGGTGCGGGTAATACAAATTAATACCCAGTTCATCGACGGTGTTTTCACGAATAATCGCCAACTCTTGCTCCGTGTATTCCCACTGCACCTGATGCTTTTCCAGCAGCGCTATCAACTGCGGCGGGTACTCACCGAGAACTAATGGATCAAGGAAGACGCGATTGTAGAACAGGTCATAGATCTGGGCGGCCTGCTGGTCGTGAACAGCGCTTGAACGCGCATAGGTCACTTCCGGGTTTAAAATACAACCGACGGTTCCGCTGTACCCCTTCTCACGGAAAAGTTTGACGACTTTCGCCGTGGCAAGATTTTTGTGGTGATTCCACTGCATCCACTTATGCGTGTTTTGCTCATAAGGCCAGCGCAACGCATCAAGATAAACTCGCGTTTGCACAACAATCGGCTCGTTAAAGGTAAACCAGCGATTCACCTTGTGGGCGTAGCGGGCAAAGACTTTTTCCGCATACAGCACATAGAGTTCAACCACCTTTTTAGATGCCCAACCGCCATACGTTTCAAATAGCGTGGCGGGCAATTCGTAGTGCTCAAGACAGATCATCGGCTCAATACCGGTCAGGCGCATTTCGTCGATTAAATTATCGTAATACTGGGCATACTCTTCATCGATGACGCCGTTTTCATAATCGGTGAAAAACCGCGACCAGTTGATTGAAGTGCGATAATGCGTCAGCCCCGCTTGTTTCATCAAGGCCACATCTTCCCGGTAGCGATTAATAAAATCGGTGGCGACAGCCGGGCCGTAGCCTTCATGCCAGACGTGACGATCGTTTTTGTACCAGGCGTCCAGCCAGGAGTCCTGGCCCTCTTTTTTACCGCTCCAGCCTTCGGTTTGCCATGCCGATGCCGCCGCACCCAGAATGAAATCTTTAGGGATAGTGACTTTTACGTTGCTCATGCCTTCCTCACGCGTTATTTGCAATATGTTGCTGTTCAGCCTGCAACTGCGCCTGTTCCGCACGGCGAGAGGCAATTTTCACAAACGGCAGATAAATCAGGATGGAGACGAGAATGCAGCACAGTTGCGTCACCACCGCGCCCATAGAACCCGCAGTAGAAAGCCAGGCGTTGATCAATGGCGGCGTGGTCCACGGCACCATCACCACGGCTTTACCCGCAAACCCCATCACGGTTGCGAAGTAGCCAATCGTGCCGGTAACCAGCGGCGTGATGATGAAGGGAATCGCCAAAATCGGATTGAGCATAATCGGCATACCAAAAATCACCGGCTCGTTAATATTGAAGATCCCAGGGCCGAAGGAGAGCTTAGCGATCTCTTTCATCTCTTTGCGTTTGGTAGCAATCATGACCGCAATCAGCAAGCCAATGGTTAAACCTGACCCGCCGATACTCATATACACATCCCAGAAAGGCATGGTGATGATATTGGGGATCTCTTTGCCTTGCTCAAACGCACTCATGTTGACGGTAATCGCCCCCAGCAGCAGCGGTTCACGGATAGGTTTAATCATCTGATTACCGTGAATACCAATCACCCAGAAAAGCTGAGCCACAAACATCAGCAGCAGGATGCCCGGCAAGCTCTGCACCACTTTTTCCAACGGCTGCTGCACCACTTGATACACCGCGTCATACAGATACATGCCGGTGGTCTGATGGAAAATAAAACCAAAGGTCGCAATGGCGGAAACGGTAATGATCGAAGGAATCAATGCGGAAAAAGAAGCGGAGACGTTCGGCGGAACGGTGTCGGGCATTTTAATCTTCAACCCTTCACGTTTTTCCAGCCAGCAATAAACTTCCACAGATAAGATAGCGATAAACATGCCGAGGAACAGGCTGCGGGTATCAGAGAACTGACGTGCCAGCACATCCTTCACCACATGCATTTGCCCGTCGACCATCATTTCGATCGTCGTCGGCGTGACGCAAATAAAGCAGATCACCGCCAGCAATCCGGGGAACAGGCTCTTAATACCATTAATGCGCCCAAGTTCGATACCAATCAGAAATACCGCCCCGATGTTCAGAAAATTAAGCGTGGCGTAGTTAATGGCGGCGGTAATCGGCTTTAACTGGGCGAGGAAAGACAATGCAGAAAAACTGGCCAGACCGTTTTTAGGATCCAGCACCATATTTGAGATAAGTACGGAGAACGCCCCGACGATAATCACCGGCATCAGGGTAATAAAGGAAGCTTTGATTGCCATAATATAGCGGTAGCTATTGAATTTAGTGGCAAAACTCCCCAGCGAGTCGATTAACTTTTCCTGCAAAGCCATAGGGTATACCTCAGTGTTGTCGTTTTTTATTATTAAAAGCGATGAAGATGTTCGATTTGGCATACCAAAAATAGAACTGCCCGCTTAACATTTCCGTGACAAATATCCCACATCGGCATGTTGGCATTCCAATACCAACCAATTTTGTAATTTTGGTATACCAAATAAATACCCTAAATAATTCGAGTTGCAGGAAGACGGCAAAGGAAGGAGTCACAAGGCGCTTACTCAAGTCAGTGATGCGGGTGACTGAAAGCAGCTAACGCACCTGCAACGTGAACTATGAAGGCTAGAAAAGCGTGATCCGGTACGACAAATGGCATAGCGAAGCCGCAAGCCCGATGTTTCATCTCCCCGGCATGGTAAACTAGCGAAATTATGCGACCACGCGGCAAGCGTATTAATCAGGAATGAATTGATGGTAACAATGCTGGATGTCGCGCTACGCGCAGGCGTTTCCAAAGCAACGGTATCACGCGTGCTTAACGGGATTGGGCAAGTCAAAGAGAGCACCCGCGCACAGGTTTTTAACGCCATGGAAGAGTTGGGCTATCGGCCTAATTTTCTGGCTCGCTCGCTGGCAAATCGCAGCAGCAACAGCGTGGGCCTGGTGGTGTCGACTTTTGATGGGTTTTACTTTGGCCGCCTGTTACAGCAGGCTTCTCGCCAGAGCGAAGCCTGGGGGAAACAACTGATTGTCACCGACGGGCATGACACCCCGCAAAAAGAGCTCGAAGCAGTGCAAATGCTGGCAGACCGTCATTGCGATGCAATCGTGCTCTACACCCGCTTTATGAATGAACGCACATTACTTTCGCTAATGAATAGTATCAAAGTGCCATTGGTGGTGATTAACCGTGACGTCAGCCAGGCGCGCGATCGCTGCGTATTCTTTGAACAACAGGATGCCGCGTTTAAAGCAACCGACTACCTCATTGATCAAGGGCATCGCGATATTGCCTGCATCACAGTACCGATTTCCACACCCACCGGCCAGGCGCGCCTGATGGGCTATCGAAAAGCGCTGCAAAAACATGGCATTGCCTTTAACGAAGCCCGAGTGAAGTACGGTGATTCAAGCATGATGTTGGGGCACAAACTTTGTCAGGAATTGCTGGAAAGCCGCGTGAAGTTTACCGCGCTGTTTGCCTGCAACGATGATATGGCGCTTGGGGCGTCAAAAGCTCTGCACCAGGCAGGCGTGCGGATCCCGCAAGATATTTCGCTGTTTGGGTTTGATGATGCGCCGAGCGCGCAGTGGCTGGAGCCTGCATTATCCAGCGTTTATTTGCCCATCGACAGCATGATAACAACCGCTATCGATCAGGCAATAAAGCTGGCAAACGGTGAGTCACTCAAGGCAATCCCACCGTTTGTTGGCAAGCTGGTGTTACGTGATTCCGTAGGCCCTGGGCCGTTTTACGTTCAGAACAGCTCTAAGGCCAATAATTCCTGAATCGTCTGACGGCGGCGAATCAAGCGCGCCTGACCGTTATCAAACAACACTTCCGGCAACAATGGGCGGCTATTATAGTTGGACGACATAGACGCGCCGTACGCTCCTGTGTCGTGCAGCACCAGATAATCGCCCACTTGCACCGGGGGCAGCGCGCGCGTTTCCACTTTGCCGCCTTCCTGCTGGGTAAACACGTCACCTGACTCACACAACGGCCCCGCCACCACCGTTTCGACTAATGGCTGCGCGGTCAGGTCGCGACCGTCGCCCGCCAGGGCTGAAATATGGTGATAACTGCCATACATTGAAGGCCGCATTAAGTCGTTAAAGCCTGCATCAATCAGCACAAAGTGGCGCGAGCCCATATTTTTGACCGAACGCACCTGCGCCACCAGCACACCGGACTCCGCCACCAGGAAACGACCTGGCTCAATTTCCAGCTTCACCGGGTGTCCCAAACGCTGCGCGATTTTTTCGCGTGCGGCATTCCACAGCCCGTAATAGTGACTGGTGTCGATAGTTTCTTCGCCTTCGCGATAAGGAATGGATAACCCGCCACCTGCGGAAATGGCTTCCAAATCCTGTCCAAAATCAATGACCTGCTGCACCATCGCGCCACAAACCCGTTCCAGGTGACCATAATCCACACCTGAACCAATATGCATATGAATGCCGACCAGATGGAGTTTGTAACGCTGAATCACCTCCAGCGCCTGCGGTAAATCAGCGTGCCAGATGCCGTGTTTACTGTTCTCGCCGCCGGTATTGGTTTTCTGGCTGTGACCATGACCAAAACCAGGATTGACGCGCAGCCAAACGCGATGGCCCGGCGAGACTTCACCCAACTGTTGCAGCATGTCGACAGAACCGGCGTTCACCGGAATTTGCTGCTCCGCCACCAGCGCCAGGGTAGCCTGGTCAATCATATCCGCGGTGAATACGATATCGTCGTGATTCTCAAGTGGCTTATACCCCGCGGCTAACGCACGCTCAATTTCGCCCTGAGAGACAGAATCCACTTTCACGCCCTGCTCACGCATCAGGCGCAGAATATGAATATTGGAACAGGCTTTTTGCGCAAAACGAATGACATCAAACTGGCGCAACTGGGCAATTTGCTGGCGAATAATCTCAGCATCATAAACCCAGACCGGGCAGCCAAATTCAGCAGGCAGCGCCAGTAAATTTTGCGTATTCAAAGCGGTGTCGGTGTTATTCAGGGGGCGTGGCATGGTTGGCTCCGGCAACAAATCATTTTTTGTATTACGCCATAGAGTGAGATGAAGAAAAAATATCGATTTCTCGCAAGTCTATTCATATATGATATGGATTAAGGAGATTAACATGCCCGCAATCACGCTACGCCATATCGAAATCTTTCACGCGGTGATGACCGCCGGAAACCTCACCGAAGCCGCAGGGTTGCTGCACACCTCGCAGCCCACCGTCAGCCGTGAACTGGCTAGATTCGAAAAACTGATTGGCCTGCAAGTGTTCGAGCGTAGCCGTGGACGCTTACACCCCACGGTTCAGGGTTTGCGCCTGTTTGAAGAAGTGCAGCGCTCCTGGTATGGGCTGGACAGAATTTTAAGCGCCGCAGAAAGCCTGCGCGAGTTTCGCCAGGGCGAGCTTTCCATTGCCTGCCTGCCGGTATTTTCGCAGTCGTTCTTGCCGATGTTGGTGCAGCCTTTTCTGGCGCGCTACCCGGATCTGAGCCTGAATATTGTGCCGCAGGAATCGCCGTTGTTAGAGGAGTGGTTGTCAGCGCAGCGCCACGATTTAGGGTTTACCGAAAATACCGCAACGCCTGCCGGAACAGAGCGCCAGACATTGCTGACGCTCAACGAGGTATGCGTATTACCCGCAGGCCACAGCCTCGCAAAGAAAAAGGTGCTTACGCCACAGGATTTTGCCGGGGAAAATTACATTAGCCTGTCGCGCACCGACAGCTATCGTCAGCTTCTGGACTCGCTCTTTCAGGAGCACGACGTTAAGCGTCGGATGGTGATGGAAACGCACAGCGCAGCCTCGGTTTGTGCGATGGTGCGCGCGGGAGTGGGCGTATCCGTGGTCAATCCTTTGACCGCTTTAGATTATGCTTCAAGCGGCGTGGTTACCCGCCGTTTTAGCATCTCGGTGCCGTTTACCGTGAGCCTGATTCGCCCCCTGCACCGCCCGGCGTCCGCACTTGTCACGGCTTTCAGCGAGCATCTACAAAACAGTATGCAGGTTTACATTGAGCCGTTAAACGCCCTGCTCGATGCCTGATTTACTGCTCCGCCACCGGCTGGTGGTGACCGGTGCCACTGCTAAAGTTAATCAAACAAATCACCAGCCCGATAGCCGCAAGCCCTGCGGCGGCAACCGGAACGGCAGTTAAACCATAACCGTGGGCAATCACTGTCCCACCCACCCAGGCACCTAACGCGTTCCCGACATTAAACGCGGCAATGTTCAGGGTCGACACCAGATTGGGCGCGTCTTTACCATGCAGAACAACGTTGATTTGCAATGCGGGTACGGTGGCAAAAGCCGCCATCGCCCAAAGGAACAGCGTAATTTCGGCAAGCCACATGCCGTGGCTGGTCCAGCGGAACAGCAACGAGAAGATAGCGATCAGGCTAAAACTGAGGATCAAACTAAAAGAGACGCGCCAGTCGGCAAGACGCCCGCCCAGAATATTACCCACCGTTAAGCCTGCACCGATCAGGAACAGCGTCCAGCTCACGCCTTGATGCGTAACGCCCGTTACCTGCAATAACATTGGTGCGATATAGCTAAATAAAGTAAACATCGCCGCGGCAAAAAAGACCGTCATCGCCAGAGAAAGCCAGAGCTTACCGTTAGCCAGCGCGCTGACTTCACGCTTCAGGTCAGCAGGCGTTTCCTCTTTTTGTGACGGCAGGCTAACCATCAGCGCAATAAAGGCCACAACGCCGATGATGGCCACGCCCCAGAACGTCGAGCGCCATCCGTATAACTGACCAAACCAGGTGCCAATGGGTACGCCGAGCACATTGGCTAACGTCAGGCCGGTGAACATCAGCGCGACCGCCGAGGCTTTCCGGTTTGGCGCAACCAGGCTGGCGGCGACTACCGCACCGATACCAAAGAATGCACCATGACAAAGTGCCGTAATAATGCGAGCCAGCATCAGGAAATGGTAATTAAGCGCCAGCGCACACAAAATATTGCCGACGATAAATATCACCATCAGCAGCACAAGTGAAAGTTTGCGAGGTAATCGGGCGGTCAGTAACGCCATAATCGGTGCGCCAATCGCCACGCCAAGCGCATAGCCGCTAATCAGCCACCCTGCCGTGGGAATCGAAATCGACAAATCCCCAGCCACATCGGGCAACAGGCCCATAATAACGAACTCCGTCGTGCCGATGGCAAACGCACTCATCGCCAGCGCGAGTAAGGAAACAGGCATGGAATGACTCCAGGTTATAGAAATAACAAAAGGCGGGAGCTCATAGCTATGCCGCCAGATTGCGAGGATCTCAGAGGTGCAGCTTGTTTGAATGACCGCCTGCTGCTTAACAAATTAATAACACAAAAAACGCCGAGTGTGACCCGGCGCACATTAAGGATACTCTTTTCCAGCGATTAACCTTCTGAAAATAAGTAATAAAAAAACTATTCCGTTAGCATAAATTTCACCGCATCTTCAGCGTGAATAGCCGCAGTATCAAACACCGGTAGCGGGCAGTCCTGCTGGTTTAATAGCAGGCCGATTTCGGTACAGCCAAAAATCACACCCTGCGCCCCTTGCGCCTGTAACTCTTCAATCACCTGTTGATAATAACGCTTCGATTCTTCTGTGATTTTGCCGAGGCAAAGTTCTTCAAAAATGATCTGGTTGATTCGCAAACGCGCTTCCTGGTCTGGAATCAATGACTCAATGCCAAACTCAGCGTTTAGACGGCCGCTATAGAAATCCTGCTCCATAGTGTAACGCGTGCCGAGCAGTGCAACTCGTTGCACGTTTTGCGCCGTGATTGCGCGGCCCGTCGCATCCGCGATATGTAAGAACGGCAGCGAGCAGCGCGATTCAATATGATGGGCCACCTTGTGCATGGTGTTAGTGCACAGCACAATCCCTTCCGCACCCGCTTTCTGTAAACCCAGAGCCGCCTGCGCCAGCATATCTCCCGCCAGATCCCACTCGCCCTGCGACTGACAAGCCTCAATTTCATGAAAATCAACGCTATGAAGCAAAATCTTTGCTGAGTGCAAGCCGCCCAAACGCTGCTTAACCCCTTCGTTGATCAAAC
The DNA here is from genome assembly GCF_040786275.1 of Buttiauxella gaviniae. Taxonomy (NCBI): domain Bacteria; kingdom Pseudomonadati; phylum Pseudomonadota; class Gammaproteobacteria; order Enterobacterales; family Enterobacteriaceae; genus Buttiauxella; species Buttiauxella gaviniae. The sequence continues at coordinate 1,005,549 of NZ_JBFMVT010000002.1, forward strand.
GATAATAAGGAATCGTCGATTCCCAGCTCATTCCGCCCAGCAAACCTATTGTTTTCATTTTTATTTACCCCTTCGCCTTTATTACTTCGGTTATATCAGAGAGTGCATCGGGCTGGAAAGCGTGATCCGCCTTACAAAACGTGGGGGAAAACTGTCGCAAGTTCTTTTTTCAGGATACGATTATTTAAATGAAACAACGTTTCACATAAAAAAGGATCCGTACATGTTTACGTTTATTAAAGATACCCAACTGGAAGATTTAGGTGCAGGTGTAAGCCGCCGCATTCTGGCGCACGATGGAAAAATGATGGGGGTACAGGTTAACTTTGAAAAGGGCGCCGTTGGCCCGATGCATAACCATCCGCATGAGCAGTTAACCTATGTGCTTTCCGGAGAATTTGAGTTCACCATCGGCGAAGAAACGCATCGCGTAACCGCAGGCGATACCCTTTATAAAGAACCCCACGTCATGCACGGGTGTGTCTGCCTGGCCGCCGGTACGCTGCTGGACACCTTCACCCCCATGCGTGAAGACTTCCTGAAGTAAGAATAAAAAAACGGCTCCTTTATTCCACATAAAGGAGCCGTTGATGCAAAAGCAAATTTAAATTTCTTCGATATTTATGCGAGAGGCCATTGCCCGGCGAGCCAGAACCGACCCCGCTGCGACGATCAAGCCAATCATTGCAGCCAGCACAATAATCAGGGATTTTCCTGGGCCGTCTTTTTTCACAGGGAATGAAGGCTGCATTTGGTATTTGTAAGGAGTGAAATCGATCTCACCCAGGTTCACCACCTCCAAAGCGCTAAGTACATGCTCGCGGTTTTGTACCGAGACATTTAATTGCGCCACATCTTTGATCGACTGTTCAATTTTCAGCTTTTCGGCTAACCCATTCGCCCCAAGAGCAACCGAGTAATCCGGATCGTCTTTCACTGCCTGACCGTTGCTATAAACCGGATTTTTCAGTCCTGCCGCATTTGCCACCTGCAATGAGTAGCCTAAACGTTCAACATTAATATTGTGTTGGTTTTGAAGACTATTACGCTCAAGCGCCAGCTGATCTTTTTCAAAGGCCACTTTCAGCTCAACGGCACTTTTCACGCTGTTGATGACATCTTTATTGACTTCAGCCGTAATAAACTGAATGTAATTTTGCAGTACTTGCTGGGCATCATTCGAGTCAGGCGCGGTAAAACTCAGCGTCCAGGAGGTGTAAGGCACATCGTCAGGTTTTTTAGGATCGGCATTGTTAACGGCGGTGAATTTTTGCGAGACGCTGACAATCGCTTTGTACAACTCGCTCTTATCAACATCAGCGTTCTTCACCAAAGCCTGGACATAAGGTGACTCCGCCAGGAATTTCTCACGAAGTTCTTGTGAGTCAAATTTCTTCAGAAATGAATTATAGAGGCTGCCGGAATCAAGGTTCGTCTCAACGCCAAGAACCGTCATTTTCACCATCGCCCGCTGTAACCCGTTAATCTCCTCGGTTTCAGGGGGGGTGACAATCGCCTGGCTGGTCCATTTTTGCGGCAACAAGAAACTGGCGGCCAGTCCACACAGTGCAAACAGTAGCGTGATAATGATTATCTGTTTTCTTGCAGCAAAGAGCGTAGACAATAAGTCTAGTAAATCGATCTCCTCATGGCGCGGAGCCATCACGGGATAGGGAGAAACGTTTTCTAAACGATTGGTTTTCATTTCTATAGAAGACATAGCCAGCTTTTATTTTATTGAGAAAAAGACCTGCTCCACTCCCGCGTAACGAGTAAGTGGTCGCAAAGTTTGCATCACAGAATGGAGACTATACCCAAAATAATTCGAGTTGCCGGAAGGCGGCAAGCGAGCGCACCTGCAGCTTGAAGTATGCCGGTATATCAGAAACTAAATTGGATGAATGACGACATATCAATATCTTGCAAAGATCAAAGTCGATGACAAGACGTTCAAATAACATCCATTTACCATTCCGAAACACACCCATAACAAAGCCATAGCTTTGTAATTACACGAAATATTCCTGATGGGTCGGTATTATTCCCAAGATTTGTCCTAAAAACAACCACCAACTATTGCAGTTTCAAAAACTTTAAAAATCTTTTCCACTCCCTCTTCACCTTAAAACCTCGCCCGATTCACATAATCGAAACAGCGTTTCGACTTCGATCACATTTCCACCATGAATAGAATGACTCAGTTACAAATCGTAATAACATTAATTAAAACATCGTTTCAGTAAACAGAAACCACGGTTCGTATGTTTATGAAATCCGTACACCGAAACGGAAATCAAAAACGGTAAATGAAACTTTAACTATCTAATTATCAATCAATTATCAGGGAATGAATATGACGTGTACGCCCAGAGCTTTCCGACCCATCCGCTGTTATTCACGGGTAAGGCAATGAGTTTCAAGAACGATTTTGTCAAAAAACATTTTTAAACCATTGATCGCCAGGTAGGTATGTATGAATGAAAACAAAATGCTGGGATTGGCATGGATATCGCCCTACATAATAGGGTTGATAGTCTTTACTGCCTTCCCGTTTGTTTCATCTTTCTTCCTCAGTTTTACTGAGTACGATTTGATGAATCCCCCGGTCTTCACCGGGATTGAAAACTATCGCTACATGTTGACCGAAGATTCCCTCTTCTGGAAATCCATGGGCGTGACGTTCGCGTATGTATTTTTAACCATCCCGTTAAAACTCGCATTCGCACTCGGCATCGCATTTGTTCTGAACTTTAAACTGCGCGGCATCGGTTTCTTCCGTACGGCGTACTACATCCCTTCTATTCTGGGTAGCTCCGTTGCTATCGCCGTTTTATGGCGTGCGCTGTTTGCTATCGACGGCCTGCTGAACAGCTTTATCGGCGTATTTGGTTTGGATCCGGTGAACTGGCTGGGTGAACCGTCTCTGGCGCTGATGTCCGTTACGCTGCTGCGCGTATGGCAGTTCGGCTCTGCCATGGTCATCTTCCTTGCGGCCCTACAAAACGTTCCGCAATCCCAGTATGAAGCGGCAATGATCGACGGCGCGTCCAAATGGCAGATGTTCATGAAAGTGACCGTGCCTTTGATTACGCCGGTTATTTTCTTCAACTTCATTATGCAGACCACGCAGGCGTTCCAGGAGTTTACCGCGCCGTACATCATTACCGGCGGCGGCCCGACTCACTACACCTACTTGTTCTCGCTCTATATCTACGACACCGCGTTCAAATACTTCGAAATGGGTTATGGCGCAGCGCTGGCGTGGGTTCTGTTCCTGGTCGTGGCGGTCTTTGCCTCCATCGCCTTTAAATCATCGAAATACTGGGTGTTCTACTCCGCAGATAAGGGAGGCAAAAATGGCTGATATCCCAACAAACCAGCTCGGGTCAACCAACCAGACGGATCTGGCTGAACAAGAGATCGCACGTACGCTACGCCGCGAAAAAATCAGCCGCAATATTCGCTATGTGGTTCTGGTGATTGTCGGTCTGTTAATGCTCTACCCGCTGGTGTGGATGTTCTCTGCGGCGTTTAAACCGAACCATGAGATCTTCACGACCCTCGGCCTGTGGCCGTCAAACCCAACCAGCGACGGCTTCGTCAACGGCTGGAAAACCGGTACTGAGTACACCTTTGGTCACTACATGCTGAACACCATGCAGTATGTGATTCCAAAAGTATTGCTGACCATTATCTCTTCAACGATTGTCGCTTACGGCTTCGCCCGTTTCGAAATCCCGTTCAAGAAGTTTTGGTTCGCGACATTGATTACCACCATGCTGCTGCCAAGCACCGTGCTGTTAATTCCGCAATACCTGATGTTCCGTGAAATGGGCATGTTGAATAGCTATCTGCCGCTGTGGCTGCCAATGGCGTTCGCAACCCAAGGGTTCTTTGTCTTCATGTTGATCCAGTTCCTGCGTGGTGTGCCACGCGATATGGAAGAAGCCGCGCAAATTGATGGCTGCAACTCCTTCCAGGTGCTGTGGTATGTGGTAGTGCCGATTCTGAAACCGGCCATTATCTCTGTCGCCCTGTTCCAGTTCATGTGGTCAATGAACGACTTTATCGGGCCGCTGATTTATGTGTACAGCGTAGACAAATACCCAATTGCACTGGCGCTCAAAATGTCTATCGACGTGACTGAAGGCGCTCCATGGAACGAAATTCTGGCAATGGCGAGCATCTCCATTCTGCCATCGATCATCATCTTCTTCCTGGCTCAACGCTACTTCGTACAAGGCGTGACCAGCAGCGGAATTAAAGGTTAAGTGAGGGAATATCATGGCTGAAGTTATTTTCAACAAATTGCAAAAAGTTTACTCCAACGGCTTCCAGGCGGTTCATGGTATCGACCTGAAGATTGCCGATGGCGAATTTATGGTTATCGTCGGCCCATCTGGCTGCGCGAAATCGACCACACTGCGTATGCTGGCGGGTCTGGAGACTATCAGCGGCGGCGAAATCAGAATCGGCGAACGCGTCGTGAATAACCTGGCACCTAAATCTCGCGGTATCGCGATGGTGTTCCAGAACTACGCGCTGTATCCGCATATGACGGTGCGTGAAAACCTGGCATTTGGCCTGAAGTTGAGCAAGCTGCCAAAAGATCAGATCGAATCCCAGGTTAATGAAGCGGCAAAAATCCTTGAACTCGATGAGCTGATGGACCGCCTGCCGCGTCAACTCTCCGGTGGCCAGGCACAACGTGTGGCCGTTGGCCGTGCGATTGTGAAAAAACCGGACGTGTTCTTGTTCGATGAACCCCTGTCGAACTTGGATGCCAAGCTACGTGCGTCAATGCGTATCCGTATCTCCGACCTGCATAAGCAGCTTAAAAAGAGCGGCAAACCCGCCACTACCGTTTATGTAACCCACGATCAGACCGAAGCGATGACCATGGGCGACCGTATCTGCGTAATGAAACTGGGCCACATCATGCAGGTTGATACCCCAGATAACCTGTACCACTTCCCGAAAAACATGTTCGTGGCGGGCTTTATCGGCGCGCCGGAAATGAACATCAAGCCAAGCAAACTGCTGGAACATAATGGCCGCCTGCACATTTCTGTCGGTAATGATTCGCTGGCGCTGAACGAGCGCCAGCAGGCACGCTGCGCAGAATATAAAGACAAGGATGTGTTCTTCGGCATCCGCCCTGAGTTTATTTCAATCTCTGATGAACCGTTCGCTGAAAGCCACTCCAGCGGTGAAATGGTACGCGTCGAGAATATGGGTCATGAATTCTTCGTCTATCTGAAAGTCGCAGATTTTGAAATGACCTGCCGCATCCCTTCCGATGAAGCTAAGCCGATGATTGAAAAAGGCCTTCACCGTAAGGTGTATTTCAAGTTTGACATGGAAAAATGTCATATTTTCGACGCTAAAACTGAACAGAACATCTCTCTCTAACAGGATCTAACATAATGAAAAAAGTGCTGTTAAGTACCCTGATTGCTTCTACTTTAGGCATGGCTGCCGGCTCGGCATTTGCGGCGGATGAGGTTGATTTACGTATGTCCTGGTGGGGCGGCAATGGACGCCACCAGGTCACACTGAAAGCGGTGGAAGAGTTCCAGAAACAACACCCGAATATTAAAGTGAAGTCTGAATACACCGGTTGGGACGGTCATCTGTCTCGTCTGACAACGCAGATTGCAGGCGGTACAGAGCCGGATGTAATGCAGACCAACTGGAACTGGCTGCCTATTTTCTCGAAAACCGGCACCGGCTTCTACGATCTGAATACCGTGAAAGGCGAGTTGGATCTGGCGCAGTTCGATCCGAAAGAGCTGCAATCAACCACCGTCGACGGCAAGCTGAACGGCATTCCAATTTCCGTGACCGCACGCGTGTTCTATTTCAACGACGAAACCTGGAAAAAAGCGGGCGTTGAATACCCGAAAACCTGGGATGAGTTGATGGCGGCGGGCAAAACCTTTGAAACCAAACTGGGCAAGCAATACTTCCCGGTGGTGTTAGAGCACCAGGATACGCTCTCTCTGCTGCGCTCTTACATGGTGCAGAAATACAATATTCCTGAAATCGACACCACGAAAAAGCAGTTCGGCTACACCAAAGAGCAGTGGGTTGAGTTCTTCGGCATGTATAAGAAACTCATCGACAGCCACGTAATGCCTGACACCAAATACTATGCGTCATTTGGTAAGAGCAATATGTATGAGATGAAGCCGTGGATTGAGGGCGAATGGGCCGGGACTTATATGTGGAACTCCACCATTAAGAAATACTCCGACAACCTGAAGCCACCAGCGAAACTGGAACTGGGTTCTTACCCGATGCTGCCAGGTGCAACGGATGCCGGTCTGTTCTTCAAACCCGCGCAAATGTTCTCTATTAGCAAAACCACCAAGCATCCAAAAGAAGCAGCAATGCTGATTAACTTCCTGCTGAACGAAAAAGCAGGCGTGGAAGCGCTGGGTCTGGAACGCGGCGTTCCATTGAGCAAAGCGGCGGTGACACAGTTGACGGCCGATGGCGTTATCAAAGATAACGACCCGGCGGTTGCAGGGCTGAAACTGGCGCAATCTTTGCCAAATAAACTGCCAACTTCGCCATACTTCGACGATCCGCAAATTGTGTCCCTGTTCGGCACCTCTTTGCAGTACATCGATTATGGTCAGAAATCGGTTGAAGAAACGGCTGCTGAGTTCGAGCGTCAGGGTAACCGTATCCTGAAACGTGCAATGCGCTAATTAGCTGAGTGTTTTAGTCCTGTGCCCTGCCCTACCATTTTGGTGAGGCGGGGCATTTTTTTAACACATAAGGAACTTCGTTATGGCTAAAGGTAAGAAAATCCCGCTTTCCTTCCGCGCCCGACGCGACAAGGAAACCGGGGCAGAAGTACTCCGTTTGACCCCGCCACACGTCATCTGCCATCGCAACTATTTCTATCAAAAGTGTTTTAGCAATGATGGGCAGCGCCTGATTTTCGGCGGAGCCTTTGAAGGGCACTGGAACTATTACTCGCTAGATTTAGATAAGCAGATCGCCACACAGTTAACGGAAGGCAGCGGAGATAACACCTTCGGCGGCTTTTTATCGGCAGACGATCAATCGCTTTGGTATGTGAAAAATACGCGTGAACTGCGGCGCGTCGACCTTGAATCCCTTGAAGAATATGTAGTTTATCAGGTCGATGATGAATGGGTGGCTTACGGTACCTGGGTTGCTAATTCAGACTGTACAAAACTGGTCGGCATCGAAATTAAAAAGAGCGACTGGTCACCGCTCACGGACTGGCAAAAATTCCGCGATTTCTACTTCACCCATCCTGAATGCCGCCTGATTCGTATTGATTTGCTCACCGGCGAGCAGCAGGTCATTTTGCAAGAAAAACGCTGGCTCGGGCATCCGATTTACCGCCCGTTCGACGACGAAACCGTGGCGTTCTGCCATGAAGGCCCGCGCGATGCTATCGACGCGCGCATGTGGCTGATTAATCAGGACGGCAGCAATCTGCGCAAAGTTCGCCAGCATGGAGAAGGTGAAAGTTTTACCCATGAATTTTGGGTGCCGGACGGTTCAGCGCTCTATTACGTTGCCCATAAAGAGGGCGATGCACATCGTTATTTATGGAGCGCCTGCCCGCAAACCCTGGAAAATCGCCAGCTACGCGCGATTCCACCGTGCTCACATTTAATGAGCAATCACGACGGCTCGTTAGTCGTTGGGGATGGAGCGCCGCACAAAACCGGCAATATCGATCTTAACGATCCCTTTATTTGGGTGTTCGATCTCAAGAAAGGCACGCAAAAAGCGGTGTGTCAGCACAATACGTCCTGGAAAGTTTTGGATGGCGACCGTCAGGTGACGCATCCGCATCCGTCTTTTAGTCCGGATAACCAGTGGGTGTTGTATACGTCGGATGAAGAGGGGATGCCAGCGTTGTATCTGGCGAAGATCTAGATAAAAAAACATCCTGATTTCAGGATGTTTTTTAGTAATGCAGGTCGGGTAAGCGCTAGCGCCACCCGACACTAAACAATTCGAATTAACGCGCCAACCAACCGCCATCAACCGCAACGGTGTAACCGTTGATGTAATCAGATGCCGGAGAAGCCAGGAACACGATTGGCCCTTTCAGGTCGTCTGGCAGGCCCCAACGGCCAGCAGGGATACGCTCCAGAATCGCAGCGCTACGCTCTTCGTCAGCACGCAGTTGCTGGGTGTTGTTGGTCGCCATGTAGCCCGGCGCGATAGCATTCACGTTGATACCGTGCTGTGCCCACTCGTTTGCCAGCAGACGGGTCACGCCCATCACTGCGCTCTTAGACGCGGTGTAAGACGGTACGCGGATGCCGCCCTGGTAAGAAAGCATAGACGCGATGTTAATGATTTTGCCGCCTTTGCCTTGAGCAATGAACTGGCGCGCAACCGCCTGAGACATAAAGAACACGCTCTTAATGTTCAGGTTCATTACGTCATCCCAATCTTTTTCGCTGAAGTTGATTGCATCTTCGCGACGAATCAGACCGGCGTTGTTAACCAGAATGTCGATTTGGCCGAACTCAGCAACCGCACGTTCCAGCAGAGAAGGAATGCCGTCGATCTGACGCAGGTCAGCGGTCAGGCTCAGGAAGCGACGACCCATCGCGGTCACACGCTCGATAGTTTCCGCAGGTTCAACAATGTTGATCCCAACGATGTCACAGCCCGCTTCTGCAAGCCCGATAGCCATACCCTGGCCAAGACCTGTATCACAACCAGTAACAACTGCAACTTTACCTTGTAGGGAGAACGAATCCAGAATCATGTAGGTTTCCTTTTTTTATTCGGGGCTTGCTATTGGCGCAAGCATCACGGGGAAAATGTTGTTCGCACGATGGCGTAATTCATAAATTACTTACGGTGAAAACACGTTCCGTAATCTTTGATGGGTTTATAGTAATCTTGTTGAAACTGCTTTTCAATTATAAATGAAACGATGTTTCAACTTTTTGGTGGTAGTTCTCAAAATTGATATTGCGATCACGCTTACTCGCCCTTTCTTCCCTTTAAATCATATGTTCTCTGGATGGATAACTCATACTTTCACCGTTTAGTGAATGCAATCACATATATTGAAACAATGTTTTGATAAATTAACACCCATTGTTCAAACATTAATTTTCGACAGATGCGAATTGTCATTCAAAGGAGAGCATTATGGCTAAAGGTATGCGGGTAAAACTGGTTTATGAAGTGAGTCAGGATCCTGACACAGGCGTTGAGGTTACCCGCTTAACGCCGCCGGAAGTAACGTGCCATCGCAATTACTTCTATCAAAAATGCTTCTTCAATGACGGAAGCAAACTTCTGTTTGCCGGAGAATTTGACGGCAACTGGAACTACTATCTGTTGGATATCGCCGCAGCCGAAGCGGTGCAGTTAACCGAAGGCACCGGCGATAATACCTTTGGCGGCTTCCTCTCTCCGGATGACAAATCCCTCTATTATGTGAAGAACGAACGCACCCTGTTGGAAGTAAACCTGGAAACGTTGGCCGAGCGCGAAGTGTATCGCGTGCCAGAAGATTGGGTCGGTTATGGCACCTGGGTTGCGAATAGCGACTGCACTAAATTAGTGGGTATCGAAATCGCCAAAGAGGATTGGGTACCGCTAAACGACTGGAAAATCTTCCACGAATTCTTCCATAAAGGGCCGAATTGCCGCCTGCTGCGCGTTGATTTGCAAACCGGTGAAAGCGCGGTTATTCACCAGGAAAAAAACTGGCTCGGCCACCCGATTTACCGTCCGTTTGATGACCACACCGTTGCGTTCTGCCATGAAGGCCCGCATGACCTGGTGGACGCGCGCATGTGGATGGTTAACGAAGACGGCAGCAACGTGCGTAAAGTTAAAGAGCATGCGCAAGGCGAAAGCTGCACGCATGAATTCTGGGTGCCAAACGGCTCCTCTCTGATGTACGTTTCCTACCTGAAAGGTCAGCAAGGCCGCACCATTTATAGCTACAACCCGGACACCGGCATAAACGCTGAAGTGATGCAAATGCCAGCCTGTTCGCACCTGATGAGTAATTTTGATGGCACTTTACTGGTCGGCGATGGTTCCGGTACCCCGGTCGATGTGAAAGACACCAGCGGTTATACCATCGATAACGATCCCTATTTGTATGCCTTCGACGTAGCGGAAAAAAGTTATTTCCGCGTCGCACGCCACGACACCTCCTGGGCTACTTTTGCAAATAGCCGCCAGGTAACTCACCCTCATCCATCCTTTACGCCGGATGACAGCGCCATTCTTTTCAGTTCAGATAAAGACGGAAAACCCGCGCTGTATATTGCAAAAATGCCTGTTAACCCTGAAATGATTCCTGCGTAACGCCGTAATCCCCAATGTTAGTGTGCCCTGTGTAGGCTTTGCCCTTTCATAAAATAATGAGAGGGCTTTTTTTTGCCCTTAATATTTAAAACTATTCACGTGAATTCCCGCAACTCGAATTATTTGGGTATGAATATAAAAAAGCCTCCGCTAATTGCGGAGGCCTGGAGAGGGTTTTATTTTAGATACAGTACAGTGGTGTAAATTATTAGAAGGAGTAAGCCACGCCTACACGGTAACGAGTCTGACGTTCATCGGTAGATTTGCTCCCGGCAACGTTACCCACTTCGGCATAAGGGGCCCAGTTTTTATCCCATTTGTAGGCCAGCTTCACGTTGTACTCATCAGAGTCTTTGTCATTATTAGAACGAATTTGATGATCGCTTTTCGCGTAAACGTAGTTCAACTCGGTACGCCAGTCACCCAATGCATAACCAATCCACGCATCGCCACGGTTAACTTTATCATCGGCGTTTTTGGTATTGTCATTTGGATAGCGGGTATATTCAAAACGATAACGGGCGGCAACATAAAAACCATTATCGAAGCTATATTGCGCGTGCAAGTAAGGCTTCCAGGTTGTTTTGCTGTCGTTACTGTCAATATTTAAACCAGGCGTAAGAGAAATATTATCTGTCGCCTTCCAACGCCAGTTAATAGATTCTTCATGACCGCTACCGACGAGGTCGCTAAATGGCTGATCTTTATCAGTACCGCCTGATTTCCATTTCGCTTCAACCCCGAATCCCAGGCCATTCGCGAAACGGTGAGATACCGCAACACGGTCGCCGTTGGAACCAGAGTCAACATATTCGTGACGTAAATCTACAGTTACCGCTTGCGCCGCGACACTCACACCGCAGAGAACAACTACACCCAGAGCCTTCTTAAACATAATCTCAGTCCCTTCATTGAAATGACGTTTCATTATTATGAAACTGAATTTTATTTTTAAATGAACGTTATTTTAGTGATCGAGATCGTAAATATTTATGTCAAAAAAAACACAAAACCACCGCCGTGATAGGCATCAAAAAAAATGAAGCAAAGTCTCATTAATTAGCGATTACCATCACATAAAACCAACCAATTTCACAAATGAAACAATATTTCAATAGCCATTTAAATAAACACCTTGCGATTTATCTCGTAAGCTAAATTACTCCACCTATTTTAATTTATTAGGTATCGAATAATCATGATCGGTATTATGTGCATTCGCTGAAAACAGCGGTGTTTTTCGAGGGAAATAGATGGGATAATTTAATGAATGAAGTTGAATATGTGCCGGTATAAAAACAAAAAGGCACCTTTATGATAAAGATGCCCTTGAGGTTTTGTTGGTTGGGTAAGCGCTAGCGCCACCCGACATCATCGCTAACTAGTCACGTTCAATGGCCAATGCCACGCCCTGCCCACCACCAATACATAACGTTGCCAGCCCTTTCTTGGCATCGCGCTTAATCATTTCATGCACCAGTGAAACGAGGATTCGGCAGCCGGATGCGCCAATCGGATGCCCGAGCGCCAGCGCCCCACCGTTAACATTCACTTTGCGTTCATCCCATTCAAGCATTTTACCCACCGACAGCGCCTGGGCCGCAAAAGCCTCATTCGCTTCGATAAGATCCAGCTCTTCAAGCGACCAGCCCGCACGCTCCAGGCAACGCTGCGTGGCGGTGACGGGCGCAATCCCCATATACGCGGGATCAACGCCTACGCTTGCAAAAGCTCTTATCCGCGCCAGAACCGGCAAATTCAGCTCTTCCGCTTTACTCGCGCTCATCATCAGCACCGCGGCGGCGCCGTCATTAATAGACGACGCGTTACCGGCGGTTACGCTGCCCTGGCTATCAAACGTTGGGTGGAGTTGCGCCAGAGCTTCCGCGCTCGCATCGGTTCGTGGCTGTTCATCGGTATCAACAATCACGGATTTACCGGCATTAATCTCAACGGTTACCGGGACGATTTCATCTTTAAAGCGCCCGGCATCAATGGCCGCCCGCGCTTTATGTTGAGACGCCAACGCATAGGCATCCTGGCTTTCACGGCTAATACCGTATTCACGCGCCAGGTTCTCGGCAGTAACACCCATATGGTAATCATTAAACGCATCCCACAACCCGTCATGAACCAGGCTGTCAATAAGCTGACTATTGCCCAGACCCGCCCCGCTGCGGCTGTCCGCCAACATATGCGGCGCACGGCTCATATTTTCCTGGCCTCCCGCAATCACCACATCGGCTTCGCCACATTGAATGGCCTGGGTCGCAAGATGCAGCGCTTTTAAACCTGAGCCGCAAACGTCATTGATCGTTATCGCCGAAACAGACCAGGGCAAACCGCTGTTAAGCGCCGTTTGCCGCGCCGGGTTTTGCCCCGCTCCCGCTGTTAACACCTGGCCCAATATCACTTCATCCACTTCTTGTTCGCTTACGCCGCTGCGCTCAAGCAGGGCTTTCACAACCGCACTTCCCAGCTCCGAGGCGCTGCGAGGGGAAAGCGCACCCTGAAAGCAGCCAATAGGTGTTCGGGCAGCCCCTACGATCACGACATCTTTCATTATTATCTCCGCAACGTTTTGACCGCATTTCAGGAAGTTTACAGGGCTCGGCGGCGATCCTTTTCGAGATACATCGCCGCATCGGCCTCGCGCAAGGCCAAATCATGGTCGGTCAGCGCCGGATTCACCGCCACCACGCCAATACTTGGGCCCGCATAATTAATCACACTGGAATGTAGTTGATACTCGCCAGTCAGCAAGTTCGACAGACGGATTTTGAGCGCCTGCGCTGCTTGCAACGCCAGGTCATGCTCTTCAGGCCCGACACCCGCCACCACAAACTCATCGCCGCCGACCCGGCCGATAATCTCGTCAGAACGTGCGCCATTTTGTAAACGCTGCCCGACAGCACACAGGAAATCGTCCCCTGCCTCATGGCCGTAGACATCATTAATCTCTTTAAAATCATCCAGATCGGCAAAGGCCAGCAGCACAAAACGCGCGTCATCACGCGCCTGAGAAAAGAGTTTCGGCAACTGTTCGAAGACCGCACGGCGGTTGGGTAAGCCGGTCAGCTCATCAGTATAGCTGGCGGTGGTCAGCGCGGCATTTGCCTGCTGTAACTGCTGTAAAAGCTGCTCATTCTGGATTTGCTGCGCAATCAACTGGGCAAAAAGTTGCAGCACCTGCTCGCTGCGTTCGCTCAACACGCGGTGCTCAGAGCTTGCCGCGCACAACGTGCCGTATAAAGACCCATCCGCAAGCGTAACAGGCGTACTCACATATGTGGTGACACCCAGTTCCCGCGCGGCCTGCGAATCCCCCCACACACCGGCGACATCGCTGGTATAGCGTTTGCCTTCATCCAGCGCACGTTTGCAAAGCGTGTCGCCCCACGGCACCGAAAGACCTTCTGGGATCTGCATCTGGCGGGAATTACGCGAAAAGAGAATATGCTGGAAACTGCCGTCAGGTTCGATGCGAGTCAGGTACGTTGACTCCATATTGGTTACCAGTTCGAGCATTTCAAGCAGTTGTCGGACAAGTCCCTCAAGTGTGTATTCAGATTCTAATGCGGTGGAAATACGCTCGATAAGATTGTCAGACATAAAATCGCTACTACCTTTTAATTAAACGCAAAATGGATGCTCAAGTTGCGCACGGTTTTAGCATATTTTGCAGGTCAGTTCCCCTCCCAAATTTAACCATTGGGAGGCTGATTGAGGGAGTGTGGGGAAGAAAAAGTGAGGGCTACCAGCTTAATAAAGGGCTTATCCCTTCATCCTGCACGAGTGCTCGTATGGCAGGTAATTGATTGCATTGCTGTAATAACGCAGGCAGCGGGAAAATATCGTGCTGGCGCAGCACCACATTCTCAAGCTCGCCCCATAAATACCATCCCTGCGCGATATTGCTTGCCGGAACGAACAGATGCAAATGCATGCCGCACTCCGGCTCATCGGGCAGACCCAGCCACTGGCTAAATCGCGGGATGTCAGGGGCTTCGTAATCCACCAGCACGCAGCTTTGCACCTGGGTCGCCGGAATATAAAAATGCTGGTTCCCGAGCGTGATACGCACCGCCGCAAGATTAAGCCCGTGAGTCATAGCCGTTGCTTTCCAGGTAGCAATCAAAGACTAAATTCAAATCCAGCAGCGCAAAATACTCCTGCCCGACCGGAACAATCCCCACCACCACTTTCTGCATGGCGGCAGAGAGGTTTTCAGCGGCGGGATGAATCTGGCTTTCCGCAACATCCAGTACATCAATTAACCTGTCGATCTGAATCCCGCTTTGCATTTTCTTGCCGCGTCCAATCAAGATCATCCGTTTGCCGGGGATCTCCTGCAAAGGTGCGTCGATCAGCCGATTAATGTTAATCACCGATTCAAGGCGACCACGGTGATTGATCACCCCCACCAGCGACGGCGGGCAGCCCGGCACCCAGGAAATTGGGCGCTCGGCCAGAATCTCTTTGATGTCCGATCCGTAAAACGCAAAGTTTTTGTCGCCCAGCTTGAATAACACCAGGCTGCACTGCGGCTCGTCGACGTTGGCAATTTCGCGGTTTTCGTCGTGATAGTGACTTAAAATTTGCTCTAATTGCTCGCTCATGCCACGTCCTTATCATTGGCGAGGCAATAGCGGTTGCGGCCATGCTGTTTTGCCGAGTACAACGCCTGGTCAGCACGCTCGCGAATCGTTTCGATTTTGTCGCCTTCTTGCCAGGACGCGATCCCGGCGCTGAAAGTGTTGCTGAACTGCGTCTGGTTGACCGAGAAATAGATCTTTTCGAATCCCTGACGCAATCTTTCGACCACCGCCGCCGCCTGCTCTTTGGTGGTGCCCGGCATGATTATCGCGAACTCTTCCCCACCGTAGCGGCCAACAATATCGGTACTGCGCAGGCGGTGCGAGAAGAGCTGAGAGATCCCCAGAATCACCTGGTCACCCGCCACGTGGCCGTAAGTATCATTGATACTTTTGAAGTGATCCAAATCGACCATCACCAGGCTGAATGGAATACCGCTGTAATTGGATTCGGTAATCGCGCTTTCCAGGTAGTGCGTGGTGGTTGAGTGGTTGTAAAGCCCGGTCAGACTGTCCTGCGACATGCGGGCACGCAGGGTACGCATTCTTTCCGCGCGAATCGAAACCGCGTTAATCAGCTCCTGCGGGTCAGCCTGCTTGATAATAAAATCTTCCGCGCCGGTGCTCATCGCCCCAAACTGCGTGGTTTTATTGGTTTCGCTCGACAGATAAGCAATAGGCAAACCGATATGCTGCGGGATCTGGCGAATCAGTTTGGTCAGCTCTTCGCCGCTGTAATCCGGCATGTGGAAGTCCATCAGCACAATATCGATGGGATGCGTATTCAGAACGTTCAGCAGGTGAGGAATATGCGTCAGAATATGCACTTCCATTCCCGCCATGCGCAGCATTTCCGCATTGTATTGCGCCACTTCCGGCTCATCATCAATCAGCAAAACCTGATACGGCTTTTTCAGCGAAGGCTGCGTTAAACGATGCAGCTCCTGGACTAAATCCGTGGTCGCCGCCGGTTTCACGTAGTAACCGTCGCACCCAGCTTTAATCGCGTTAATGCGGGCGTGGAAATGGCTGTGGCAGGAAAGATAAAGCACCGGGAACGGCGTGCCGACTTTCTTTTTCAGATCCGACATCGCCAGCGGGCCGCCGTAGGCGTGCTCCGGGAAGCTGACATCCATAATCACCACTGACGGAGGCTGCGAAATCACCGCCTTGGTAAAATCAGCCGTATTGGTGAATACATAACAAATAAAGCCAAAGCAGCGCAGTTGCGTCGCCAGCAGTTCAGCCTGATCGCTTTCATCGTCACAAAGATAGACAGGCTTAATGGTGCGGTTAATCGCCACCTCTTCCTGAGTGGAGGCGGTTATCGGGAATTTAACTAACGAATCCCCGCCACGGCGCGCGCTTTCAGCCTGCTCTTCGGTCAGGGAGTAGAGCTGTTTTACGACCAGCTTCAGCTTTTGGTAAAGCGTTTCCGGGCGAGAATTACTCACTAACAGATGCTCACCTTCAGCGGCCTGGCTGGCAATTTTTGTAAAGCCAAACGAGGCGCTGGTGCCATGAATACTGTGCAACAGAAGATGCAGTTGTTTGCTATCCGCTTCATTTTCTTCAGCGATTAATCGGGCGAGCAGACCGTCTGCCTGTTTGAGCATATCGGGTATGCGTTGCAGAAAGCGCTCACGTAAACGAGCGATTTTATCCTGAGCAGTAGTCATTGTTTTTTGCGTTAATTCTTGTGTCATCATGATTTTGTCATTTCTTCAGCCGCGATTAAGCCGCATCGCCTGGCTTGAGTATTTCGTTCACGACAGCCACCAGCCTTTCTGCCATATTTTCGTCTTTCTTTACCCAGCAATCAGGAATAACGGTGATATCCGTCATCTCGCTTGCGCTGAGTAAAATAAACGGTTTGTTCCAGCCGTTGGCGCGTAAAACTTCCAGCAGATCCAGGCCGGTAATTTCCGGCATATGGAAATCACTGATGACCAGTGCGATGTCGCTATCCGAATCCAGGTTGGCTAATGCGGTCATTGCGCTTTCGGCAATAACGACTTCGTAGCCACTCATTTCCAGAAAGACCGAAGCCAGCTCTGCCGCAAACAGGTCATCATCAACTAATAATAAACGCATCTTTTTTCACCTATAAAGCCGTTAGCATAAAAGCATTTTTAATGTTTCTATGAGGCTATCCTGTTCGAAATCACCCTTGGCAATATAAGCATCCGCGCCCACCTGAATCCCTCTGCGGCGATCTTCTTCTTTAGCCCGTGACGTCACGATAATGATCGGAATATGTTGGTAATTTTCTTCCGCACGTAGCGCTTTGGTGAGAGAGAATCCATCCATCACCGGCATTTCTACGTCCGTTAATACCGCGTCAAACTGCGTCAGACGCGCTTTTTGTAGCCCTGAGAAGCCATCTTCGGCGAGCGTCACCTGGTAGCCGTGCGCTTCGAGCACGTTTTTCTCAATTTCACGCGTGTTCAGGGAGTCATCGACGATCAGCACATGCCAGGTGTTCTGGCGAACTTCCGGCTTAGGTACGCTTGTGCGCGTCTGCCCCTGCTTTTGCGCCATCTCCATCAAGACGGGAACCTGCAAAATACTCACCAGTTGATTATTCTGGCTCAGCACCATGCCGGAGACTAACGCCTGCTGCTGCATATGTTTCGGCAGCGGCTTAATCATCATGTTGCGCTCATCAAGCAGGTTATCCACCAGCATCGCCATCTTGCCAAACTGATTCTGAATCACGATAAGCAGCAGGCTGTTCGCGGCAGATGCCTGGGAATTTTGGCTCCCCGGCCTTTCATTAATACGCAGTAATTCTGCGGCTGAAATCACCGGGATAAATTCGTTGTGGCGAATAATCGCCGGGCGACCGGCAATATCACGAATGTCATCCCGCGAGTATTTCAGCACTTCAACCACATACTGCGCCGCCAGGCCGAAAAGATGGTTTTGCTGTTCAAACTGCAAAATACGCATCATCGCCAGCGAAATCGGCAGGCGGATAATAAAGGTCGTGCCCTGAGTTGGGCGACTGTGTACCTGCAACGTGCCCTGGAGATCGGTGACAATCGTTTTGCGAACAATGTCTAACCCTACGCCACGGCCCGATAACTCCGTCACAATTTTGCTGGTTGAAAAGCCCGGGTGGAAAATCAGCTCGTTACATTCCAGCTCCGAAAGCTGATCCACCACGTCGGCGTCAACCAGGCCACGCGCCACCGCTTTGGCACGAATCGCCGGGTAATCCAGGCCACGCCCGTCATCTTCCACGCGCAGCAAAATACCGCGCCCGTCCTGTTGCGTCGTAAGCGTGATCGTCCCTCGGGCAGATTTCCCGCAGGCGGCACGTTCCGCAGCGGTACCGATACCGTGATCGATAGCATTGCGCAGCAGGTGAGTAAGCGGCTCAGACAGACGGTCGATGAGTTGGCGGTCGATTTCTACTTCGCCCCCCAGAATGCGGCAGTCCACCTGTTTATTCAGGGAAGCGGCAAGCTCGCGCACCTGCATGGAGACGGGTTCAAACAGCATGGAAACCGGCAGCATACGAATCGTGGTAGCCACGTCATACAGCTCATACATCTGGAGATTCTGCGCCTGAAAATCCTCTTTTAGCTTGCGGCTAAACTGTTGGATTTGCTGGCGAAGCTGGTCGGCATTCATCTGATCCAGGCGAGGCACCAGGTTCACTAAGTTTTGTACCTGCTGCTCAAGGCGATCGTGGCTGGCGACCACTTCCCCGAGAATGTTGATCAGGTCATCGAGCTTTTCGAGTTTTACCCGCACAGAGCTTGCCTGGTTCACCGCGCTGTCTGCGGCTTCGAGCTTCATCGTCAGCGCAGGGTTTTCTACCGGAGCCGGAGCAAGTTCCGTGGAAGGTGCGTCCATTTCGCCACGGCTGGCGCGAGCCAGACGTTCGCATAACGCGACATCGGCTGGAGGCAACTGGTTGTTCCCTTCGCTCGCCGAAAGCTGCGCCAGTTGGTCGGAAATATAATCCGTGGCTTGCAGGATCAGCGTGCCGAGTGCCTGGTCTGGGGCGAGCTTTTTGTCGCGAAGCTCGCTCAGTATCTCTTCAAGCTGATGGGTGACATCGGCAATGCTTTGCAATTTCAGCATGCGCGCGCCCCCTTTCAGGGTGTGGGCAGCACGAAACATCTCGCCGATTTGCGCGTCGGTATTTTCCCCTGATGAGAGTAAAAACGCCCCTTCCTTGACGATATGCAGATGGCCATTTGCTTCATCAATAAAGCGCAGCACAAATTTTTTAAGATCGATAGCCATACGGTTCTCTATTGCCCATCCTGACTGGTGAACTGCGCCAACTGATGTTCACAAAGAAAACGAAACGAATTAGTCGGAAATGAGAGCGGCAGCCGCAGAGCGCAGGCGCTCGCCGTGTTGTTCATTTCCGCATTGAGTAATTGCAATGTAATGCGATAGGTTCGCGCAGCCGGGCGCGGGAGCTCGCTCTGGCGGTACATTTCTGCCAGATAATAGTGCGCAGGCCAGTAGCCAGGCTGTTGATAAACCACCTGTTTAAACCACGCAATGGCCTGCTGGGTGTGGTGCTGCCACATCATGGCAAGGCCGAGCAGCATTTTTGCTTCCGCCGACCACTCATCAAGCTCCAGAACCTGCTGTGCGCTCTGAGCCGTTTGCTCAAATTCACATTTTTCCAGCGCAATGGCCGCTTTAATCACCAGCGCTTCCTGGTGCTGCGCATCGCTATTTAACACCTGATTTATCAACGTTTCGGCTTCGGCAAAGCGCTTGTCTGCCACACAGGTGAGCGCTTTTTTGATCCAGATATCGCACTGCTGCGAGGTCGGCATCGGAGCTGCCACAAACGGCGCTTGCGCAGGCGCAACCGGGGTGACGATTCGAGGCGGTACGCTGGCCGTCGGCGTCGGAGCACGTGCGGTTTTCGGCTGGCAGAAATAAAAATGCCCGTGCTCTTGCTTGAGCTTCAGAATGCCAAAGTTATTGGCGAGCGTTTCCGCATTGCCGAAGAACAGCGCCCCTTCGGGTTGCAGCATGTTTAACAAGTTAAAATGCAGCAGGCGGCGCGTTTCGACATCAAAGTAAATTGAGACGTTTCGCAGCAAAATAATATCGAACTGAGGCTGGAGCTGTTCTTTGACGATATTTGAACGGTGGAATTTCACCTTATTGCGAATCAGGTCATGCAACTGAAACTGGTTCCCGTTGCGCGTGAAATAGTTTTGCTGCAATAAAGGATCGACGCCGCGAAACGAGTAGCTGGAATAGTTTGCCGCCCGGGCTTTTTCCAGAATTTTGGTATCGATGTCGCAGCCATGAATGTCCACCCGATCCGCAAAGGCCTCGTGGTATTTCTGGTGAAGTTTAATCGCCAGCGAGTAGGCTTCTTCCCCGGATGAACAGCCCGCGCTTAAAATACGCACCGGCCCTTCGCGCTGATTCAGAATACGCGGCACCAGTTTTTCGCAGACGATGTCCAACACTTCCGGTTCGCGGAAGAAATAGGTTTCGTTGATGGTCAGCAGGCTCAGGAGCTTATCGAACTCAATCGTCGATACGCAGAGCACCTCGTAATATTGCTCGCAGCTCTCCTTTCCCCGCTCGGTCATCCGCTGGTGCAGTGCCGCATTTAACAATCCTTCCATGCCGTTAAAAAAATGCAGACCCACCCTTTCTTTAATCAGTGTTTTAAAGGCCGCAATATTTGGGATCATGGCAGTTTGCCCTCAGCTTGCCCGTGACGCGCCATCGCTATTAAAGCCCCTGCGAGCTTTTCCAGCGGAAGAATTTTGTGGATAACGTTTTTATCGATGGCAAATTTATTCATGCCAAACACCACGGAAGTGACTTCATCCTGCGCCAGGGTTTTACCGCCTTGCTGATAAATAGCCTCTATGCCACGGCAGCCATCGCTCCCCATGCCGGTCATGATGAGCCCGACCGCTTTGTCACGGTAAACTTCCGCCACGGACTCCAGCAGCAAATTACAGCTCGGGTGATAAACATCGCTCGCCTTACGCGCAATGGCGGCTAAGCGGTGATGTTTTTTGACCACCAGATGATGCTCCGGCGGCAGGATATAAACGCTGCCCGCGCGCAGCAGATCGTTCTCCAGGGCGAGCTGCACGTTAAGTTCGGTGACGCTATCGAGCCACTCCACCATGCTTTTCGCAAACCCATCGGCGATGTGCTGCGCGATGATAATTGGGCAGGGAAAAGCCGCAGGCAGCGCCTGGAGTAATTTGCTCAGAGCCTGCGGCCCACCGGTTGAGCAGGCAATCGCCAGCACGTACGGCCACGGTTGATGCAGATCGTTGGCGGCGATGTCTACCGGAGCGCTCTTCACCGGGGCATCCGCATGGTTACGCAAGCCCTGGATATGGCGAATCACCTTCACGCCCACCAGCATTTCGACCTGGCGATGCAACGCTTTGGTTGCCTGCGCCGACTCCCCAGGGTTGCTGACGACCGCCAATGCGCCACGGGTAATGTATTCCGCATCCCACTGCGCATCTGCGTAGTAGCGCATCACCATGATCGGAATAGCGCAGGTCGCCATAATCGTTTCGATGGTTTCGACGTTTTCGCGGTCGGGCGCGCCTAACGTCAGCACCAGCAGTTGCGGCGCCATTTTTTTCACCAGGCTCGCCGCTTGCTCGCGGTGTACCGCCTGGCCCACCACCAAAATGTTCTTATTTATCTCGAGCTGTCGGATCAGATCATTGCGTAACTCTCCGCCATGATCGACGATCAGCACGCGGATATTAGGCGCGCTCATCAAGGTTATCCGTTAATTTGAAAGACCTTGACGCCTTGTTTAAATCATTGGAAAGCTCAGTCATATCCTGGCTGATAGCCAAAATATCTTTGATCGACTGCGAGGTGTAGTTACTGGCAACGACAATTTCACGAAGCGCCATAACCACCTGATTACTTGCGGTTTTCTGCTGCTGGGTGGAGAGTGAAATCTGCATTGCCGCCGTAGACGTTTGCTCGGCAGTCGCCACAATATCGTGCAGGCGTTCGGCGCTGACTTTACAGGCTTTGGTGCCCGCTTTAATGCTGTTGCTGCCTTTCTCTGCGTTGAGCACCAGTCGGTTAATCGAGTTTTGGATTTCGCTAATCTTGTTCTCAATTTCAAACGTGGACTCAGTCACTGAGTCGGCCAGGCGGCGAATTTCTGCGGCAACCACCGAGAAACGCTTGCCGGACTCGCCCGCACTTGAGGCTTCTAACGCGGCGTTAAACGCGATCAGCTTGGTTTGATCCGCAACGTTATTGATGATCACCATCACGCGGCTGATCTCTTTAGACTTGTTTCCCAACATCATGATTTCACGCATGCTTTGCTGGTTGTCACTGTCGATATCAGACATGCGGTTAAGCAACTCGCCCATTGAGTCAGAGCCTTTGTTGCAGTCTTGCAGCGTGACGTTCGCAATATCGACTACCGCACGCGAGTGCTCGGCAATCTGCGTAGAAGAGGCGGACAGCTCTTCCATCGTGGAGGTGATTTCCGCCACTGAAGAAGAGGTTTCGACGCTGGTCGATGCCTGGCCGTCCACCGCTTCGGTAATGTTTAACGCCGCTTCATGCACATGCTGAGCGTGAGAAACCATATCTCCCACCAGCGAATGCAGCGAGGCACGCATCATTTCATTGGCGGTAAGCAGCTCGCCGATTTCATCGTTGTGATCGACGTGAATATCTACCGTGAGATCGCCCTTGGCAATCGAGCGTGAAATAGCCAGCACGTTATTCAGGCGTCTTGAAATCAGGAAGCGGCTGGTCACCGCAATCACCAGCAAAATAATCGGCATCAGCAGCAGGCTGAAGGTCAGCAGGCTGTTACGCACCAGATTGCTGCTGCGGGCGACATCATCAACATAGCTGGTGGTCGCGACTATCCAGTTAATGCCGTCGATATATTCAAATACGGAGACCTTTTTGCGCGGTGCCGCACCGTATCCGCTGACGGTATCGTAATAAATCGTTCCGTTTTTGCGGGCCAGCATATCCGCAAAGCGCTTATAGCCATTGGCATCGGTAATATTTTCAACTTGCTGATTAACTAATGTTGGGTGAGCCACCATCGTGCCTGGCGCAAACCCGGCATCCAGCACATAGGCGTAGCCGCCATCGCCAATATGCACGCCCAGTAGCTCTTTAATCACCGGTTGCAGGGCAAGTTTCACGTCAAAACCGACAGCCACGGCGCCAACAACCTGGCCGTATTTATCCGCAATAGGCTCGTAATGGCTAATGAACTGCTTGCCGTACAGCACAACGACGCCGGAATAGGACTTATCTTTTAACAATGACGCAAGCGCCGGGTTGTCGTGGCTTAATACCGTCGCCGTAGCGATTTTGCCCTCTTTCCCCTGCAATGAGGTGGAAACGCGAACAAACTGGTCGCCTTCACGCACGAACGTGGAGGCAAAAACGCTGGTTAGCTCGGTAAAGTGTGAATTGATATGGGTATCGCTTAACAGCGCTTTTAACTCTTCTGCGTCCATGGTACGCAGAGGCTTAGAAGCCACATTCTGATAGTTGTTGATATACACATTGCTGTAGCGCTCGGCATCTCTCATCACGCGCTTAAATTCGGTGCTGATATTGTTATGGAAGATGCGAGTATTCGAGCTAAGCACTTCCAGCGAGGTGCTTTCTAGCTGTTTAGACAGATAGGACGAGAGCAGGAAAGAGGCGCCGATCAGCAGTATCGCGATAAACAATACCAGCATGATCCCCAGTTTTATGGCGACACCCACGCGCAACTTATGCAGCCATGATGTCAGAAAAGTATCCGTGCCTTTTGAATTTTCAGCTTCTCCATGACGCTGGAATTTAAAAAAGTTACTCATGGGTATCCAATTTTATAATGAAGTAAAATAAGGGCTGATTGATTACTTTGTATACCCTAAGTCATTGGATGACGGGTATTTTTCTCAGCGATGTCATACCAACGTCAGTAATGGCACCGGCTTCCCGGTGTGATAACCCTGAAGCCAGTCCACGTTCATTCTTTCCAGACAGCGTTGAATTTTTTCGTTTTCAACATACTCGGCGACCACCTGCATATTTTTCATTTTTGCAACATGGCAGAACGATTCAACGATGTAATGACTGACTTCGTTCTCGGTAATTTCCCGAATAAACGAGCCGTCTATTTTGAGAATATCCGCGCTCACGTCTCTTAACCGGGCATGGCTTGAAAAGCCGGTGCCAAAGTCATCGATCGCCACACGGCATCCCAGGCTTTTCAGGGCGCGCACCGTATTCTGAGATTGTTCGGTATCTGACAGCGCATCCGCTTCGGTAATTTCAAAGATGATGCGATGCGGATCGACGCCAAACTGGGTAAGCAGTAACTGAACGTTGTGAACAAAACTGGCACGGCAAACCGTAACCGGCGCCAGGTTGATAGAGAAACTGCGCTCCGGATATTCCTGCATATTTTTTAAGGTGTTTTTAATCACCCAAAGATCGATATCAGGTGCAAGCCCCGCATCGGTTGCCACCGGCAGGAAGCGGTCAGGGGGAATAAAGCGCCCCTCTTCATCGAGCATACGGAGCAGTATTTCGTGATAACGCTCTTCGCCACGGGTGCTGACGATGGGCTGCGCCATTAAGACAAAGGCGTCGTTATCAAGCGTTTTTTGCAATACCGTACGAATGTCTGTCCGGCCAACGATATGGCTCTCGAGCATGCGGCTGGACTGTGCTTCGAGGTTTTCAGGCTTGCCGTTCACCAGCGAAAGCCCGGAAACGATCCCCAGTTTGCCGGTCAGGCTATAAACGTCATTGCAAAATTGAGTGGCGCGGCAGTATCCGAGGCCGCTGCGAAACCCGAGCTGCTGATTGTTATGGGTATAGCGAAACGTATTGGCCGCTTTATAGAGAATGCTCAGTCGCCCCCACGTCGGCTGTTCAAGTTTTAACAACAGCCCGAAGCCCGCATGGTAGTAAACCTTCTCGTCGCTATTGAGTTTTTCGCGCAGGTTTTCGGCCAGCTTCTTCTGGTATCTGGCGCGAAAATGCAGGCCGTAACGGCGGGAAAACAGTTCCATCTCAGGCACCTGAATCAGGCACACCGTGGAGTCAGGGGAGGCTTTAATATCCGCCTTCAGCGCCCGCAGATTGGGCATATTGGTCATCGGGTCGGTCAGGCCCATATTCAGAAGCTGTTCAAAACGCAGGGTGTTGAACCTGGCGAGCACGCCCATGATGACAATGGTCAGCGTGAAGATAAATATGGCCGTGGATACCAGCATCTGGTGGAGCAGAAAATCATCGGTTAATGCGATGTAATTGGCGTTGTTCTTCGCCAGCACGATCATCATTATCGTCCAGACCGGGCAGGTAAACACATAGCCAATGCGCACCGCACTCCACAGCATGAGCGGGAAAATCAGCATCAGGCTATAGAAGGTGAAGAAGATATTGCTCTGGTCAGGAATGTTCAGGCACACCATCAGCGTCAGCAGCAGCAGTGACCAGACGATAAAGCCGAGTAAGCCCACGTTTCCTGAAAACTGGGATCTCATCGTCCTGAAACAGGTTAAAGCATATTTAGGGCGGGAGATGATGCGCAACACGGTATAAAAGAGAGGAATACCGGTGACGCAGCCGTTCATTACCCCTTGAATTCTCAACAAAGTATCGGCGCAGAAAATGTCCGGTAAAATCTTGCCCGGCTGGAAATTAATTTCAGTAAACCAGTAAACCATTTCCTTAAAAGCGATGCTTAACAGCGTATTACAGACGCACAGCCAAAGGATTCTTTTGGTGGTGAGCTGGATGCGCCCAAAACTTGCGGCACTGCGCCATCCGGTGTAACGGAAATAAAGAGAGTGGCTGATTAGCGCCGCAGTCAGGTAGCAAAACAGCTCATACGCTTCGGCTTCCGGGCGCAATAACAGCGTGAAGATGGCGAGAAGAAAAAAGCCGGAAACCGCTCTGTAGCCAAACAACACCAGCAATGCAGAGAGCGCCGCTAATCGCAGGTCATAAACCACAAGGATTTGGTCATCGAAAACGCGATGACTGCTGAGCAACTGCGCCAGCATGTACAGCAGGCACGGGAGAATCAGCGGTAAACCCCACTTTTTATTGGTATACGCTGCGCTGGTGCTCGCTGAAGAGTTCAAGTATTTAACCTGTTAAGTATGCTGTGTGCTATTTAAGTGGCTGGGTGAGTGTCTGAGTAAAGGGGCAGCATCATGCCGCAGAGATTAATAAATAAAACAAATAGCGTAATTAATTAACATTTATACCTACCGTAAAAAATAACGCACCTTTTTTTTGTAGGGGTATAAACACAAACAATTAATTAACAAATACCATTGATTGTTTTTAATAAATTTAATGACAAATAAACGACAAATTCATAAGCATTCTCAAATCATTTTTAATTGTATTCATTTTTCGAGCAAAAAAGAACTGCCATTTATAGGTAAAAATGGACAGTTTAATGACCTATGAAATAGCTTTTAATGAATCAAAATAAAATCACAACCACATGTTTTTGATGGAAATAACCAAAACAAACAGTGACTCTAACAAATTCCACACTGTAGATTGAAGGACAATATTCATCAGCATTAAACGTCTTTATTTAACTGGAACGTTAAAGAGAATCAATCATTCAATTAATTAGCGTTTAGTGTGCATTTTTTATCGTTGACTTGCCCCCCAGGGTTATCTATAGTCCCGCCGCGTATTTTCGCCTTTATTTATTTTAGCATCAACAATGTTACACAATCGTTTATCATTGTTGACACAACGTCTGACACTCTTCATAAAAAAACTCACATAAACGCAACAGCCAGACAATATATCGCATTGAGTTAATTTTTTTAATTCATGAATCATTCGTATTCTTCAGGAAACCAACAATCTGTGGCTAAAAGTTTTTTCTCGCTTAAAAGCGTAAAAGGTTGGCACCATTCTATTGCAGGGAAAATCACCCAGTTTTTACTGGCGGGTATTCTTGTTGCATTTGGTGCAGGTGCGTGTGCCGGTTGGGGCCTAATAGACAGCTTCTCGTATCAACAATGGGTGCACCAGGCTGAAGCGAATGCTCAGATCATGACGTATATCGTCCGTAACGTTTACACCAACGTTGCCGTAGGAACCAGCCCAACCGGGCAGATCACCCGTATCGTCTCAGAACATAAATTGGGCGATCCGGATTCCGTTATTCAAACGGGCTATAACCCCGTCGACGTTTTGGCTCTGACCTCGGTTCAAACCCGTAACCCAACGTGGCTTTTCCTCTATACCCCGGAAAAAGGTTTCCAGGGCATCAGCAATAATTCCGAAGCGCCCGAAGCCAAAATTCACTTCAAAGGTGAAAAAGCGACCGATGTCCTGGTGAATTATTACATTGGCTTCGCAGCGATAAACGGCAAAGAGTGTTTCATTAGCGCCGTTCCTATCCTTTCTCCATCAGGTGAAATCTTAGGAAGTTTAATCAGCAGTATCGGTGACAAGAGCCAGCTCTACGCCGCGTATGACGCGATGCTCAAGAAAACCCTGGTGATTCTGACGTTGATTTTGCTCGGCACACTCGCGCTGGTGACGCTGTTTATGCGCCGCCTGTTCCGCCCGGTTCCGCTGCTGATTAACTCTTTGACGCGCATTGCGCATGAACAAACTGACTTGATTACCCCGTATTTAGATCAGGATGATGAAATCGGCAAGCTTGCCGCCGCCATTGAAAAACTCCGTGTCGCGATGGTGGAGCGTGATTACCTGCAACGTATGCAGGATATGTCGCAAAAAATGGAATACATGGCGCACCATGACTCCCTCACCGGTTTCCCGAACCGCGCCTCGTTTAGCCAGGCGCTGGATAAGTGCATCCGCGAAGTGAATCAGAACGGGCAGCTATTCAACCTGCTGCTTATCGATCTCGATAACTTTAAGCCGGTGAATGATACCTTCGGCCACACGGCGGGGGATGAGGTGCTGATCGGCGTCGCCCAGCGTCTTTCACTCCTGTTAGGCCCGATGGATTTTGCAGCACGTTTAGGCGGGGACGAATTTGCGATTTTGCAAAGCGTGAAGTCTGACAACTGCCAGGAAGCGGCTGCGCTGTCGCAGAAAATTGTGCGGGCGTTAAGTATTCCCTTCACCTACGGCACACATTCATTCGCCATCAGCTGTAGCGTGGGGATTGTTACCGCCCCTTCACAGGGCAATAGCGCCACCACGCTGATGATTAATGCCGACCTGGCACTGTATGCTTCAAAACACAGCGGACGCGGCTGCTACCACTTCTTTGAAGATGGCATGATGATGAAGCACACCAACAGCGTGTTCGTTAACCAGGAAATCATCAACGGCATTGATAACAACGAGTTTGTGCTGCACTACCAGCCAATTATCGACCTGGAAAATGAAACGGTTTGCGGCTACGAATCCCTTATTCGCTGGAATCATCCGAGCAAGGGTCTGATCTACCCTGACTACTTTATTAATATTGCCGAAGAGTCCGGGCTGATTATTCGTTTGGGTGAGTGGATTATTCGTGAGTCTTGTATGGCTGCCGCCAAATGGCCGGAATCAATCAAAGTCGCGGTTAACGTTTCGGCTTATCAATTACATGGCCCAGGCCTGATTGATATTATTGTTGATGCCCTAAAACAGAGCGGGCTTGCGGCAAATCGTCTGGAAATTGAAGTGACTGAATCGGAAAAACTGGATCAGTCGATAGCGCTGCCGGTCTTTAATAAAATTCGTGAAATGGGCATCTCTATTGCAATGGATGACCTGGGCACCGGTTACGCCGCGCTGGATTACCTGCTGATTTACCCGTTCACGCGAATTAAAATCGCGCGCACGCTGATTATGAAACTGGAGCAAGAAAGTGCCAGCCAATATCTGGTGGTGATGCTTATTCAGTTTGCGCAAAAATATGGCATGAGCGTTACCGCCGAAGGGGTTGAAACCGATCAACAGCGCACGATTTTGCGTCGTATCTCTTGTCAAAATGTACAGGGCTACTACTACAGCCGACCGTTGCCAGAAAAAGATCTGGAGCCAACATTTGGCAATAAAGTCAAAGACGGGGAAGTCTGTGATGTTACGTAACGCTTTGGTTAGCAAAATCTCATGCGTGGCTTTTCTGCTGATGTTTTTGGCAAGTACGCCGTGCCTGGCGCACGGTACACACAGCAAAAAAACCCTTGAGAAAATAGCCGAAACCAAGACCATTACCCTCGGCTACCAGGATGATGCTTTCCCGTTTTCCTATGTAGAAGCCCAACAACCGGCCGGTTATTCCATCGATATTTGCAAGAAAGTCGTGGATGCGATTAAAACTAAACTGAAGGTCAAAGACCTTAAAGTTCGCTGGATCAAAAGCAGCACTGCCTCTCAGTTTGTTTTAATCAAAAATCATGTCGCCGATATGATGTGCATTCCTGCATTTTATTCAGACCTGCGCCATCAAAAAGCCGAGTTCTCCCTGCCCTACTTCTTCTCCAGTACACGTTTTATCACGCGCAAAAATAACAATATCGACACCATCGAAGATTTGGCCGGGCACAGTGTATTAGTCAAAAGCGGTACGCTTTATGTTGAGCAAGTCCATAACATTAATAAAAAGGACGATCTCAATTTAAATATCGAGCTCGATAACAATAACAAATCGGCATTCGAAGAAGTCCAGGCCGGTGAATTACCCGCGTTGATTTCCAGCGCAGCTATTCTGCGAGGCATGGCGGTACTTTCACCCAAGCCCGATGAACTGGAAATTTCTAAAGATGCGTTAAGCCCGCCGATTCCGGCAGGTTTTTTACTCCCGCTTGAAGACAGCGAATTTAAAAGTTTCCTTGATGTGACGATGCAGGCGATTCTCACCAGCAAAGATTTCGTGGCGCTTTACCAGCGGTGGTTCCAGTCTCCGATCCCGCCGAAAGCCGTTAATCTTAATCTTCCTATGTCGGCGAGTCTCAAAGCACTGATTACATCTACATCGAATTATGCGTACTAAGATGAAAAAGTCATTTAACTGCAAAATCATGCTTTTATTCAGGTCGTTGGCGCTGTTATCCCTGATTATGATGTCGTACTCGCTGCGCGCCACGCCGGTTTCGCCGACGTTTGAACACATTAAATCAAGCGGTACCTTAAACATTGGTTATCGCCAGCTCGATCCCTTTTCCTATAAAGATCAGGATGGCAAAATCACCGGTTACACCATCACCGTGTGTAACATGATTGCTGAAGAGCTACGCCTGACGCTCGGCTTAAAAAAACTGGCGATTCATTATATTCCGGTTATTTTTTCCCAGCGGATCAATGCGCTAAACAGCAATAAAATCGATATGGACTGTAGCGTTAATACCGATGCGCCCGAAAGAAAAAACAGCGTCTCTTTCTCAATCGACTATTATGTCGCCAATATGCGCGTCATTTCTCTGCGTAAAAATAATATTCAAACGCTTAATGATTTAAAGGGCCATGCCGTGAGCGTGCCGCGCGGTTCTAAAGATTTGTTAGAGGTGAATAAAGTTAATCGTGAGAAACATCTCAACCTTTCGATTGTGACTTCAGATACAGTGCAGGATGCCTTTGATATGATGGTTCAGCACCGTACCGCCGCCATTTTGTTAGATGATATTCTGGCTTACCCCATGATAAACCGCAGTCCTCATCCTGAAGGTTTCACCGTTTCCAAAGAAGTGGTGGGTGAGAAAATGAAATATGCGATTATGATGAGAAAACAGGACCCGCTATTTGTCGCTTTTATCAACAAAACGCTTGAGAATATCTTTGAGTCGCCAGTAAATACTCAAATGACAAACAAGTGGTTGGGACAGAAGATCGCGGTAAAAAAGATGCATAACAACTAAATAACGCTTCTTATCAATCGGACGTGTCATTGAACCCTGTAAGCAAATTTTTGCAAACCCGATTATCCCGGTGCCTCATTGTTTCTGGCGTGCTGATATTACTCCTGGCGGGGAGTTCATTACGTGCGGCCTGGGACTTCACCACCATTCAACAACGGGCCGATGCGCTTTATGGCCCTGCAAGTCGCGACGGCGAAAACCGGATCAATGACTGGCAGC
Source organism: Buttiauxella gaviniae (assembly GCF_040786275.1). Classification (NCBI taxonomy): domain Bacteria; kingdom Pseudomonadati; phylum Pseudomonadota; class Gammaproteobacteria; order Enterobacterales; family Enterobacteriaceae; genus Buttiauxella; species Buttiauxella gaviniae. The sequence goes on from NZ_JBFMVT010000002.1 coordinate 1,036,549, forward strand.
AACTGTTACTCCAACAGCGCAATCAAAGTGAAAACGCACAATTAAACGCGGTAAACCGCTTTTTTAACCAAAAGCTGCACTATCGCGAAGATATTGATATCTGGAATGCGGTTGATTACTGGGCAACACCGATAGAGTCGCTGCGAAAAGGGGAGGCAGATTGTGAAGATTACGCAATCGCCAAATATTTCACACTACGTCAATTAGGTGTTTCAGGAGAAAAGCTGCGTATTACCTACGTTAAAGCCTTACGCCTTAACCGGGCGCATATGGTATTAACCTGGTATGCAACACCCGACGCCATTCCTATTGTACTGGACAGTTTGACAGACAGTCTCTCGCCTGCAACGCAGCGCTCTGACTTAATGCCTGTTTACTCCTTTAACGATAGCGGTCTGTGGTTGCCAGGAAGTCAGAATAATAAACGTGTCGGGGATAGTAAGCGCCTTTCTCGCTGGCAGGATGTATTGAAAAAAATGCGGGAAGAAGGTTTCCCGATTGATGAATAGGATAAGCCTGTGTCTCTTTTCAAACAGCTTCTTATAGCTATCTTTCTTTTTATGCTGATCATTTTCAGCGGTAGTTTTATTGTTAATCTCGAAAGTTCTCGCGAGCAATACAATAACCAGCTTCTTTCTCATGCGCAGGATGCGGCAACCGCATTGGGCTTGTCGTTAACGCCGCATGTTGACGATCCGGCGATGATTGAGCTGATGGTCAGCTCTATTTTTGATAGCGGTTATTACGACGCGATTCGCGTGATCGATCAGTCCAACGGCAAAACGATTCTTGAGCGCACCGCCGCCTCCGCTATTCCTGAAGTGCCTCACTGGTTTGTAAAACTGGTGAATGTCTCCCCGCAGGCCGGTGAAGCGACGATTATGCGTGGCTGGCAGCAGGCGGCGCGGGTTGAAGTCGTCAGTAATCCGGTCTTTGCGATTAAGCGCTTATGGGAAAGCACCCTGGCAAATCTGCTATGGATGATGGCCTGTGGGGTAATCTGTATTCTGGCAGGTGCCTTACTGTTACGCCGTCAGCTTCGTCCGCTCAATTATATGGTGAAGCAGTCCCAGGCCATTACGCGCCGTGAATATCTGACCCAAATGGACTTGCCGAAAACCCCTGAGCTGCGCCGCGTGGTTGAAGCCATGAACCTGATGGTCACCAAGCTGAAATCGCTGTTTGAAGACCAGGCCGAGCACAGTGAACGCCTCCACAACGAAGCTTATCTCGACAGCCAGACCGGGATTGCTAACCGCCGCGCCTTCGATTTGCAGATGCAGACTCGCCTGAGCGATGAAGAAACCGCGCCGGGCTATTTGCTGTTGCTACGTATTCAGGATTTGGGTGGTTTGAACCAACGCTTTGGCGGCCCGCATACCGATAACCTGTTAAAACACGTCGCCGACATGATGACCGTGGCGAAAAATCAGTATGCCAGCGCCGACAGCATCGTGGCCCGTATTCGCGGGGGCGAGTTCGCCCTGCTCTGCCCGGGTGTGACGCACAACGAAATGTTGAATCTGCAACACTCCCTGACCCAGCAGCTTTCCGCGTTTTACGCCACCGGCATGTCCGACATTAACCCTGTCGCACACACCGGCATGGTTCCGTTTAGCTCCGGCGATGCTCCGCACGCGCTTATCGTTCAGGCGGACCGCGCCTTGATGGAAGCAGAAACGCGTACCACACACCAAACTAACGATGTGCCCGTGCCTGACAGCGCTGCGGCAGAAGACCAGCATCTGTGGTTTAACCGTCTTGAGAACGCGCTGAATAAAGAGCTGTTCCAGCTATTCTTCCAGCCGGTCGTGGACTGTAAAAATCCGCAAAAAATCATTCATTACAAAGTACTGTCGCGCATCGTTGATGAAGACGGGAACAGCATTACGGCGGGCCGTTTCTTGCCGTGGATTCACCGATTTGGCTGGAGCCATCGCCTCGATCAGGTGATGTTGAGCCTGACGCTGAAACAGTTGAAAACCTATTCAGGTTCGTTGGCGCTCAGTTTGTCTGGTCATTCGCTTGCCAATGAAGTGACCATTAAGCAGTTGCTTACTCCATTGAAAATGCACCCGCAGCTCGCCAGCCGGTTAATTCTGGAGCTGGATGAGAATCAACTGCCAGAGCCAGAACAGATGGAAGTGTTTGTTAAATCGCTCAATCAGTATGGCTGTCGCCTGGGTCTGCAACACTTCGGTAGCCGCTTCGATATGATCGGCCACTTCTCGCAGTGGGGTCTGGCTTACCTGAAAATCGACTCCAGCTATATCCGCCATATTGATGTCGAAAATGATAAGCGTCTATTTATCGATGTGCTGCATAACGCCACCAACAACATTGATTTGCCGTTGATCGCCGAACGCGTTGAAACCGAAGGTGAATTGCGCGTTCTGCAGGAAGTGGGAATTTATGGGGCGATGGGTCAGTTGTTGGGTGAACCTGCGCCGTTTTGATGTGAGAAGTTTTGATTCAACTGAAATGACCCCCTCCCAGCCTCCCCCTTTCCAGGGGGAGGAGTAGAACCAAGCTCCCTCCCCTTGTCAGGGGAGGGCTGGAGTGGGGTCAATTTCTTACCACAGCACCACCCGACACATACCCTCAGGAATAATTTTTCCGCAAAAATCATTTATATTTATGACGCTAATATATAAACTCTCTCGATATTATTATTTGTATGATTCCATACAAACATGGGTTTTCCTCATTTAGCTGAAAGTAAAAATGACTTCCTGCCAGACAAAAATGACATGTAATTTTTATGACTGAGTCACAGAGTCTATAATTAGAAAGTCAATGCGCCATATTTTTATAGTAAAAAAAACCACTTAATATAATCTTGATATTCAGACAACCCCTATTAATGGATCTGGATATAAATACTATGGCTATTTTTCGCATTGATAATAAATACGTGTTTAATGATTCGACCAAAGAAATAAAGAAACTGTATAGCAATAAAAAGTTAAAGCTCACCTTTATGCGCGCGCAATGCCTGTCTTATATACTTTCGCATGCGGAAGATGAAATCATTTCTAAGCATAGTGTATCGCAGGTGCTTTGGGGTGAAAAAAGCCCTTTCACCAGTGATGCCAGCCTGACACAGGCCTTATATTTAATCAGGCGGGATCTTAAAACAATTGGCATCGATGACTTATTTCTGACCGTTCCAAAGTTGGGGGTTGCAGTCAATAAAGAGTCCTTAATTGAAGTTCTCTGCGACAAGCCAGGTAAAACCCGGTTCAAAAAAACCCTATCTTATATTATTTTTATTGCTGTTTTTATGCTGATGACCGCAGGACTTGCTGTGTTTACTTAGATACCGCCTCATATTGATAGCATTTCAGGCAACGAATTGGAAAAAATGTTTTTTGTGATGCTCAATAGCACACGGGGTAATCGTCATTAAGAATTAGCAAAAGCGAAGCTTTTGTTTATGGCTGATTAAATATACATGCCAATATATCAAACTCATTAGCATTACCGATTCCCATTGGGAGTTATAACAGAAGTTGAATGTCTTATTGGTTTTCATAACCCATTTTTTCTAATTATACTGCTATTATTTTGTATAATGAGGTAAGAAATGACTGGCAGCAAAACAAAAGAGTTTGATTATAATTTGATCAAAACAATGAACGAAGTCATCGTCTCAGGAAACTTGTCCAGGGCCGCGACTAATCTCAATATTTCCGTTTCTGCCGTGAGCTCATCGCTTAAAAAATTAAGGCAACATTTTGGTGGCGATCTGTTCTACCGCACGGTAAATGGCCTTAAACCCACCAGTGCAGCACTTGAGATCCATCATTCCTTTTCAAAGGCAATTTTCATTATTGAGAATGTGGTCAGAAATAAAGAAGTGATGCACCCGGGAAATTCAACGCTGAAGGTAATATGTCCGGATATTCTGGAACCTTACTTTATTATTGAAAAAAATGAAAATATTGAATTCTCAAGTTATGGTAACAGCGACCATGATGACGTGATTCAACGTTTTTTGCATAAGAATATTGATATCCTCGTCAGTAATACGTTTTTGCATCATGAAAAGGTGGTGACTAAAAAATTGACCGTGCTGGATGATTTTGTGGTGGTTTGTAGCGCACACAGTATGCTGACCACTCAACAGGCATTTACGTTAACGCACTATTTCACCTATCCTCACGCCTGCTATTGCCATCCGCTTCTAGGGCCTGCGAAAACGCCTTTCGGCGGCCAGATTTATATCGACACTCCTTTCCCTGGCAAAATCAGAACGGCCTATATTTCATCAACCATTAACGGGCTGATTAATGCACTGGAGCACAGTGATATGCTGGCGATCTTACCGCGGAAAATCGCACATTATTTTATTCATCATCGCCAGTATCATCTTGCTGAATTTGAGTTACCTGCCGAAATAAAGATTATTTGTCCTCCGCTATATGTTAACTATCTACTCGACGAGACGAGAGATAAACCGATTAGCGAAATCATCAAGTGGAATATCTAGCCTCATAAACCTATATTTAATAATTAATCTCTTCATTCATGTTAATCAAGAAAACTGACTAACATTTAAACTCGCCATTTTAATATGACATACCAGCAGCGTATTTCACGCTTCAGGTATGTCATATCTTATTTAGAAATAATGATATTTCAGGATCGTCAATATTGTAGGGGAACTATCTATTTCTTGGCGGAGTGTTTTCAACCCAGTCAGCAAGTTTCTTTCCTAAAACATTCAGAATGGGTCCAGAAAAAACGCCTCCTAACCCGGCAAGAATCAATACTCTATTATCATTGATACTTCTGTTGATAAGAATAATACTCAGCATCGCTCCGCAGAAGCAGGAAACGATTATCTGCATAATACAGTTAATAATATCCTGCATGAAACTGTAGTTTACTCTCAGCATGATGTACCGAACAATGCCCCCCCAGGCTGACATCAGTAAAATGGAAAATATTATTTCATGATTCATCAACAATATATTATTGGCACCTTCTGTTACGCTCATTCTGTATTTCCTTATGAGTGATTAAAGTGCGGGGAAAGAGAGTTCGGCTTTCAATAGTGAAAGCCGATGTGAAAATTACTGAATGAAATCCATAGCATCATAAAGGGCGCGTTGCCAAATTGGGAATTTTGCCCGGTCAAAAAGAGGTAAGAACAGAGTGCCCCCGGCCAGATTAATTGCAGAACCGGCAGCGGTCACGCCAGCATTCTTGTATTCACCGGCCCTGAGCGACGTCAGTGCATCCCGCGCAAATACCCTAAATTCACGAAGTGAGGCAGCAGATTCCGTTCGTCCACCGGTATTAACGAGTCGGATATTTTCAGAAATGCTCTCAAAAGCAGATTCACTCAATCCGATTTTAGCGTTTTTCAATATCTGATTAACGGTGCTGACGCCCTGAATATAAATTGAATCACCATGGTAATTATCCGGTATACAGGCGGCTAAAATATCTCTGCGTGCAAGATCTGGATTATCTACAGCCACGATACTGCGTTTCGGCACAATATCCTGAGAAGTGGACGCAGCTTCCATTTTAGGCAACGCCAGGTTATCTGCGGCACTCGTTTCCGATGCCACCTCATCGACATGACGAAGTGCAGAAACTTTATTCCTTTTAAGCATTTCTTCTGGAGCCTGGACTGCATCGGCGGTAGCCGATTGCGCTTCCATTGCGCCGATATTTCGTCCTTTACCGTGAGTAACTTTTGGTGTGCTGCCAATTTCCTGAACGGTATCAAAAACCGTATCAATCGCAGTGAGTACTTTCTTAAACAATGCGTGGCCGCTCGGGTCAACATTATTTACAGGGTCGCCTTCACAATAGACATAAGCATTGATGCCCCCTTCTCCAAAAGGGCTAAAGCTATCGGGACAGGTAAAGCGCATTAATACCGGACTGTAAGCACGATAACCATTACCTAAATGCGTCGTTCCGGTTGTTGGATCGCGGCGTTCGCCGTTAAAACCCAGCAGATTAGCTTGCAGATTATTGGTCCCACCACAGGCACCGTAACTGAAAGTTTGTGATACTTTTCCATTTAAATTTAGCAGAGTGCTACCGGTTGAGCCGGAGCCAATAAGTTGTAATGACATTTTGATATTCCTTTAAAAATGAACGATTAAATATTACGCGGGTTAAACCGACGTAATGCCCTCTCTGGGAAACAGGTTATTGTTCAGCCTGCGGGGTCTTTTTAAAGTAAGCCGATTTATAGGATTGTTGATGCAGAGTGCGATTATTCATGCCAAAAATGCTCGCTCCCATAATCATCCCGTTATTACTCTCTTTTTCAGCTGACTTATCCGATGACGCGGCCTGATTTAACCCTTGCACGTCTGTATTGGCCTGCAATCTGGAAGGGTGGTACCCCATCGATTGAAGGAAGGTTCGTCGCGCAGGTGTGCCTTGCACGCCTGCTGAATTTCCAGTGTCAGGCTTCTGTACGGAAGTTAGCGTCCGGTTGCTGTTTAGCAAGCTGCCTGAATTAGCGTAGTTAATGCCTGTCGAATAAAGCGTGGTACTTTCCACCGGCCCATAGGCAGCCTGAGCGGACAAAAGCTGCTCAAGGGAATAGTTATCGGAGACGGCCATTTCGGCTGCGGCAATGGCGTTATTTTCCGCCACTTTTCTGCCTAGTTTGGTGTAGAAAGAGGCAGCCAGACCGCCATACTCCACTCCAAGCCCAATGGCCATTTGCCCCACGGTCATACTCGAGACCTGAATAGCCGTACCGATGGCGGCGTTAACAACGCCTAACGTAGCACTAGCGGAAGCCGGGATGACCGACATTTCCGCAGCGGTCCCTGCCACAACTGCCGCCGCAGTGGCACCGGTGCTGAGGGCGGTTCCCACGCCGCCAAAGGCCGCCGATGTGCTGGCGACAGAAGAGGCAGCGGCAACTTCTGTCGCCGCGACCGCTGCGCCGGCTTCCGCACCGGTCGCCACACCCGCCGCAACGCCTGTTTCCACGCCGATAGCCGCCACGGCCGTCCCCACTGCATCAATCGCGGCGGTAGCCAGTGAACTAAACAATGAGGCAAAAAAGGCAATCAGGAAAAAATGGCCTGTCGGATCGGTGTGATTGATCGGGTCTGACTCACAATAAACGTAAGGGTTGATCCCCCCTTTACCGAAGGGGCTAAAGCTGTCGGGACAGGTGAAGCGCATCAGAACCGGCTGTAAGCACGATAGCCATTACCCAGATGATTCACTCCAGTTAAAGGATCATGGCGCTGGCCGTTAAACCCCAGCAGGCCGCTATTTTTCTGGTCGGTGCTACCCCACGGTGAATAGTTAAAACGGGTGGTATTCCCCTCATGCAAGGCGCACAGGGGGGTACCACTGAGGAGATTGCCTGTTAATTTCAACATTATCTTCTTCCTTAAAAATTGTAAGTTACGCATCCGCTTTACAACGAATGCGTAATTAACTTAATGAAATAAATGACTTTACCTGGCCTTTATCCCTGAGTGACGAAGCTGTCTTCGCTGACCGCTGCGCTACCGCTATTTCCCGGAATAAATCGAGTGATTTTCTGAGTTTTACTGCACGCTTCATTCACCAGCCGTGTGCCGGTGTAGAACAGTTGACGGTCATCATCGACCAGCGATTGCATCACCAATGTGTTGAGTGCGTCGTAGTGATAGGTACTGAGCGGTTTGTTGCTGGTGTCCCGGACACTGGTCAGTCGCCCAAGCGAGTCATAGCTGAGCATTCGCCCTGCTTCGTCGCGCGTCATGCGGCCATTGCTGTCATATTCGAGGACAATATGGGCTGGATAGCAGGAGGTGAGAGTGTGTTTCACTTCGCTGAGCTGGGTCGGATCCTGTGGATTGGTAAACAGATACGTTGCGGTATCGGTACCTCCGCCAGCAATAACGGTGACGCACTGGGTGATGTTACTCAAGGCATCAAGGATAAAGGTCTGCGATTTCACCGGTTGGCCGTAACCGTCTACTGTCGGCTCACTGCCGCTGCATTCGTACTTTGTCAGTCGGTTACGAATATCATAGGTAAACGTCTCCGATCGGATGACAGTGCTGCCATCAGAAAGCTGGCGTGTGGCCACAAGATCGTCGGCCGTAAATGTTTGAACGATGGTCAACGCTTTACCGCCGGAAGGGGAAATGACCCGTTTAATTTCCCGATTAAAATCATCCCAGGTCAGCGTGGTCAGCAAGCTGCTCCCGTCTTTCGCCACGGCATTTTGCGAGCTCACTCGCCCGGCTGCATCATAGGATAAATGTACCGTCACCTGCGGATCGCTGATGGTGATAACCCGCCCAAAGCCGTCGTAATCCAGGGTTTGCACGTTGCCCGCCACATCAATGTATTTCAACGGCTGGCCCTGTAGCGTCCATGCATAGCTTGCTGTGTGCGTCTTTTTACCTGGCATGATGAACGTTTCTTGCTCAAGTTCTCCGGTTGGCCACCAGCTCATGGTTTTGCTCTGGCCTTTTGCCTGATGCGCCTCAAGCATTTTTCCCGTTTGCGTGGCGTAAACAAAACGTTGATCGATATCACCGCCGCTACTTTTCACCGAAGCAACAGCATCATCAAGCTCGGCAATATACGAATAAGTGAGCTGATTTTTCATGTTGTCACGGACGGTTGCAGGGGAAGTGCATGAGCCGGTGTAGGTATAAGTTTGGGTTCGCCCGCCGCTGGTGCTGGAGGTCAAGCGGCCCAGACCATCGAAGGTTTGGGTTCCCATCACAATGGCTTTCCCGCCCTTAGGGGTGACGGAAATAGAGGTGATCAGTTTATCGGTTGAGTTTGCGTCGTAGGTTTTTGTCACCACGGTGCCGTCAGGCAGTGTCTGGGTGAGCACGCGGCCAAAAGCGTCCCAGGTGTAATGCGTGACATTATTTTTAGTATCCACATGTTCACGCACACGCCCAAGGCCATCGTGACGCAGTTGCTGCATCGCAGCCTGTACGCCACTGGCTGTAGCTTTGGTGATTTTTTCAGGCAGATTGAGTTTGTTATAAAGCGTGTTTTGTCGAGCCAGCTTGAGCATATTGCCGCTGGTCACCTGCAACTGTTCCGTTTTTTCACGGGTAATTGGATCGAATTGCTGCTGATGCTGCTGGCCGGAACTCAGGACGTTCATGTAGTTCTGCCCCCAACTGTCAAATAGCGCATTCTGCGCCATCGTCATTCTGGAACTGACGTCGCCTGGTTTTTTGTAATCAATATCCTGCGTTTTGATCAGACGACTTGCCGCATCATAAAGGTGCTCTTTAATCTGATAGAACGCGCTGGCGCTATTCTCTTTGTCATTGATCCATTCCGTGAGCACACGCCCCATGCGGTCAAAGTTTTTACGGTGCGCATTCCCTTCGCTGTCGGTGTAGGTGGTCGTGATTTCACTTGCCATACCGCCGCTGGTTTTAATCGCATAAGCGATAGCCAGTTCGTTTCTGAAACTGTTATCCGGGTTGATGACACGGCGAATAAGACGCCCCAGTGAATCGTAGGTCAGGGCTGTTTTCACTCCCTGCGTATTGATAAATGAGCGCAATTTATTGGTGAAGCGGGAATGCTCTCTGATGGTGGTTTGCTTTGTGGCATCGTGGCCTGAGAAGGTGCGGGTATGAATCAGCGAATCACCGGATTTAACGTAGGTAAACGCATTTTCAGAGGTGGTTTGCTGGGTGCTGCCTACACGAATTTGCGCGTTTTTAATCCGGCCATAGCTCACTTTGTCTGAAGAGGTGACGTGATACGTTATCTCACGAACCAGATGGCTAACGCCGTCATGCAGACGGGTCATTTTCACCGGCACAATATGGTAGGGCGAACTGGTGCGGTCGAGGGTCGCTACCTGGTCGAATTTACTGTAAGTCAGCGTGACGGGAGTGGCGAAACTGGTAAGTGCGGGAGTGATTTTGCGGCTTTTCTCAAAACGCACAAAACCGTGTGGATCTGCAGGGCAGCCGACTTCCGCCGTTGCCTGAGTTTCGCCGGCTGCCGGGTAATAAATTATCTCGGTCATTGCGCCGCTGGGATCGACTTGCTTTGTCAAATTGCCGTGGGTGTCATATTCCGTAGTGGTCGTTTCAGAATATTTTTTTGACCCGCTATTAATCCAGGTAATCACCTGTTTTTTCAGGCATTGCAGCTGCGCTGGCTGCATGTCGAACCCTTTACCTGAATCTTCGTAATAGGTCATTGCGGTCTGTTTATTTTCACCACCCTGCTTTTCTTCCGACAGCGTCATTAAATGGTAATGGTTATAAACACGGCGTGTGGAAAGGGAGACCGATGAAGTGGTATCCACCACTTTTTCAGTACTTTCATAGGTATAAGTGACCGGCAGCGAATAGGTGAAATCGCTGTCTGCGCTCCAGACCGCGCTGCCACCATATCCCAGATAGTTATTGCTACTGTAGGAATACGTACGCACCAGATCAGGTTGCCCCATACCCGGTTGAATAGAGTAAGTGACCACCGCAGGAAGTGCTTTCTGGCCTGATGATGCCGGGAATTTCATCAAGTCCTTCTGATATGACACAGACTTTTTAAGCCCCATTGGCGTGGTCATCCCCGTCAGGATCGGGTTGCTCATCAAGCCGGAGGTATACGTCAGGTTCCAGGTTAAGGTGATGTCTGCGCTGGAATGGGTGAGCGCGGTCAGGAAGTTATTCTGCGTTGTCAGCGTAACGTTATACTTTTCGCTATTATTCGGCGTGAAATGGAAAATGGTATTTGCCAGATATTCCACGGAACAATGCACTTCATTGTCCATATCGACAATTTTCATTAAGCGCGGGGTGCCGTGACTACCATCCCATGTGAGTGTCAGATAATGGCCAAATGTACCGATGATTTTTACTGGTAAATAGAGATTCTGGCACACCAGCCCGAGAATTTCGGTCACACCACTTTTATGGACCACCTGATAACCTGAAGACGTTTTCGTCATGACAAAAGTTTTCAGTTTCATCTGCTTAATATTGATCGTATTGCCATTTTCGTTAACGACATAATGTTCACCAGTATTAAGCGTCACGCGTTTATTCTGGCTATCGTACATTGTCATCCCGGTAGTAAAACCGATACCAAAACCAATATTCGTTTCTGAAGTTGGAGAATAACTAATAGTAAAAGGGATTTCAGGCCCATTACCATTATTAGCGATAATACTTCCCAGGCTCAGGCTCGCACTATAAAGACCGGTACGCGGATCGACTTCATCGTTTACTGCGCTCATAAAATTATTGGTTTGCGTATAGTAATTCTTACTCATGATTAATTCCTTCATCTTTAATAACGTCATTGTAATAACCGCTATCCATTAAGGATTGTCGGTCTGCTTTTGATAATCATAACTATCGTTACAAAGATGAATAATAAAGGCATCATGAAATTAATCACGTCATCCTGCATCATGTTATCAATTTCTATTTTTAATAATCACAAAAACAACTGGTGATGATATAAAACAATAACAACCTGAGTATATTTGATGCGCAATGAGTTGCTTGAGTTTCCTGACCCTTTATTATCCACACCGTTGTCACCAATTTCGGTGGCGCGAAACTCAATCGAAAAGGATTATGATTATGGCTAATATATGGGCTAACTTTGACCACTTTGAAAAGCTGGATATTTTCTTTAAATATAATGATGCACAAACTGCCTTTGCGAATTATTCCAGTTCAAAAGTCACACAATTGACCGTAAAGGTCAGAGCCAGGGCGGTGGATAAAACTGGCAAAATATTGCCAATAACATCAGCTGATTTAAAAGCTATCGCCAGGCTTTGTGTCTATGAAAGTAACGGCACGTTCTATCAGGACAATAGTTCATGGACGTTGTATCAGCAGGCTGATATGCATGATTACCGGTCAGTATTGACAGAGAAAGTATCGGCTCCAAATATTTATAATATCTTTGGCACAGCTAAAGAAACGGGTGATGTAGAATGTGAGGTTTATATCGCACCAAATGGAACCCCATTTGATTTAATTAACATTGCAGTACAGGTTGACGTTCCTGGCCACGGGCAATCGAGCACAGCTAAAGATCGCGCTAAAGGCGTGTATCCGGAGTGTTATCTTTCCGTCACAGGGATTTCAAACGTCTGGGATGTCTGTAAAAACATCTCGAGCCTCGCTATTTCATTTGCTGACAGCTCAGGGGCAAAATCGACGATTTATGCAAACGGCCGTAATCAAGTACCTGTTATCATTTCGGTAGCTGCTGCCGATGCACAAGGTCACTATCTAAATCTGTTTGCCAGTGATTTTTATATTGAGAAAAATAAACATTACCCGACGCCGAGAATAGAACTTGTCAATGCACATAATAATGATGATGTGCTTTCTTTTGACGGAACAAAAGGCGTTTGCTATTCGTTTTCGGCCAGTGAATGGGGAAACCCGATCAGTTATACCTACGCGAAACGTATAATGTCTTCAGTGGACAACGGTATTTGCAATATTCCTGCTTATATTTCCAGTTACACGGCGAGTCCTGGCAAAGAGGTTGCAGTGCGTCTGAATATCCCTGGCTTTGCCTGTATTACTACAGCGATTACCTCTACTGGACAATGGGAGTCCTATACGACGTCTAAAGTTTCTTTAACTTTCCTGGAGAAAATAGATTACTCCGATGCTTCAAATTTGCAGATTGTTGATAAAGGGTGGACCACGCTCGATAGTAGTGTTCACTATACCTATCACCCGAATAGCTGGAAAGGGAAAAGCAAAGTACAGGATAATGGGACTGTCAGAAATAAACAGGTATTAATAAAACCCAACGTGGGTAATTCTGAGGTGAAATTCCTGAGCGAAAAAACCGTCGTAGACGATCGAGCTCATTACGCACCTTATAATACCAGCGATAAAATTGGGATGTTTGGTTATCCTGATAAACATTCCACGCAGACCTATGTTCAGTCTCTTCTTGATTATACTCCAGACCACGGCGGGCATATTGTCGCCTGGGGTGTTGAAGTTCCTGAAGATATGAAACAGTTCGGTTTTGCTCATACCTCTGGTCATGATTGTCAGAAAGAAACCAATTATGAACCGAATGGCTGGCATTATATGCTGGATATTAAAGAAGGTTGCGGGAGAATAACGTGGATCGCTTCCCCGAAAAAAGTCGCTGGTGCAGTCACGCTTTATGCCATGGAAGCGGCACATAGCGTCGATAACTCCGTTCACCACACCACTTCATGGCCACAAAAGACGCAGCCTGCTCGTGTTACCGTCTATGATAATTTCGGCAATAGCGGAACGTTCAGAATCTCCTGGGATCAGCGAACTTATAGCCCGTCTCTTTCCAGTTAATTCTGCCGATATTATTCTTTAATCACGCCCTGGCATTTTGTGTCAGGGCTTTTTTATTTTCATAATACCGTTGATAAATAAATCACTCCGCCCACTTTAGAGGTAAACACGACGGTATTTAAAAAATCCCCTGATCGTCGCTATTCAACAAATCCTCTAACCCGCCCAATCCCTGGCGCGCATGCGCACGATTCATCAACTTAACCTGCGCCATTGGCGGCAGATCGGTAATCGTAATCACCCCTTTTTGAATCAGTAAGAAGATCAGGTCGTCCAGCACGCGGACCATTTCAAGGTCGCTTCGTTGCAGTAGCTCTTTATGATGCAGGCTTTCATCAACCACGTTGCGGGCATTATTCCAGGCAGTGATCTCTGGCGTATCGGAAAAAATCTCGCCCGTCATGCCGGTAAACGGTGTTTTTTCGACGCGTATTAACTGGCCGTCGTCATTACGTTGAATGTAATACATTTTTCTACCTTTTATGGCATTGAATGGCATTTGAAACCACCGCCCGGTTAAGGGCGGTGTCGCTCAATTATGAATGGTAATGCTCAGGCTTTGGGATTAAGTGATCCAGTGAATGGGTTGAAGAGCCATACGAGTCCGCAATCTGCGGCACCGCCGATGCATCACCATGATGAGCAGGTGTTGCAGCCGTTGCCGCAGAACCCACTTTGTCATGATGTGAATCCGCGCCCTTAATCAACTGCGTAATATCGTCGCTATGATGCAGCTCATGCGCCAAATCGCTGAGATCAACTTTCCCATGATCGTTGCCCTCTTTACCGGTAAAGACCTTATGATCTTCCTCGCCAGACTTAACCTTCCCATCTTGATGAAGATTAAAGGAGAGCGAATCATCGCTGTCATCAAACAGGTTGCTTAAACCCTGATCGTGAGAAGCTGAAGTTGCCGCATGGTGTGATTTATCACTGCTATCCACGTCATGCTTTCCACGATGAGCAGGATCATCCATCGTGAAATCACTTTTTTGATGGATAACATCTGAGTTGCCATGGTTATCGTGAGCGATAACGGAAACATCCACGCTATTCTTGCCGATATTAAGATCGTGAGTATCAACCGGAATGTCATAGGTTAAGTGCCCATTATCGTCGTGCAGTACCGCGTCATAATGTTTGCCATTGATCGTGGCATTGATATGTTCGTTGGCCTGCACATCAGCGCTGTCGATATGGCCGGTAATATGAGTCACATGATGACGCGCTTCTTGCGAGTCCAGGTGGTCATCGCCGGTTACTTTATCGATAGTGATAGTGGCATCGGCGTGGGTATCCAGCTCGACTTTTTGCGTGTGCGAAGCCGTTGTAGTGTTGCCCGCGTCATCTGACACATGCAGGGTCACTTTCACATCGTTGGAGCCTTCATTAAACCACGCCTTGTCGACCGGCGTGGTGTACGTCAGATGTCCTGGCGTTCCCTGAACGTGTACCGTGATTTTGTGGCCGTTCAGCTCCAGATCCACGTCATCACCCGGCTTCGCATCCAGCCCTACCGTGCCGCTGATGGTGATGTGATCGGACTCTTTCGCGTTGATCACATTGTCGCCAGTCACCTTATCAATATCGATTGTGCCTGCAATCTGCGTATCCAGCGTGATGGTCTGAGAATGCTCAACGGCACTGACGTTACCCGCATCGTCTGAGACGTGCAGAGTCACTTTCACATCGTTGGAGCCTTCGTTAAACCACGCTTTGTCGACCGGCGTGGTGTACGTCAGATGTCCTGGCGTTCCCTGAACCTGTACGGTGATCTTATGGCCGTTCAGCTCCAGATCCACGTCATCACCCGGCTTCGCATCCAGCCCTACCGTGCCGCTGACGGTGATGTGATCGGACTCTTTCGCGTTGATTACATTGTCGCCAGCCACCTTATCGATATCGATTCTGCCTGCAATCTGCGTATCCAGCGTGATGGTCTGAGAATGCTCAACGGCACTAACGTTACCCGCATCGTCTGAGACATGCAGGGTCACTTTCACATTGTTGGAGCCTTCGTTAAACCACGCTTTGTCGACCGGCGTGGTGTACGTCAGATTTCCTGGCGTTCCCTGAACCTGTACGGTGATCTTATGGCCGTTAAGCTCCAGATCCACGTCATCACCCGGCTTCGCATCCAGCCCTACCGTGCCGCTGACGGTGATGTGATCGGACTCTTTCGCGTTGATTACATTGTCGCCGGCCACCTTGTCGATATCGATTCTGCCTGCAATCTGCGTATCGACGAAGATCTGATGGCTTTCCTGCGGGGTGGTGTAGTGGTTCCCAGCCGCGTCATTTACCGACACGCTGACCTTGATCTCGTTATTACCTTCACTGAGCCACGTTTGTTTCACCGGAACTTCATAGCCCAGGTGATCGCCCACTTTTATCACGTCAGTGGTGATGGTATGGCCGTTTATCTCCAGCGTCACCTTATCACCTTCGACGGCGTCTCCATCAACCGCGCCGCTCACCGTCAGGTGCTTCGCTTCTCGCGCGTTAACCACATCATCTGACGCGACAGTGTTAACGGTGATGGTTGCATCCGCATGGGTATCGAGCGTCACGACCTGGTTGTAGGCAGGGTTGAGGTGGTTACCGGCATCGTCAACAATCTGCACGTTGACGGTGACGTTATTCTCGCCTTCGTTCAGCCAGGTTTTATCCAGTTGAACGTCATAGCCCAGGTGACCATCAACGGTGACCACTTTCGTATGCGTAACGTGGCCGTTAACGTTCAGCGTTACCAAATCACCTTCCCGCGCATCGCCATCAACGGTGCCGGTCACGTGGATGTGCTGGGACTCTTTGGCGTTGATTACGTTGTCAGTGGCAATCGGAGCAATGTTAATCGAGCCAGTAATTGTCGTATCCAGCGTGATGGTGTGAGTATCGGTCGATGTCGCCGGGTTGCCCGCTTCATCTTGCCCGCTAACCGTCACCACTACGGTGTTGTCGCCTTCTTTTAACACGCTGTTGGCAACCGGAATTTCGAAGGTTCTGTTACCAT
Source organism: Buttiauxella gaviniae (assembly GCF_040786275.1). Lineage (NCBI taxonomy): Bacteria > Pseudomonadati > Pseudomonadota > Gammaproteobacteria > Enterobacterales > Enterobacteriaceae > Buttiauxella > Buttiauxella gaviniae. The sequence goes on from NZ_JBFMVT010000002.1 coordinate 1,052,869, forward strand.
GGCTGTCTTCAAGAACGACCCCACCCGTGACCGACTGGCCGTTGACCGTAAGTGTGATTGGGTCTCCGCCGTGGGCATCACCTGTGACCACACCGCGAAGCATCGTGGTGGTCGCGTGAGATTCTTCGATATTGACGCGGTTATCACCGGCAATCACTTTATCGAAGTGAATCTCGTTTTGCGCATCCTGATCGATACGGATATCCACGAAGCCGACGCCCGGCTGGGTGTTACCCACATCATCAACGGCGAGCACTTTATAGGTGATGTGCTGATCTTGCAGAAGCTCTGAGGTATTCACTTCACGTGTAAAGGTAAACCCACCTTTGCCATCGCTATGAAGTGTCGCAGTCAGATCATTACCATTTACGGTAATCACCATCGTGTCACCCTCTTTCACATCGCCTGTGACCGAGCCACTAATCGTTGTGGTTGGGTTATGGCTTTCGGCGAGGTTGAGCACGTTATCCCCTGACACATTATTCAGGGTTAAATTCACATCAGCATGGTCATCGATGGTGATCGTTTGATCTTCACTGTTGCTGAAGGCATTGCCCGCCTCGTCAGTGCCGGTGACCGTCACGGTGATATGTGGCTTGGCTGTTGATTGCGAGTCTAACTCGGCTTTTAAATCGGCCGTGTTGACCTTCATGGTGTAGCCAAGATCCCCGTTCATATAAGGAAGCTCGATTACTGTCGTGTGGACCGGGGTGCCGTTGAGTACGACCGTCACTTCATCGCCCACCCGAGCGTCTTTGCCCACGGTTCCGCTGATCTCGGTTTGATCTGCGGCAAGATCTTTCGCGCTCAGGATATTGTCGCCGGAGACCGTGTTGACGGTGATCGAAGCCTCGGCGGTAAAATCGGTAGTGTAATGCTGAGTCGCACCTTTATCGATGGTATTACCCGCAGCGTCATAGCCGTGAACGCTGGCGGTGATGGTGTCCCCCTTCAGCAGATCGCTGGTAAAGACATCTACGCTGTAATGCAGATTTTGATCAACAGTAACGTCTGGATAATCCACCCCGTTAACGTGAATAGTGACTTTGTCGCCAGGATGAACATCCCCGCCGACTTGCCCCGTGATAGTGGTCTTCGGATCATGGGATTCATTAAGGTTAATAACGTTATCTGGCGTCACTTTGTCGATAGTGACTGACGCATCAATATCGGTATCAACTTTCACGGTGGTATCGGCGGATTTAGTCGCTATGTTCCCGTGGTCATCGTGCCCGGTCACACTCACGGTGACATGCGGATCCTGACGCAGATCGTTAATGCTGACGTCTTTGCTGAATCTCATCACGCCGTTAGCATCAGTAAATACCTGAGTGGTGATCGCGTGGCCGTTAACCATGATGGTGACGTTGCTGCCGTCATGGACGTCTTTACCCGTCACGATGCCGCTCACCGGCGTTTTGCCCGTTTGTGATTCCACAATATTGATGGTGTCGTCACCGGCAATCTTATCCAGTTGGATATCGATGCTCACATCGGTATCCACGGTGACGGTGGTTTGCGGAGCATTATCCGTAAAGCCAGGCATTTTTACCGTGATATCAGGGTGCTGCATCAGGGTCTGCGTATCGACAGGGATTGCATAGCTGAACTCACCCGGCAGATTTGGGCGCTCAATGACGATGCCAGGATATTTAACCCCGCCAAGATAGACATCAATCGCCTCGCCACCATGAACGTCACCCACGACAGTGCCGCGTATCACCGTGGTTGTTGAGTGAGATTCGGCCTCATTAATCGTGTTGTCACCCGCCACCGGACTGATGGTAATAGTGGCATGAGGGTCGGTATGCGTTGGGGTGGTGGTTCCACCGTCGTGATGGCCAGTACCACCCGTTCCCGTGCCAGAAGATTGTGGATGAATCACCGCAGTCGCCGTTGCAGCATTACCGTATTGATCGTGACTGGTTACCTGAATGACAACATCAGTATTAGCATCGATTGCTCCGCGATTCAGTCCAGTATCACCGGTATCAGGAAGCCCCGTTTTCGGGTCGATTAAGTGGTCGGTGTTATACCCCAGTTTACCATCTGGCAATTTCTGGACTGTCGTATAGTATTTATCTCCACCGACGGTGATGGTCACCAAGTCACCGACTTTTGCATCACCATCAACATACCCGGCGACACGATAAAAATCCATATTGCCAGTAAGTCCTAGCTGGTTGTCATGGAAATTGACATCGGCACGCGTATCAATATTCACCACTCGGTCAAACTCGGCCAGGTGTGTATTACCCGCCGCGTCGTAACCCGTCACCTCTGCGTGAATCACCGGTTTATTACCAGCTGAAATCAAATCGTCGGTGCTAACGTCAATGCTGTAGCGTCCCTTATCATTAACGCTGCCGTAGTAGTGTTGCCCGTTAACGGTGAGATCGACTACATCGCCAAGATGGACATCCCCGGTCACATGACCCGTAATGGTTGTTTTTCCCTGATGAGCTTCTTCATTATTAATTGTGTTGTCGTCAGTAACCGGATCAATCGTGATCGTCGCAGTCGCACTATCATCCCTGGAAACATCGTGGTCGGCATGGGCCGTAACGGTGTTCCCTGCGTCATCTTTCGCATCAACAGTTGCAACAATATGCCCGTTGGCGAGCAGGTCAGATGTCTTCGCCTCGAATGAATAACCCAGTTTATTCCCCAGATAAGCCTGAGGTTCAACCTTCACATCGTACGTCACACCGTTAATCGTCAGATGGACGAAGTCACCAGCTTTCACATCCCCGGTTACCACACCGTTGATGACGGTGGTTGGATGTTTTTGATCTAATCCATTAAGAACGTCGTCCCCTGAGACTACGTTGATGGTGACCGTCGCGTCAGCGTGAGAGTCAATATCCACATGGTGATCGGCTGTGACAACTTTATGGTTAAGCGCTTTATCAGTCACATCAATGCTGGCGTGAATATTCGGATCCTGATGAAGATCCGTCGTTTCCACCATAATGTTATAGCCTTTGCTGCCATCAGACTGAAGCTGCACCGTTCCATGGTATTCGTGGCCGTTAATTTTCAACGTCAGCTCTTTGCCCACCTCGACTTCACCCGTCACTGTGCCGCTGACCAACGTGTAATGATGGTTCAGCTCTTCGTCATTCAAGGTGTTATCCGGCGTGACAGAATCCACGGAGATAGTCGCTTCAACGCGAGTATCAATAATAATCTTCTGCTCCGCGCCCGCCGTTGCCGTGTTATTGGCATTATCCGTGGCGGTGACCGTAACCTGTACGTTCGGGTCGGCCAGCAAGTCGTGGGTACTCACTTCGCGGTGGTAGACCAACTTGCCATTTTCACTGACCACTTTCGTCGTCAGTTCTTGCCCGTTAACCAGAATATGAACGTAATCCCCCACTTTAACGTCGCCGTCAACGGTTCCGCTGATCATGGTCGTCGATACTTTCGACTCATCACCATTAATCATATTGTCGCCCGCGATCGGGTTGATGGTGATGTGTGCCTCAGCCTTCAGGTCGATTTTTAAATCTGTCGTTACATCAATCGGGTGTTCGTTACCTGCCGCGTCGTAACCCACAACGTGGGCCGTCACCTTAACGGTGGTGTCGTTGTTGGTATCAGAAGATGCGCCTTTCTTATCTGACATCAGATCTTTGGTGTTCACATCAACGCTATAACCCAGGGCACCATTGGAGAATGGCAGCTTGATCACCGTCGTTTCATATTTGTGGTCATGCACGGTGACAATAACTTTATCGCCCTCGTGAACGTCACCGCTGACAGTACCGGTGATGCGGGTATGCGCCTGTTGTGACTCCGTAAAGTTGATGATGTCATCGCCCGTCACCTTATCCAGATGAATCACCGGATCGGCGTGGTTATCAATTTTGACATCGTGTGTTTCAGACTTCGTCAGTTCGTTACCCGCAGCATCATGCACTTTGACGGAGACCGTCATGGTGACGTGCCCGTCTACATCTTTGCTGTTGTCATTAAAGGCAGAAGGATCAACCGCGACCTGGTAGCCAAGCTGGCCTGGAGCAATAAAGATAACGTTGCCGTGGAAGTGTCTGCCGCCGATTTCGATATCAACTGCATCCCCAAACTGAGCGTCGCCACCCACCGTTCCGTGAACAAACTGCTTAGTAGCCGCCAGTTCATCGTGGTTCAGGATGTTATCTTTGGTGACATCAGCAATGGTGAGCGTGGCGTCAGCATGCGTATCCACAACCACGTCTTTATGCTCGGTCGACACCACTTCATTGTTGGCCGCATCATGACTGGTCACTTTGACCTGAACGTCATTACTGCCCTCTTTTAAAACCCCGACCGGCACGGCCACGCTGTAGCGCAGATGCCCATTCGCATCGGCATAGACTGTGCCTGGATAGTTGTTACCGTGCACGGTGACCATCACCGCGTCACCCGGCTGGGCATCTTCGCCTTTCACATGGCCGGTAATCAGGGTTTCGCGATGGGATTCATTGAGGTTAACAACGTCATCCCCCGCCACGGTGCTGATGGTCTGGTTGTTGTATGCGTGGTTATCGATATGCACCGTGTGCTCAGTGCTCACCGTCACTTCGTTATGCGCGGCGTCATGGGAGGTCACACTCGCGGTGAATGTTACATCTTTATCGACATTACCTTTGTTATCGCTGAAGTCAGACGTTTTCACCTCAATGCGGTAACCAAGATGACCGTGACCGTCCAGATCGACTACGTGACCGGTGCCAATAGGCTTATCGCCAATCTTCAGCACGACTTCATCGCCAACTTTCGCGTCAACGCCCACTGTCCCGGTAATCATCTGTTTACCCGCCGCCAGTTCGGCGTGGTTCAGGACGTTATCTGTCGTCACCGCGTCAATAGTGATGGTGGCATCAGCGTGGTTGTCGATATGTACCGTTTTATCGTAATGCGCGACAACTTCGTTACCCGCAGCATCGTGCGACGTGACTTTCGCATGAATGTTGACGTCGCCGTCGACATTGCCTCGGTTATGGCTGAACACCGCAGGATCGACATCAATTTTGTAGCCAAGCTGGCCCGGGCTCAATTCAACAACTTCACCTGGGATTTTCGTGCCATTGATCTCAAGAACAACTTTATCGCCAATTTGCGCATCACCACCGACGATACCGGTGACCGTCTGTTTCGCCGCATCCAGCTCGTCATGATTGAGAATGTTGTCCTGAGTGACGCCACCAATGTCGATGTTAGCCACAGCAAAGTTATCAATATGCACCGTATGCTCGGTGGTCTGAATCACTTCGTTTTTCACGTCATCAAAAGAGGTAACGGTGGCGGTGAATTTCACAGTGGTATCAATCTGGCCGCGGTTATCCGTCAGCGCGTAGGTGTCTACCGCAATACGGTACCCTAATTGATGGTTGCCCAAATCAATGACATTACCTGGATATTTATAACCATTGATCTCAATAACAACATCATCCCCGGCTTTGGCATCGCCACCCACCGTTCCGGTAATGAGCTGCTTCGGATTCGCCAGCTCATCCTGGTTAAGAATGTTGTCACTGGTCACTGAGTCAACGGAGATAGTGGCATGCGCCTGGGTATCGAGCGTGACATTGACATGCTCAACCGCGTGCGCGGTATTACCTACCCCATCATGGCTGGTGACCGTAACTTTAACGTCGTTGACACCATCGTGGAATTTCTCGGTTGGGACATGCACTTCGTAGCGAAGCTGCCCGTCGTCGCCCACAACCACTTTGCCTTTGAAGTCCTCGCCCTGCACTCGCACGACAACCGCATCCCCAGCCTTCGCATCAACACCGGTTACTACGCCGCTGATAAGCGTCGGCATGCGGGATTCATTCATGCTGATGGTGTTATCGCCCGCCACCGTTTCAACCGTCACGTGGTTGTTCGCGTGGTTATCGATATGAACCGTGTGCTCAGTGGTTTCGATAGCGGTGTTACCCGCCTGGTCATGGGAGGTGACGGTAGCGGTAAAGGTGACATCTTTATCCACTTCACCTTTGTTATCGCTAAAATCAGAAGGTTTCACATCGATGCGGTAACCCAAATGCCCCTTACCGTCTAAATCCACCACGGTATTTTGGCCGATAATCTTGTCGCCAATTTTCAGGACAACTTCGTCACCAACATGCGCATCCCCACCGACTGTGCCGGTAATCGTCTGCGTTTTCGCATTCAGTTCCGAGTGGTTCAGGACATTGTCTTTGGTAACAGCGTCAACAGTGATGGTGTCATTAGCGTGGTTATCGATAAACACGGTGCGATCGGCATGCGCGACCACTTCATTACCCGCGGCATCGTGCGACGTCACTTTCACATGGATGTCGATGCTGCCGTCCACTTCGCCTTTGTTACGGCTGAACACGCCTGGATTGACGTCGATGCTGTATCCCAGGTGGCCGTTAGGCAGGGTGCTGACTTCGCCGGTGAATTTCGTGCCATTGATGACCAGCTCGACTTTATCCCCGAGCTTCGCATCACCGGTCACTTCGCCGCTGATAGTCTGTTTATCCGCGCTCAGTTCATCATGGTTAAGAATATTATCTTGCGTGACATCGCCAATATTGATGGTGGCATGCGCCGTGTTATCAATCTGCACCGTGTGCTCGGTGGTCTGGATAACTTCGTTACCCGCCGGATCGTGAGACTTGATCGTCGCCTTCACTTTGACGCCGGTATCCACATCCCCCTGATTATTGCTGAATGCGGAGGAGTCCACCGGGATCTGGTAACCCAGATGACCGTTGCCCAGATCGATAACATGCCCGGTGAAATATTTGCCGTTAACGTTAAGGCTGACCACATCCCCGACGTGGGCGTCATCACCTTCTACCGTTCCGCTGACCAGCTGTTTTGGTACATTCAGCTCATCGTGGTTCAGCACATTGTCGTCGGTCACATCGTTAAGTTTGATGGTGGCGTCCGCGTGGGTGTCGAGCACCACGTCTTTGTGCTCCACCGCAATGGCTTCGTTACCCGCCGTATCGTGGCTGATAACCATCACCTGAACGTCGTTGTGACCTTCGATTAAAGTGCCCGTTGAAACGGCTACCTGGTAGTAAAGATGCCCATCCGCATCCGCTAACACTTCACCCGTGAAGTCTTTACCCTGCACAGAGACCACCACGCGGTCACCTTCCTGCGCATCTTTCCCGCTCACATGGCCGGTGACTAACGTCTCGTGCTGAGATTCCTGATGGTTAACCACGTCGTCGCCCGCGACCGTGCTGATGGTCAGGCCGTTATGCGCCTGGGTGTCCAGGAAGACCGTTTTGTGCTCAACCGCAATCGCGGTGTTGCCGACATTATCCGTGCCGGTGATCATCACCTGCACGTCATTGCTGCCTTCGGTCAGGGCAGAAGTCGGGACCGGTACGGTGTAGCGCAGGTGGCCGTTTTCGTCGGTAATCACTTCTCCACGGTATTCATGGCCGTTCACGCTGACCACGACTTTATCGCCCGCCTGGGCGTCACCGCTTACGGTGCCGCTGATCATGGTAGGCATGCGGGATTCGGTGGCGTTCACCGTGTCATCGCCCGCCACGGTTTCAATGGTCAGGGTATTCTGTGCCTGGGTGTCGAGCACGATGGTTTTGGTTTCCACCGCAATAGCCGTGTTACCGGCGTTGTCCGTGCCGGTGATCATCACCTGCACGTCGTTGCTGCCTTCATGCAGGGCGGAAGTCGGGACCGGTACGGTGTAGCGCAGGTGGCCGTTTTCGTCGGAAATCACTTCTCCACGGTATTCATGGCCGTTCACGCTGACCACCACTTTATCGCCCGCCTGGGCGTCACCGCTTACGGTGCCGCTGATCATCGTCGGCATGCGGGATTCGGTGGCATTCACCGTATCGTCGCCTGACACAGTTTCAATGGTCAGTGCGTTCTGTGCCTGCGTGTCGAGCACGATGGTTTTGGTTTCCACCGCAATCGCCGTGTTACCGGCGTTATCCGTGCCGGTGATCATCACCTGCACGTCGTTGCTGCCTTCATGCAGGGCGGAAGTCGGGACCGGTACGGTGTAGCGCAGCTGACCGTTGTCGTCGGTCACCCGGCTTTCAAAGCGCTGGCCGTTGACGTTCACCACCACGTGGTCGCCCGCGTGCGCATCACCGCTCACGGTGCCGCTGATCATCGTCGGCATGCGGCTTTCGGTGGCGTTCACCGTGTCATCGCCCGCCACGGTTTCAATGGTCAGGGCGTTCTGCGCCTGAGTGTCGAGCACGATGGTTTTGGTTTCCACCGCAATCGCGGTGTTGCCGGATGCATCGACGCCGGTGATCATCACCTGCACATCGTTGCTGCCTTCGGTCAGGGCAGATGTCGGGACCGGTACGGTGTAGCGTAGCTGACCGTTTTCATCAGTAACCACTTCTCCACGGTATTCATGGCCGTTGACACTGACCACCACTTTATCGCCCGCCTGAGCGTCACCGCTTACCGTGCCGCTGATCATCGTCGGCATGCGGGATTCGGTGGCATTCACCGTATCGTCGCCCGCCACGGTTTCAATGGTCAGGGCGTTCTGCGCCTGGGTGTCGAGTACGATGGTTTTGGTTTCCACCGCAATTGCGGTGTTGCCGGCTGCGTCGACACCGGTGATCATCACCTGCACGTCGTTGCTGCCTTCGGTCAGGGCTGATGTCGGCACCGGCACGGTATAGCGTAACTGACCGTTGTCGTCGGTCACCAGGCTTTCAAAGCGCTGGCCGTTGACGTTCACCACCACGTGGTCGCCCGCGTGCGCATCCCCGCTTACGGTGCCGCTGATCATGGTCGGCATACGGCTTTCGGTGGCGTTCACCGTGTCATCGCCCGCCACGTTTTCAATGGTGAAGCCGTTCTGCGCCTGGGTGTCGAGCACGATGGTTTTGGTTTCCACCGCAATCGCGGTGTTACCGACGTTGTCCGTGCCGGTGATCATCACCTGCACGTCGTTGCTGCCTTCATGCAGGGCGGAAGTCGGGACCGGCACTGTGTAGCGTAACTGACCGTTGTCGTCGGTCACCAGGCTTTCAAAGCGCTGGCCGTTGACGTTCACCACCACGTGGTCGCCCGCGTGCGCATCCCCGCTTACGGTGCCGCTGATCATGGTCGGCATACGGGATTCGGTGGCGTTCACCGTGTCATCGCCCGCCACGGTTTCAATGGTGAAGCCGTTCTGCGCCTGGGTGTCGAGCACGATGGTTTTGGTTTCTACGGCAATTGCGGTATTACCGGCTGCGTCGACGCCAGTGATCATCACCTGCACATCGTTGCTGCCTTCGGTCAGAGCAGATGTCGGGACCGGCACGGCATAGTGCAGGTGGCCGTTTTCATCAGTCACTACCAGACCGTTAAAGCTGTGGCCATTAACACTTACAACCACACCATCGCCCGCCTGAGCGTCACCGCTTACGGTGCCGCTGATCATGGTCGGCATGCGGCTTTCGCTGGCGTTCACCGTGTCATCGCCTGCCACGGTTTCAATGGTCAGGACGTTCTGCGCCTGGGTGTCCAGCACCACGGTTTTATGCTCCACCGCAATCGCGGTGTTACCGGATGCATCGACGCCGGTGATCATCACCTGCACGTCGTTGCTGCCTTCGGTCAGGGCTGAAGTCGGAACCGGCACGGTGTAGCGCAGGTGGCCGTTTTCATCAGTAACCACTTCTCCACGGTATTCATGCCCGTTGACGCTGACCACGACTTTATCGCCCGCCTGGGCGTCACCGCTCACGGTGCCGCTGATCATGGTAGGCATGCGGGATTCGGTAGCGTTCACCGTGTCATCGCCCGCCACGGTTTCAATGGTCAGGGCGTTCTGTGCCTGAGTATCGAGCACGATGGTTTTGGTTTCTACGGCAATCGCGGTGTTACCGGCTGCGTCGACGCCGGTGATCATCACCTGCACGTCGTTGCTGCCTTCGGTCAGGGCTGATGTCGGGACCGGCACGGCGTAGTGCAGGTGGCCGTTTTCATCAGTCACTACCAGGCCGTTAAAGCTGTGGCCATTAACACTTACAACCACACCATCGCCCGCCTGAGCGTCACCGCTCACGGTGCCGCTGATCATGGTCGGCATGCGGGATTCAGTCGCGTTGACGACGTTGTCATCCGCCACGGTGCCGATGGTCAGGGCATTGTGCGCCTGGGTGTCCAGCACGATGGTTTTGGTTTCCACCGCAATTGCGGTATTACCGGCTGCGTCGACACCGGTGATCATCACCTGCACATCGTTGCTGCCTTCGGTCAGAGCAGATGTCGGGACCGGCACGGCATAGTGCAACTGGCCGTTTGCATCCGCCACCACATCACCGCGGTATTCATGCCCGTTGACGCTGACCACCACTTTATCGCCCGCCTGGGCGTCACCGCTTACCGTGCCGCTGATCATGGTTGGCATGCGGGATTCGCTGGCGTTTACCGTGTTGTCATCCGCCACAGTAGCGATAGTCAGAGCATTGTGCGCCTGGGTGTCGAGCACAATGGTTTTGGTTTCCACCGCAATTGCGGTGTTACCGGCGTTGTCCGTGCCGGTGATTATCACCTGCACGTCGTTACTGCCTTCATGCAGGGCGGAAGTCGGGACCGGCACGGTGTAGCGCAGCTGGCCATTGTCGTCGGTCACCCGGCTTTCAAAGCGCTGGCCGTTAACGTTCACTACCACGTGGTCGCCCGCGTGTGCATCCCCGCTTACGGTGCCGCTGATCATAGTCGGCATGCGGCTTTCGGTGGCGTTCACCGTGTCATCGCCCGCCACGGTTTCAATGGTGAAGCTGTTCTGCGCCTGGGTGTCGAGCACGATGGTTTTGGTTTCCACCGCAATCGCCGTGTTACCGGCGTTGTCCGTGCCGGTGATCATCACCTGCACGTCGTTGCTGCCTTCATGCAGGGCACTGGTCGGGACCGGCACGGTGTAGCGCAACTGGCCGTTGTCGTCGGTCACCCGGCTTTCAAAGCGCTGGCCGTTGACGTTCACCACCACGTGGTCACCCGCGTGCGCATCCCCACTCACCGTACCGCTGATCATGGTCGGCATGCGGGATTCGGTGGCATTCACCGTGTCATCGCCGGCCACGGTTTCAATGGTGAAGCCGTTCTGCGCCTGGGTGTCGAGCACGATGGTTTTGGTTTCTACGGCAATTGCGGTGTTGCCGGATGCATCGACGCCGGTGATCATCACCTGCACGTCGTTGCTGCCTTCGGTCAGGGCAGATGTCGGGACCGGCACGGCGTAGTGCAGCTGATCGTTTTCATCAGTCACTACCAGGCCGTTAAAGCTGTGGCCATTAACGCTTACAACCACACCATCACCCGCCTGAGCGTCCCCACTCACGGTGCCGCTGATCATGGTCGGCATGCGGCTTTCGGTGGCATTCACCGTGTCATCGCCCGCCACGGTGCCGATGGTCAGGGCATTGTGCGCCTGGGTGTCCAGCACGATGGTTTTGGTTTCCACCGCAATTGCGGTATTACCGGCTGCGTCGACACCGGTGATCATCACCTGCACATCGTTGCTGCCTTCGGTCAGAGCAGATGTCGGGACCGGCACGGCATAGTGCAACTGGCCGTTTGCATCCGCCACCACATCACCGCGGTATTCATGCCCGTTGACGCTGACCACCACTTTATCGCCCGCCTGGGCGTCACCGCTTACCGTGCCGCTGATCATGGTTGGCATGCGGGATTCGCTGGCGTTTACCGTGTTGTCATCCGCCACAGTAGCGATAGTCAGAGCATTGTGCGCCTGGGTGTCGAGCACAATGGTTTTGGTTTCCACCGCAATTGCGGTGTTACCGGCGTTGTCCGTGCCGGTGATCATCACCTGCACGTCGTTGCTGCCTTCATGCAGGGCGGAAGTCGGGACCGGCACGGTGTAGCGCAGCTGGCCATTGTCGTCGGTCACCCGGCTTTCAAAGCGCTGGCCGTTAACGTTCACTACCACGTGGTCGCCCGCGTGTGCATCCCCGCTTACGGTGCCGCTGATCATCGTCGGCATACGGGATTCGGTGGCGTTCACCGTGTCATCGCCCGCCACGGTCTCGATGGTGAAGCCGTTCTGCGCCTGGGTGTCGAGCACGATGGTTTTGGTTTCCATCGCAATTGCGGTGTTACCGGCGTTGTCCGTGCCGGTGATCATCACCTGCACGTCGTTGCTGCCTTCATGCAGGGCAGATGTCGGGACCGGTACGGTGTAGCGCAGCTGGCCGTTGTCGTCGGTCACCCGGCTTTCAAAGCGCTGGCCGTTGACGTTCACCACCACGTGGTCACCCGCGTGCGCATCCCCACTCACCGTACCGCTGATCATGGTCGGCATGCGGGATTCGGTGGCATTCACCGTGTCATCGCCGGCCACGGTTTCAATGGTGAAGCCGTTCTGCGCCTGGGTGTCGAGCACGATGGTTTTGGTTTCTACGGCAATTGCGGTGTTGCCGGCGTTGTCCGTGCCGGTGATCATCACCTGCACGTCGTTGCTGCCTTCGGTCAGGGCGGAAGTCGGGACCGGTACGGTGTAGCGCAGATGGCCGTTTTCGTCGGTCACTACCTGGCCGTTAAAGCTGTGGCCGTTGACACTGACTACCACTTTATCGCCCGCCTGGGCGTCACCGCTTACGGTGCCGCTGATCATGGTAGGCATGCGGGATTCGGTAGCGTTCACCGTGTCATCGCCCGCCACGGTTTCAATGGTCAGGGCGTTCTGCGCCTGGGTGTCCAGCACCACGGTTTTATGCTCCACCGCAATCGCGGTGTTACCGGCAGCGTCGACGCCGGTGATCATCACCTGCACGTCGTTGCTGCCTTCGGTCAGGGCGGATGTCGGGACCGGCACGGTGTAGCGCAGGTGGCCATTTTCATCCGTGACCACCTGGCTGTTAAAGCTCTGGCCGTTAACGCTTACTACCACGTGGTCTCCCGCCTGGGCATCACCGCTCACGGTGCCGCTGATCAGGGTTGGCATGCGGGATTCACTGCTGTTAACGGTGTTGTCATCCGCCACGGCGCTGATAGTCAGGGCGTTATGTGCCTGGGTGTCGAGGGTGACTGTTTTGTGCTCAACGGCAATCGCTTCGTTACCCGCTACGTCATGGCTTACCACCTGGACCTGTACGTCATTGGCCCCTTCGCGGAGAAGATTAGTAGGAACGGGAACGCTGTAACGCAACTGGCCGTTGTCGTTAATCACCACGCCGTGGAACTGCTGACCCTGAACCGTCACAGTGACGGGATCGCCCGCCTGCGCATCTCCGCCAACAGCGCCTGTTACCAGCGTTGGCATACGGGATTCGGCACGGTTAACAACATCGTCATTTGCGACAGTTTCAATGGTGATGGAGTTATGAATATCCAGGTCAATATCAACGTGGTGATCGCTTGAGGCCTGAGTGGTATTCCCCGCTTCATCCGTTGATGTCACCGTGGCGTGGATGTTTTGGTTAGCCAGCAGCCCCTGGGTTGAGACATTAATCTGATAGCCCAGGGTGCCGTTACCGAGATCGATAACCACATCGCTGTACTCTTTTCCATCAACGGTTAGCGTGACCTTATCGCCAATTTTCGCATCGCCGGAAACATTGCCGTGGATTAAGGTCTGCGGTTGGTGGGATTCCGCGATATTAATAATGTTATCTGGGGTGACGCTGTCGATAGTGATGTGGTCTACCGGGCCGGTAATATCAATCTGCGCATCATCGGTACTTGTTGCGGTGCGCCCGGAGACATCGGTGGCCGTTGCCAGAACGGTAATTTTCCCTTCCACCAGGCCGCTGAGATCGGGCTGCGCTGTCCAACGACCGTTATTCACCGGAACATCAATCGTAATTGTGTTTTTTTGGCTATCGGTAAAAACAAGCGTGACGTGATTTTGGTTGCTGGTGCCGTTAATAGGCGTGTGGTTTATTTCATTTTTGTTAATAAAACCGTCGTTACCGGCAAAGTCGTTAATCTGAATCAGGGGAGGAAGAACGGGGGAAGAACTTGAAGTGAAATCTGTCGCTAATCCACCCTCTGGCAGGTGAAGTTCTGGAGTAGGTACACCCAGCCCTGCGGTATTGAAACCAGCCGTAGGATCAACCACTTGCCCGGTTAAATCTAGCTGGACGAGTGTGTGACCACCGCCACCGCCTTCAATTTGTACCGGCGGCTCATTACCCGCGGCGGTCGCTTCTAACGCTTGCGTCGGGTCAGCGCCGTCGGCAATGGATTTCTGTAACGATGCGACATCCTGAGTGTCATGTTCTGCGCTATTAACCGCATTCAGACCATGCTCAGACCAGTGGCTGTTGCGGCCGAGATCGAGAGTTTTGCCGTTCGGCAGGGCTACGCTTACCGCCCCGCTATCGCCTGTGACAATCTCTTCGCCACTGTAGATTCTGTCACCTTCTTTCAAGAGACGCTGCGAGCCATCTGCTTCAACTACATAAACCAAGCCAATGACAGCTTTAATCACACCGAGTAAATTGCTCACCGTTTCCTCTCTTGAATATCTTCGTTATTTTTATAAATGCCGCGTTAAATTAAATAATTTAATAACATTATTTTTTCATTCGAAACACATTGCCAAAATGGACAAGAATAGCCATTAATGGACATTCGCCATTTCGTAATAATTTAAAATGTAGAAAAAAACACAGTTATTAGATCTCTATTAGCGGAGACTTGACTGAGCATTAAATATAATCAAAAATGACGCAAAGTGAAACATCACATTACAAAACATTAAATGTCATTTCGAATGAAAGTTGAATTTAATGTAATCAGATAAACACCTCTGCACTTGTTAATTAATATGATGTTTCGTGTTAAAAACAGAAATGGAAATAAGGCGTGATATAGGGATATCGTTAACGCGCGTAATAAGGCTTCAAACAATGCAGAAGTTTTTATTTTTTTTACTTGGTTTTTTTTCAATACAATCTGTTAACGCAGAAAGCTTACAAAATACCGTTCAGCAAGCCTTATCCAGCCATCCAGAAGTTAATGCTTCGGTAAACAGCCGCTACTCCGCAGAACAGGATTTACGCGCGGCGCGCGGGGGTTATCTTCCGACGTTAAATATTGATGCCGAAGCGGGTCAGAAAAACGTTAACGATGCGACCACGCGTGCAGGCGGCAGCAACAGCGGGATGAACCTTTCCCCAAACGACGCCACCGTTAGCCTTAATCAAAATATTTTTGACGGCTTTGCCACGTCCAGCGAAGTGAACCGCCAGAAAGCCACGGTGAATTCCCGCTCGTTCAGCGTGCTGAATATCAGCGAAACAACGGCGCTTAACGTGGTTCAGGCTTATCTTGATGTGTTACAACGTCAGGAGTATGTCCACCTGGCACAAGATGATTTGGCAAACCATGAGCGTATTTACGACCAGATCCGTTTGCGTACCGATCAAGGCGTGGGCCGTTCTGGCGATTTAATGCAGGCGGAAGCACGTCTGGCACAGGCGCGGAATAATTTACTGACCGAGCAGACCAATCTCGAAGATGCGAATACCACGTTTATGAGCGTGACGGGCGAAGCGCCTGAAAACCTGAGCCTGCCTGAGAGCATCGATGCGTTTTTACCGACTTCCCTTGAAGACGCTAAGCGTACGATGGAGTCAAACAGCCCGCTGTTGAAATCCGCCAATGCCGATATTGAAGCGGCGCGTCAGCAGTATGAAGCCTCAAAATCAACGTTTTATCCGCGCGTTGATGTCGCGCTGTCTCGTAGCGTCGCGAATGACACAGACACCACGCGTGCGCATTCGGAAGAGTGGCAGGCGATGGTGAAGATGCACTACAACCTGTACCAGGGTGGAAGCGATAAAGCCGCGATGGAGTCTCGCGCATATCTGCAAAAACAAGCTCAGGATATTCGCAATAACACGCTGCGCCAGATGAACCAGGAAATGGGTCTGGCATGGTCTGCGTTAAAAAGTGCCAAAGATCAGCTCCCGGCAGCTGCGGATTACGCCGATCGTAGCGTAAAAGTGCGTACCGCTTATCAGGACCAATTTAGTCTTGGCGAGCGTACTCTGCTGGATTTATTGGACAGTGAAAACGAAGTGTTTTCATCTAAGCGCCGTTTAGTTGAATTACGTTATCTGGAAATTGCCTCGGGTTATCGTATTTGTGCCCGTTCCGGGGAATTATTAAAAGCCCTTAAAATTAATCCGGTCTCGGCAGGCCAACCTTTAGACTCCGCAGATAATAACGAATTACCTGAACTGAAATAACATCTCCTTAACTGAAATAGTTCCTCCGGGAGCTATTTCAGTATTCATTCGCTATTTATTTTTGCTGGATAGTTGCGTCAGGAACATTCCTATAAATGAATTCACAAGTTGAACACATGAATACAATGTCAGAGGCTCCTCCCATTGAAGAGTCGCATTATCATGATCCCCGCAGTCGCAATGATGATCCTTTACTCGATTGCCTGCTGGTTCTTTGCTCCGTTCACGGTAAATCTGCCAGCCGTTCGACGTTAAGTAGCGGTCTGCCGCTGGAAAACGATCGTTTGACGTTGTCTATTTTACCGCGTGCAGCGGCTCGTGCAGGCTTGAAAGCGCGAGTGATTAAACGTGCGCTCAATAAAATCCCTGCGATGTCGCTGCCTGCGATTGTTCTGCTTCGTGATGGCGGAGCCGCCGTGTTGCTGGCCTGGAATGAAAACGGCACCGCACGCATTATGCCAAGCGAAAGCGAAGGCGGTGAAATCACTATTGATGTGGCCGAGCTTGAACAAAACTATGCGGGCCAGGTGATTTTCGCGCACCCTCGCCATGAGTTTGATTTACAGTCTGAATCCTTCCTGCCGCGGACTAAATCCTGGTTCAAAGACACGCTGATGCTGTCGCGTTATTTGTACATGGATGCGGTGCTGGCGAGCCTGCTGATTAACCTGATTGCCCTCGGTACGCCGCTGTTTACCATGAACGTGTATGACCGGGTTGTTCCCAATCATGCCACGGTGACGTTGTGGGTTCTGGCGGTGGGTATTTGCCTGGCGTTCGTTTTTGATTTGATATTGAAAATGCTGCGCGGCGTTTGCCTTGATATTGCGGGTAAAAAGAGCGACCTGATTATTTCAGCCACGCTTTTCGAGCGCATTACCGGCATGGAGATGAAAGCGCGCCCTGCCCGCGTGGGGAGCTTTGCGCAAAATATCCATGAGTTTCAGTCGCTGCGCGATTTCCTCTCTTCGCTTACGCTGACCACGCTTATCGATCTGCCGTTTACGCTGGTGCTGTTGCTGGTGATGGCGATTATCGGTGGGTCGCTTGCCTGGATCCCGCTTCTGACCTTCCCTATCGCGCTGGCGATCAGTTGGGCACTGCAGAAGCCGGTAAACGCCGCCGTCGCTAAAACCATGAGTCTGGCAAGCGAGCGTCAGGCATTGCTGATCGAAACGCTCAGTGGCCTGGATGCGATTAAAGTGAACAATGCCCAAAGCGAGCGCCAGTATCAGTGGGAGCAAACGCTGGGGAGTTTAAGTCGCCTGGAATTGCGCGTTAAAACGTTATCCAGCTTTGCCAGTAATTTGACCGGCTGGTTCCAGCAAATGTCTGGCGTGGTGATGATTATCGTCGGCGTTTATATGATTATCGGCGGCAAGCTGAGTATGGGGGGATTGATTGCCTGCTACATGCTCAATGGCCGCGCGCTGATGCCGATGGGCCAGCTCACGGGTTTAATTGCCCGTTATCATCAGGCGCGTTTGACCATTAAAAATACCGAGCAAATGATGTCCATGCCGCAGGAACGCCGCGAGCATGAGCATCCGCTAAAACGTGAAAACTTCCGCGGTAGCATTGAGTTCAAAGATGTTGATTTCAGCTATCCGGAGCAGAAAAATCCTTCGCTGCAAAAGGTCAACCTGACCATCAAACCGGGTGAGAAAGTCGGTATTATCGGCCGCAGCGGGTCAGGCAAAAGCTCGCTCAGTAAGTTAATCATCAACCTCTACCAGCCTACCGCCGGGAACATTTTGATCGACGATGTGGATGCGCGTCAGTTAGACGTGAACGATCTGCGTCATAGCATCGGCTACGTTCCGCAAGACATTCAGCTATTTAACGGCTCACTGCGCGATAACCTGATTTGCGGTGCCCGTTATGTGGATGATGAAACCATGCTGCGTGCCGCTGAACTGGCAGGTGTGAACGAGTTCGCACGTATTCATCCTGATGGTTATAACCTGCAGGTGGGTGAGCGTGGTATGCAACTTTCAGGCGGGCAACGCCAGGCCGTAGCGCTCGCTCGTGCCCTGCTGCTAGAGCCGCCAGTGTTGCTGCTTGATGAACCGACCAGTTCCATGGACAACACCAGTGAAGACAAAATTAAACAGGCGCTGGTGCCGTTTGTCGCCGACAAAACCTTATTACTGGTGACTCACCGTGCGTCGATGCTCTCTTTGGTTGATCGCCTGATTATTGTTGATAAAGGACGCATTATTGCTGATGGCCCGAAAGCCATTGTTATGGATGCGCTGAAAAAAGGTCAAATCAATGCGTCTCGCTGATTTTATTGCACGTTTACCCCATTACCGTCAGCAGTTGCGCCACTATTTTCAGGGGCGTGATGAGAACCAGGCCGATAACATTAACGAAGTGAGTCATGCGCTTATCGATGATTCTCCGCGTGTGATTCGCCTGACGCTATGGACTATCCTGGTACTGGTAGTGATAGCGTTTATTTGGGCCGGTTTCGCGAAACTTGATGAAGTCACTCGCGGCGAGGGCAAAGCGATTCCCTCTTCGCGCCTGCAAAAAGTACAAAACCTGGAAGGCGGTATTGTCACGGAGCTGTTTGTTCATGAAGGGCAAATCGTTGAGGCAGGCGCGCCACTTATCCATCTGGATGACACTCGCTTTGCTTCAAACGTCGGCGAAACGGAAGCGGATAAACTCGGCTTACAGGCGAAAATCGACCGTCTGACCGCAGAGGCGGAAGGCAAAGAATTTATTATTGCCGATGATATTGCGAAGCGTGCGCCAGAGGTTGCTCGCGGGGAAGTCGACTTATTTAATAGCCGTCGCCGCCAGTTCCAGAATGAAATTGAAGGGCTTCAGGAGCAGTTGGTTCAGAAGAAACAAGAGCTGCGTGATTTCCAGTCCAAGCAGGCGCAATACAAAAACAGCCTGGGGTTGCTGCAACAAGAGATCAAAATGTCTGAGCCACTGCTGGCGTCTGGCGCGATCTCTAAAGTAGAAATCCTGCGTTTGCGCCGCACCGAAGTGGAAACCAAAGGGTTGTTGGACTCCGTTACGCTGTCGATTCCGAAATCTGATTCCGAAGCTAAAGAGATCGAAAACAAAATTGGCGAGAGCCGAAACCGTTTCCAGAGCGATGCGCTTTCACAACTTAACGAAGCCCGCACTAACCTGAGCAAAGCGCAAGCCACCGGTAAGGCGCTTGAAGACCGAGTGAACCGCACCATGGTTGTTTCCCCGGTTCGCGGTATCGTTCAGCAGATTATGGTTAATACCATTGGCGGCGTCATTCAGCCGGGCAGTGATTTAGTGGAAATTGTTCCGCTTGATGACAAGCTGCTGATTGAAGTGAAAATTCAGCCGCGTGACATCGCGTTCCTGCATCCGGGCCAGCATGCCGTGGTGAAATTCACCGCGTATGATTACACCACTTACGGTGGGCTTGACGGTGAGCTGGTGCAAATTAGCCCGGATACCGTAACGGATAAAGAAGGCCACAGTTATTACATTGCCCGCCTGCGTACGGATAAGAACTACCTGGGGACCAAAGAGCATCCGATGCTTATTATTCCTGGTATGGTCGCATCGGTTGATATTCTGACGGGCAAAAAATCGATTCTGAGTTATCTGCTAAAACCGATTATTCGGGCCAAAGCAGAAGCGCTTCGAGAGCGATAAGTGATAAAGGGTTTTGTACCCGACATCTCGTATTAAAGGGTGGATGGCGCGTTCGCTTATCCACCCTACAAAACCTTGCATCTATGTTTGCCTCAAATAAAAAAACCGCAACGTTATCCGTCGCGGTTTTTTTATTGGGCGATGAGTTCGAGGTATAAACTCTGCGCCCGCCTCAGCAAATTTGATTAGCCGTTAAACGAAGAGAGCTTGCCGCGATTTAGCGTTAACTTGCCCTCGTTGACTAACTCCTGAAGCACCTTATGAATCGCGCTACGAGAGATAAGGTTTCGGCTTAAAATAAAGGTATAAACCGATGTTTTTTCACGAATTTCAGGGTCAAGCGACCAAATGTGCTTAACGTGCTCGGTGACGATTTCACGAATCGTTTTGTGAGAGCGCATATTTTCACGCTGGAAATAGCGGTGTAGATGATTGGTTAAGATATTAAAGGCGTACTGCCACAAATTTCTCTTATTGAACATCTCGTTGGCATTGTTCGCACTCATCACCCACATCTCGCAGTCCGTATCACAACGCAGGTAATGAGACATGACATCATTACGCATCTGGGCCAGACCCAGTATCGCAGGCGCGGTGAAACTTATCGTGACCAGGTCGTTTTCTACGCGGTAAACCGAGACTGACCCTTTCTCAAGATAAAATATGTTGCCATCCTTTCTCATTTCGATGCGCTGACGTTTTTTTCTCAGTGAGAAATAGGCGTTTTCAGATTTTTTTATCTCGTCTCCAATGAGCGTTACAGATTCATCAAAATTCGGAGTGGACATCAGCTTCTCTTACTCGGGTTGTGGGATTGAGATTATCTCCTGTTGCGAAGCAAAGGAGACCGCTCTAAAGCCAGGGTTGTCAGGATTGCCGAAGGGTGACTTAAATGAATAACCTTATGACTTCCGTGCCAATATAATACATTACACCCGTGTACAACCGTAAAATTTAATACCGCGCAATAATATAACCACTGAAATAATAACTCGTAAAAATCACATTATGGCGCATTATTTTTCAAACTATCGCAACTGTTATTCCATAAACAGAGGCTATTAAAAATAAGTTGCAAAAGAACATATAGCAAATAAAATGGCCAAACAATTGAAAGCGCAATAACAGTATCAATCTTCTCTTTGAACCAGGCGATACCGTCCTGTTCGCGTTTCTTCATCTGTGCAATCAGTAATACTATTCTAAATAGCATAAACATCAGGGTTGAAACACCGTAGATGCATACTATTAATTGAAAGAGTTTATTCAATGGCCGCGCCCCATTGTTCTATTAAAACATCATCAACGATGAGTAAAGACGACCGAAATACTCAGGTATTAAATTTATTGGTACCCTTTTTTACGTTGAACGTGCGGCACTGAAAGACCCGCACCAGTGGGGGCCTCATGCCACTGCGTCAATGAGTATATTTATCTGATGCAAAAATGTAATGTTTTTAGTCTTTCTGCCCGACGCGTTATCTTTCTGATAGTAAAAAAAACACAAAAAATATTTAACCAATTGATTTTAAGTGGTATTTTTCGTATATAAAGTGTAAATGCTTTGTTGTTGGTTTGTGTCATCCTGAGATAAAAAGCTCAGGTATGAGGTAAAGCCACGAAAACACAGCGTTATTCCCTGTCCCATTATGCTTATAATGGCGCGTGTCAAAAACCTGCCTGGGTCAACGAGAGTGCTGGCAACATGTACGAAGCAGACAACTTATGTTATCTCATTGAAAATAAAATAATATTCATTCCTGAGAAGCAATGTCTGGTGCATGCAGACAGCCATGAGCAGATAAAACTCAAGCCAACGGCATCACAATGTCTGCTGTTGTTGCTCAGAAACCACGGTGAGATTGTTACTCAAAACGAGCTGCTGGCATTTGCATGGGGAGAAAGCCACAGGCAGGTGAGTTTTAACGCCTTTTATCAAAGTATTCTTTCGTTAAGAAAGTCTTTTCTACAAATGAATGTGGAAAAACAGATTATCACCACGATTCCTCGCAAGGGTCTTCTCATTGAGCAAGAAATAGCGGTTGAGGAAAAGATCGATCTTGTAAGCGAAATAGAAGCCGATCCTCTCCCCTTAGAAATCAGCAATGAAACGGCTGAAAATAAAACTAAGAATGCCAGGCCGGCTATTGTGAATATGACAGAAGCCCTGATAATTACGTTAACCGTGATAATTATCGGTGTGCTCCTCTACCCACGCATGTTTAGCCAGCAATATTTCTCGGGATATGTGTCTTCAAAGAAATACGATGGGCAATGTCATTATTTTTTTAACGGCGATGCCAGCAATCATATCCGCCATGAGCATTTCATTAAGGAACATCCCGACTTGTGCCGCGATGATAAATTCCTCTATGTTACGGCTTATCCCGAAACCAAAAACATTTCCGTTATTCTTTGCACAAACCGTATGGAGTTATCACACGATAACGCCTGTCAGTCCGTCTACTACCCTCGGTATGATAGTAAATGAAGCCATTCACAGCGATTGCCTCGTTAAGAACCCAGACGTGCGTCATTTTTGTCGTCTGCGCCGCGATTCTTTCAAGCCTTGGGCTTTATCTTTATCTGACGGCGAACGATCACCCGCACCACCTTGTATGCCGGGCGACGCTACAGGTGGTGAGAGACAATACGTCATTTCGTGGGATTGTTGATTTTAAATCTGAGGAGGGTGACGGCAAAGGCATCGCGCACATTAACGGCATTATCAATCTCAATCCGCATGAAGAGTACACCGTCCAGCGCACGATTCTTTTCACCCATTCTGACTACGGCCTGAGTCCGGTGTGGGTATCCCGCCAGATTATCATCTCAAATCGCGAAACCTCTCCCCCTGGCGTTCTCCAGCAATTCCTGCCGAATTTTTATCTGAAAAATTCTGATGTCACCGACATTGATATTTTTTCACTTAACAAAGAGGCCAATCTCATCACTCGCGAAGGCATTCCTTATCTGTATTGCCAGAAGTATTTGCTTCCTGAAGACGAGTAACACTTGAGCTTTTCTAACGCGAACTACGTCGTGCCCTCCCCTGCAAATCATCCTATCGCCCCTTTCTATATCAAAAATATCGCCTGAATATACTGTTCAGACCAGAGATTTACTTTCCAGCGACGTAAAAACAACATACATATTAACAACCATGTTCCTTATAAAAAGTAACAAGCCAATAGATTATACCGATCTGTATTTCATAAATTGATCACCCTAACCTATCAATTGCACCTATTAATTATTAGCTATTGATCGACAATACCGATCTATGTTTATATTTCGTACATAAAACTTGGAATTAATGACGCTTACATCCAGACATCTAAACCGCTTAACCGTTATTTCTTTCGATAAATTCTTTTTACGCGTCACCATTTTATAATTCAGAAGAAACATTTATATGTTCAATAAAAAAAACCATTAGATACCGCTGAATAAAACATCTGGCAAGGTTGCATTAGCAATGCATTAAAATCATAACTCAACGGTGGTTTTCACAATGGTTCGTGTGTGGTTTCATAACAATTTCATTTATCAACTGAACACCAGTAAGGTAATGTTATTTAACAATAATATTGTGAAATCCATTGTCGCCTGCTCCTTAGCTATTGTTCCCTTCGCCATTATTCGTGCGCTACTTCTTGTGTGCTCTGTTATTTCCAGCTATTTGGGATGGTCTGCTTTTGCGGGCTGGCTGGATCAACTACAACAAACGCTAATGGATTTCATGCCCATTCTGATGAATGCTTTTATGGCATTACATTGGGCAATTCGTAACCGACGTTCAGTTATCCATTTTCTTACAGTAAATATATGTAGCCTGCTATTTATCAGCCGCGCAATCAGCAATGACCGCCTGTTCTTCCTGGATATTTCGATCCCGGTCGCGCTGCTTTCAGGTATTATTGTTAACTCAATTTTGGACAAGTTTATTGAGCAGGTTGATAAACATTTAGGGACTCAAACAAAAAATACCAAAAACACCACGCTGTTCTTTCTTTCTATACTGATCATTTCATTCTGTACTTTTATTATTAGCTATCTGGCTCATCATTTATTCGCACTTGTGCCGGGCTACATTGACCATGCTCTTCAGCACAGTTACCCCACGTCATTCTCATCCGGGCTGCTCTACCTCTTTTTGCGATGCATCCCCTGGTTTTTCGGCGTGCACGGTTATTTTTTGTTCTGCGATATGGATGCAAACTTTATTGCTGAAGCCCAGGCGAACATTGCAGCGTGGCACGCCGGGCAGGCAGAGCTGAACATTCTAAGCCCGGAGTTCTACAATATATGGTGCACCATGGGTGGCACCGGCAGCACGTTGAGTATGCTGCTGTGTATCATCTTTTCTAAGGATAGCCCCCATCGCCATATCATCGGCCCCTCGCTTCCTCTGGCCCTCTTTAACATTAACGAGCCTTTGATTTTCGGCCTCCCTATCGTCATGAATCCGGTGCTGATTATTCCTTTTATTCTGGTACCCATCGTTTCATATATCATTGCTTACACGGCAACCGCGTGGCACCTGGTGCCAGCCATTTCCGTAGCGGTTAACTGGAGCGTGCCTCCCATTCTCAGTACCTGGATTGGTACCAACGGTTCGATGACGGCGATCATCCTGAATTTGATTATCATCGCGGTCGGGATGCTGATTTATGTACCGTTTTTACAACGCTGGACCATCAGCACCAAAAACAACCCGGAGCAGCATTTATTCTTGCAGCCGACTAACCTTGAGTTGATTCCTAACCACCGAAAACTCAATGAAGAGAAAGAGTATCTGGAGGCTCTGGAGCATGTTCACCAGTTACAATCCAGCGGGCATTTCATACTCTATTTCCAGCCCCAGGTTCGTCTTTCGGACAGGCGCATTATTGGGATGGAGGCGCTGATTCGCCATCAGGGTAACGACGGGAAAATTTCGCCCCCAACTTTCCTGCAATATTACGATCGCCTGCATGCAATGGCCGATATCGATTTCTGGGTGATGGAACAAGCCGTTAGCTACCTTCGTCAGCACCTGAGCCATTACACCGGAATGACGCTCTCAGTTAACGTTTCGCCGCAAACCTTGACCGACAAGCGCTTGTTTAATGTTATCTCACGTATTTTGAGCGAACCGTTGCCCAAGGGGTGGACGCTGGAAATTGAAATTACCGAATCGCAGGCGGTTAATGCCCCGGAACATGTTGCAGATATTCTCGTCCAGCTTAAACAGCGGGGGATCAGGATTGCTCTTGATGATTTCGGGGCAGGATATTCGACGCTCAACTACCTGACGCGCTACCCGCTGGACAAAATCAAGCTCGATCGCTCCCTGGTGCAGGGGCTCGCGAAAAAAGGTGGCCTGGCGTTTTTAAGGCAGGTTACAAAGCTGTGCAAGATTACTGAGTGCCATGTGGTGATTGAAGGGGTGGAAACGGAAGATGAACTGCGCCAGATCTTGATCGAGGGGGTGGAAACCGAACAGGAAATGGCGCTGGTGCGCTCAGCAGGTATTGAGCTGGCACAAGGCTATTTATTCTGGCGCCCGTTACCGATCAAGGAGATATGTCAGGTACTTGAAAAAAACAGTCACTCTCAGACGACAGCAGAAAAATAATGGCTCTGTAATTTTGCAACGACGTAAAAGGCGACCTTTTTTTTGTTTGCCTTTTATTTACGTAAAAGAATAAAAACCTCTTGAAGATAGTAAGTACATCGTTATTATCCACCGGATATTTAAGATTATAAAAATCCTGTACGCTCACAAGAGTAAATTTTACGTTAAATATGTTACTTAATTATGATATCCCGTTGGTTTTGCTCGCCCTAATAATTTCGAGCATGGCTTTTTATGTCTCTTTTTGGGTATGTAAAACAGGCGTACGTAAACCTCATTTCTGCTGGCCATTATTTAGTGGTCCAATGATGGGGTGTGGGATCTGGGTTTTGCATTATATGGTGATGCAGGCGCATCACCACAACCATGTGCTGCGCTACGATATTATGAAAACATTGCTTTCATTATTAATCGTCGTAGTCGGTTGCTCATTAGGATTCGGGTGTTTTTTATTCAAGAAATTGCGTAAAAATAACCATATTGTTGCGGCGTTGATATTTTCTGGCAGTGCAGCGGGCATGCATTATTTGGGTATGGCGGCGGTCATCAGTTCAGAAGACTGGAAGGTCAATAATGGTTACATCGCTTTATCACTAGGTGTCATATTTGTTACCTACTTAATTATGCTGCGATTAACTTACCAGATGTTGGTCATGACGCGGAGAAATGATAGTTTTGCTAACTTCTACCGGCTTGGTGCAACAACAGTGTTATGCATGGGTGTTTCTGCCATGCATATCTTAGGCACAAATCATACCCACAGCAGCGGGATGATGTCTCAGTCGATGGAGATGCATACTGTAGATTACATTGAAGATACCATCGCCATTCCGTTAGTGATGCTTGTTGGGCTGGTATTTCTGTTAGTCATTTTTATCTGGTTTTTTGATTTTAAAGAACGTTTAAGTAATGAAAAACTAAAAAAAGAGTTAATTGAAAAGAACTTACAATTAAAAAAAATGGCACAGCACGACTCATTAACACATTTGCCTAACCGTTTTTACCTGCAAAAGCATTTGAATACTTTGTTCAGTAAGCAGATTAACCCTTTATTTATTCTGTTTATTGATCTTGATGGTTTCAAACGTGTTAACGATGTCTGGGGACATGCCATCGGTGACGAGCTATTGGTAAAGATTTCCCAAATGCTCAAAGATGTTGTGGGCAATGAAGGCTTTGTTGCAAGGATTGGTGGTGATGAATTTATCATCGAGGTTAGCCAAAAAGAGAAGCAAGAGGTGATTAAAATTGCACAGAAATTGCTCTCGAAAATCTCAGGCCGTTACGAACTTTCGGCCACCACAGTAGACTTTTTGTCTGCCAGCATTGGGGTTTCGGTTTACCCTGAGCATGGTCAGGATGTCGCTACGCTTTTGAAAAAAGCGGATGTCGCAATGTATTACATAAAAGATAAAGGAAAAAACAACGTCACATTTTACGATGAAATTGAAATGCCATTACCTATTTGATAGTGAGTTTCATAGTAGTTGATTTAAAATCATCGAGTATAAAATACTCTTCCGTAAGCAATGGATGCTTGTAAATCATTCCAGTACGTGGAATTTGTGAATAAAAGCTGACATTGATGATGAAATTTTCTTCGCTTTACAACAAATATAAAGATAAATGGTGGGGACTACCACTTATCCTGCCTTCCATTCTATACCCCATCACTGAGCACATGAGCGCTTATGTTGTTGTCGATGGGTTTGAGATCTCTTTCTATTATCTCAATATGGCTCTTCTGACTGCCTTCACCATGATTTATGGTTTTAAGGCGATACCGGGAGTCATGGCCTGCATCTTTTTCCGGGTCTTCCCGGACAGAGGGTTAGAACCGGCATTTATGTCGATAATGCACTACTTTACCTCTGCCGCTATAAGTTGTGCCGCCTATTACTACTTTACCGGTAAAAGAGGCCGTGCAAGTTTTGGCCGCCATAGCCTGACCTGGCACCGCATTGTTTGGCTGGTATTTATTAATGCCACTCTATTCCTCAATTATTTCCAGGCAGTGCTCTATCTGGGAATGTTTGGCGGATATTCCCAAATGATGTACGTAAATCCTTTTACAACAAGTACATTAATTAACTATCAGGCAATGCTGGTAGGGAATATGACCGGATTACCTATGTTTTACCTGGTGATTCGTTCTATCAGAACGCCAACGTTTCTTATTAAATACTTTAATAAAACTCGCAATCAGGTCGCAGAAGATCTACGGATACCGGAAGTTATTTGCTTCCTGGGCGCTATAACATTGCTAACGGTATTAATGGTTTGGCCAAGAAGCCACACCTTAACCTTGATGAACTCTGTTTATACGCTGACCTTACTTTTACCGGTGATGATATGGGGAACGTTACGTCTGGGTCATGCCGCTATATCAATGATCTGGTGGGTTGTTTTGATCGTATTGTGCAATAACTTTCAGAGCTACATCCCTGAGGAAGCAGATTACAAATTGCATATTGCGGTTGCTACATCCAGCTTTGCTGCATTCTCTATTACCATCATTTTGATGGCGATAAATATTTCTCGTCAGCGTGTTTTAAATATTAAAACGAAACGGTTAATGAGTGTGGATCCGGTGGTGCATTTACCCAATTTATTGGCGCTAAATGCCGACCTCAATAAAAACACGATTTCTGTGTTATGCCAGCTGTATATGCCGGAGCTTGAATTACTGGGTCGCCATTATGGTTTACTCATGCAAATTGAGTACAAACAGCAATTAGCGCATTTTCTACAGCCCGTGTTGAATAGCGATGAACTGATCTATTCAAGTTCTGCCCACGATTTAATCGTTCGTTTATGCCCGACAAATGCTGAAAAACGAATCTCTGAACTGCATAACAGAGCGAAAAAATTCCGTTTTATTCGCGATGGCGTAAAACTCTATCCCCAAATCGGCTGTAGCTACTGCATCATTAACTACCCCGTTGGGCACCTTTATTTACTGATTGGGGAACTGCGTGCGTTGGCCGAGATCTCTCTTACGACAAATTTGCCTGTTGATATGAGAAAACAAAGCAGTCGCAAAGTGCAGAATCAGGTTAAAAGCAAAGTCGACATGATGCATCAGCTTCAACGAGCGCTAGAGCTGGATCGCTTTGAGCTCATGGTGCAGCCCATTGAGAGCAAAAACGGCGATCGCTACCATGAAGTGCTTCTCAGAATGCGCGGCAATAATGATGAACTCATTTTCCCAAATACCTTCTTGCCGCTGGCGAATGAGTTTGGCATGTCTTCAAGTATCGATATATGGGTTTTACATAACACCATGAAATTTATGGATGAAAATCGCCTTTCACAACCGGATCGGCGCTTCGCCATTAATCTCACCCCAGCCTCGATTTGCCGGGAAGATATGGCGCATCTGATTAAAAACTTGCTGATTCTGCACGGTATTTCACCCGAGCAAATTATTCTGGAAGTCACCGAAACTGATGAACTGACCAACAATGAGCAGGCAGCTAAAACACTGGATGCTTTACAGCGCCTGGGCTGCAAAATTGCGATTGATGATTTCGGCACTGGCTACGCCAGCTATGCCCGTTTGAAAAATATGCAGGCTGATATTCTTAAAATTGATGGCAGTTTTGTTCACAATATTCTTTCCAGCGAAATGGACTACAAAATCGTAGAATCTATTTGTGAGCTGGCGAGAATGAAGAATATGACTCTCGTGGCAGAGTTTGTTGAAACAGAAGACATTCGCCATGCGCTGTTCAGAATGGGAATCGATTATGTCCAGGGGTATTTGATCGGCAAACCCGCACCGATTGAAAACTTGCAGTCGGCCATCTAGTTTGTATGCCCTGCCAATAGATAGTTTTTGTTGGCAGGGCAAGAAGATAATTATTTTAGCTTTGAACAAAAAGACTAATAATCCCAATTCCTAATGCGCTATAAAATATTACTCGATAAAGGTTATGGGGAATCGTAACCACTTTCTTGATAATTCCCAACCCCACCACCACCAACGCCGCTGGATAAATAGCACATAATACGGGTACCGCCAGAGCGGTTAATACATTCAGGCCCAGAACTGATATAGCCGCAGAAACCACGAGTGAAGCAATAACCAGGAGGCCATAAGAGATATGGGTATTCTGGCTAAAATACCGCGCGGTACCGGTAGTCAGCCCAATAGCGGTCACCAAACAGGCAAGCGTAATAATCGTTTTAAGCAGCGCGCCGCCATAAACACCAAACACGGTATTCACATAGGCTGCCATAATCTGAAGCCCATTAGTGGCCCCAACGAGTGGGCTATGCGCCCCCATCGACAAATAACAGATATAAATCAATGTTAAACCGGCTGCGGCAATCACAGCGGCAATGGTGGAATAGCGAAATATACTGCGGTTACCGGCAATACCACGCTGCTTTAATGTATGTGTGATGATAGCCCCAAAACAAAGCGCACTGATCACATCTAACGTCTGGTAACCATTTATAAAACCAGTTCCAAATGCACTAACCTGATAGGCCGCCGTGGTTGGGGTTATATTTGCGATAGGATAATACCAGGCGCAAATACCAATAAAAATCAACGCGCTGATTTTTATTGGTGAAAGGAAAAAGCCGACAATCTCTAAAAGCTTACCTGGTTTAGCCAGCGTTATGCCCGCCAGAAAAAAGAAGATTAATGAAAATAATACCTTCCCTGCCCACGAGGGTGTTTCACCGTTGCTTATGATCTCATAACTAATTGATGCTGTGCGTGGTGTACCAAAGAAAACCCCGAGAGTGAGGAAGCAAATACTGATGAAAATTAAGCTAACGCGTTTCCCTAAAGGCCGCGTGAGCTCATTAATATCTCCGCCATTGATTGCCAGCGATATGATTGCCAGCGCGGGGAATAATACTGCGGTGATAATAAAGCCAAACCCGGCATTAAAAGAATTAGCGCCAGCCTGCATACCAACTAAAGGTGGAAAAATAATATTACCTGCACCAAGAAACAGCGCCAGCGTCATACATCCCAGAGCTATTGTCTCCGGGAAGGAAAGTTTACTATTTTTAGGCATAATTGTGTTATTTATGTAAATTAATATAAGTTGTGTGTTTTGCAGAATCAAATAGATCTTATTGCATCTTTCACGCTATTAAATTTTTAAAAAATGCCTAATTTTTTAAAATATTCTTGTACCTGTTCAAATAGAGAACGCTTCAAACGCTTTTCTGGAGTTTTTAACTGCTTGCGATTTTACCTCATGAAGTAGAGAGGCACTTTGTTTTAGGGGACAAGGAATGTAAGGCTCGCTGTTTCCTGTCACTGCCTGTCCCAAATTATGACCAAAACATCAGTGCATTGATTATTTAATAATCTATTTCAGTCGGTTACCTGCAACATCAATCACTTTTTCGCCATCTTCTTTAGCAAAAGCTCCTTTTTGATCACCCGGAAGAATATCTAGCACAACCTCCGAAGGGCGGCACAGACGCGTCCCCAGCGGCGTTACCACGATAGGTCGGTTAATCAGGATCGGATGCTCGAGCATAAGGTCGATAAGTTGCTCATCACTAAATTTATCTTCCGCAAGCCCCAGCTTTTCATAGGGTTCAACGTTTTTTCGCAGCAGTGCTCGTACCATGATCCCCATATCCACAACCAGTTTGACCAACTCATCGCGTGAAGGAGGGTTTTCAAGATAATGAATAACTGTCGGCTCAGTACCACTGTTGCGAATCATCTCCAGTGTATTACGCGACGTACCGCAGGCCGGGTTGTGGTAAATGGTGATTTTGCTCATATCAATATCTCATTACAAAGTGAAAGAGAGACGTAGCGCCAGCGCGACCAGCGTTACAAACAGAATAATACGTCCGGATTCTGCCAGTATAGGGGTACAGATTAGGAGTAACAGGATAATGAAAAAAGAAGGAAAGGCTTTTGTTTATTGGGTTAGCTGACGTGAGGAGGCGTTGCGAAAGGCTTGTCTGGAGCGGGTGAAGGGAATCGAACCCTCGTATGCAGCTTGGGAAGCTGCCGTTCTACCATTGAACTACACCCGCTTTGAAGTGCGTAGGCATTATAGACGTTCAATTTGCGCAGGCAAGCGCCTTTTCTGTTTATGTGATGGATTTTTAAGCGATTGTTTCTGCTCCATGCATTGCGCACGTCGTTTTCTGTCAACTCACATCTTTCCCGCTCTGGGCAACGACGTTTTGCTGCATTCTACAAAGTTCTAAAATGGCGATACTGAAAGAGATTGCCGCAGCGGGTAGCGCTGACGCTTACCCGACTTACATCAGGGGAAACCCATTGGTTTCCCCTTTATTTTTATGCGTAACTCTGCGCTTTTTTCGGGAATACAAACAGCGCGACGATCGGAGAGACAACCATTAGCGCAAACACCCAGATAAAGCCCATCGTGAAACCGCCGGTGGCATCGATTGACCAGCCGATCAACTGGCTGTTGGCGGTCGCGATACCGAAGGTGCACACCCAGAATGTTGACATGGTGTAGGTTACGGTTTGGGTATTGGCACCTTTTAGCATCTCTTTCGGAATGGAGAAGATAAAGGCAAACCAGGTCGCAAACACAAAACCAGTCAGGAACGAACAGACCAGAATCAGAATGTCATTGGTCGCGAACAGCATGACGAAGGTGGTAATCGCCATTACGATACTGGTGCTAAACAGCCAGTTTTTGTAATGGAAGCCTTTAGATTTGCAGAACGGGCCAACGATTGCCCCAAGCATAATCCCTACCTGGTTTACGGTGCCGCTCAAATGAGCATGCGATTCCGGTGGAAGATGTGCGTATTTTGCGTAATACAACGGCAAGAAGGTGAACATGAAAATCATCATGATCATCGCCCCGGTATATTGGGCAATCATCCCCCACACCACGCGATTAAAAATAGCATCTTTCATGACGCGCATTTTATCTACGCTGCCATCCTGCTGCGCCTGGCTCGCTGAAACTTCTTCGTCAGAGAAGAAGATGAACCAGACCGCGCCCAGCACCAGAGTAATCGCACCATAAACCGCCAGCAGATTTCTCCAGCCACCGAAATAGAGCGACAGGCTACCCGCCAGCGTCAGCGCAATGATAGTGCCGATAATATTGGAGGTGCAGTTCAGGCTGTTGAGCGCAGAGGCGGTTTTGTTATCAAAGTAGCGCGCGACGGTTGGCACCAGTGAAACCAGGCAAATTGCGCCTCCCAGGCCTCCCATAAAACGAATGACTAACAGCAAGTCAAAATTATTGGTCCACGGGATGAATACCGATAACCCCGTCAACACGCAGCCAAGAAGGTAGGATTTCTTTGCACCAAGCTGGGCGGTAAGAACGGACGTGCCGAAAGCACCGAGGATTTTCGCCCACAGGATGACGTTCGACATCAATGCGGCATGAGAAACATCGATATTAAAATCAGCCATGATTTGCGGCATGACCGCGCCAGTTGTTGCCCAGGCCGCACCAAAAACCAGGTAAACGGCATACAGAACAAACTCAATTATCCACTTATTCACGCAGCAACCTCATCAGCACTTAACGCAACAATTTCTAAAAGCATTTCGCTTGCCAGGCGCAAAGATTCTGCTGGCAGGAACTCTTTAGTTGAGTGGAAATTATGAGCGCCGGTAAAGATGTTTACCGTCGGCAGACCCGCAGGCGTGATGACGCTGCCGTCATATCCACCACGCATAATTAGCGGCTTCGGTTCAATTCCCAGGTTCGCCATAGCTTGCTGAACGCTGGCGATAATCGCCGGTTTTTTATCCAGACCCGCTTTAACATTATCGTAGATATCCGATAATTCCATGGTAATATTTTCCTGACCATAGCGATTTTGCAGTTTTTCAGTAATAGCCTGCAGGGTCGCTTTTCTATTTTGATAGCCGTCGATTTCGAAATCACGCAATGCAATTTCAAGCGTAGCGCTGACGGTATTACCCGACATTTTATTAACCCAGAAATAACCTTCACGCCCTTCTGTTAATTCTGGTCGTTCATTTTCAGGTAAAGCGTTAATAACTTCGTTAGCAATTAACAAAGCATTTACTAATTTTCCTTTGGCACTCATTGGGTGAGCGGTAACACCTTTGAAGGTCATTTTTGCACTGCCCGCATACCAGTTTTCAATAACGTATTCCCCGATGCCGCAGCAATCCAGGCAAATACCAAAATCAGCATTCAACTGCGCCACGTTTAATGCTTTGGCTCCGCGAATACCAATTTCTTCATCGGGTAATAACACGAGTTTAATATCGCCATGTTTGAAGTCAGGCGTCGCTATCATGTAGCGAATGGCTTCGACCGCCGCCGCGATAGCCGCCTTGTCATCAGCCCCCAGAAGGCTTGTGCCATCGGTGGTAATGATGTCCTGGCCAACATAGTTCAACAATTCCGGGAACGCCTCAACGGCAATCAGCTCGCCTGAGGCGGGAAGCACAATATCGGTCCCATCATACTTTTGCACGCGGATAGCATGCGTGTCACCAGTGTGATCGGGTGCGGTATCCAGGTGTGCGAAGAAGACAATCGATGGCATTCCTGTGCAGTTTGCCGGAAGGCTTAGAACAGTAATGGCATTATCATTAATCGTGGTTTCGACGGTGCTTTCAGCGGCAAACTCACCGGCAACTAATTGCGCTAATTTGTACTGATTTTCGCAGCTTGGGAGATGTTGATTTTCTGGAACGGAAGTGGTGTTAATTGTTGTATACCTGATAAAGGTATCTATTATTTGGTTTGCGTTAATACGTATTGTCATTATTGGCTATTTACCATTCATATTATAAATATATCTCCATGGCATTATTAGTCAGGAAAATTGAAAGGGAGGTGATAAAGATCAAGCGGGATTCTAATTATTAGCAGCCAAACA
Organism: Buttiauxella gaviniae; assembly: GCF_040786275.1. Taxonomy (NCBI): domain Bacteria; kingdom Pseudomonadati; phylum Pseudomonadota; class Gammaproteobacteria; order Enterobacterales; family Enterobacteriaceae; genus Buttiauxella; species Buttiauxella gaviniae. Next base: position 1,087,177 of record NZ_JBFMVT010000002.1, read on the forward strand.
GATGCCTGGCTGCTGAAAATTAACAGGAGGGTTTACTGCCAGCCGGTGGTAAGTAGCGTTGCGGATCGATAGCTGTCGCGCGGTAACGAATCTGGAAGTGCAGATTGACCGAGTCTGAACCGCTGCTGCCCATGGTGGCAATTTTCTGCCCTGCGCTGACTTTCTGGCTGGTGTTTACGAGTGTGGTTTCATTGTGAGCGTAGGCTGTGATGTAGTCTTCACTGTGTTTAATCATCACTAAGTTGCCGTAACCCCGAAGCTGGTTTCCGACATAGACCACCGTTCCGGCAGCGGAGGCGTAAATGGGTTGCCCGCGCTTACCCGCGATATCAATGCCTTTGTTGCCGCCGTCGCTATTGGAGAAAGGCTCAATCACCTTGCCCGTTGTTGGCCACAGCCAGCATTTTGAGCCAACAGGCGGGGCTGCGACACTTGCGACACTGCTCGCAGAAGATGCACGTGGCTTAGACGTTTTCGCAACGGCTGTTTTTTTCGATGACGAAGAACTGGAACTGCCTTTGACGCGCAATTTTTGCCCGATTTCAAGGGTGTACGGAGCGGAAATGCCATTGAGACGCGCCAGTTCACCGACGCTTGAGCCGGTCATACGTGAGATACGGGAGAGCGTGTCGCCACGTTTTACGGTATAAACCGAACCACTGTAGCTGCCTGCGGATGCTTTAGAAGTACTCGCTTTATTGGATGAGCAAGCGACGAGTAACAGGCCCATGAGCAAGACAACGGCTTTGGGGGCCCACTTTCTGATTGTGCATTCCTTGCGCACACTAATCCTCTGAATGCGTTAAATAAAATGAAGAAGTTCCTCCCCGAAGGGAGGAACCAGAACGTCTTACTTAACCGGACGCAGAGCCGGGAACAGGATAACGTCGCGAATGGTGTGGCTGTCGGTGAACAGCATAACCATACGGTCGATACCAATACCCAGACCCGCCGTTGGTGGCAAGCCGTGCTCCAGTGCAGTCACGTAGTCTTCGTCGAAGAACATCGCTTCGTCGTCACCTGCGTCTTTGGCAGAAACCTGGTCTGCAAAGCGCTGCGCCTGATCTTCTGCATCGTTAAGCTCAGAGAAGCCGTTACCGATTTCACGGCCGCCGATGAAGAACTCAAAGCGGTCAGTGATTTCTGGGTTTTCGTCATTACGACGCGCCAGCGGGGAAACTTCTGCCGGGTATTCAGTGATGAAGGTCGGCTGAATCAGATGGCTTTCTGCCACTTCTTCAAAGATCTCAGTTACTACGCGGCCCAGACCCCAGCTCTTCTCAACTTTAATGCCGATAGACGCTGCGATTTCCAGTGCTTTTGCCATATCGTCCAGATCTGCAATATCAGTTTCCGGACGGTATTTTTTGATCGCTTCACGCATGGTCAGTTTTGCGAACGGCTGGTCGAAGTCAAAAATCTCTTCGCCATATTTCACCTGCGCGGTACCCAGCACGTCGTGTGCCAGAGTACGGAACAAGGATTCGGTCAGTTCAATCAGATCTTTGTAATCCGCATACGCCATGTAGAGTTCCATCATGGTGAACTCTGGGTTGTGACGCGGCGAAATCCCTTCGTTACGGAAGTTACGGTTGATCTCGAAGACGCGATCGAAGCCACCTACCACCAGACGTTTCAGATACAGTTCCGGCGCAATACGCAGGTACATATCGATGTCCAGCGCATTGTGGTGAGTGATAAATGGACGGGCAGAGGCACCGCCAGGAATCACCTGCATCATTGGCGTTTCAACTTCCATAAAGCCACGCTCTACCATGAAGTTACGAACGCCAGCCATGATTTGCGAACGGATTTTAAAGGTGTTGCGGGATTCGTCGTTAGAGATCAGATCCAAATAACGTTGGCGATAACGCGCTTCTTGATCCTGCAGGCCGTGGAATTTATCCGGCAGCGGGCGCAGAGCTTTGGTCAGCAGACGCAGTTCAGTACAGTGAATAGAAAGCTCACCGGTTTTAGTTTTGAACAGTTTGCCGCGCGCGCCAAGGATGTCACCGAGGTCCCACTTTTTGAATTGCTCGTTGTAGATGCCTTCTGGCAGGTCATCGCGCGCAACGTAAAGCTGAATGCGGCCGCCAACATCTTGCAGGGTAACGAAAGACGCTTTACCCATAATACGACGTGTCATCATACGACCGGCAACGGCCACTTCGATGCCCAGTTCTTCCAGCTCTTCGTTTTCTTTAGCGTCGAAGTCAGCGTGCAATTGGTCTGAGGTATGATCGCGACGGAAGTCATTTGGGAAAGGGATGCCCTGCTCACGCAGGCCAGCCAGCTTCTCACGGCGAGATTTCAGTTCATTATTTAGATCGACCGCTTCGGTGCCCTGTGCTTGTTGTTCAGACATGTTGGTTCCTCATAACCCTGCTTTCAAACTTGCTTCGATAAATTTGTCCAGATCGCCATCCAGTACCGCCTGCGTGTTACGGGTTTCTACACCGGTACGCAAGTCTTTGATACGGGAGTCGTCAAGGACGTAAGAACGAATCTGGCTGCCCCAGCCGATATCCGATTTGTTGTCTTCGAGCGATTGCTTCTCAGCATTTTTCTTTTGCATTTCCAGCTCGTACAACTTCGCCTTCATCTGCTTCATCGCCTGATCTTTGTTCTTATGCTGCGAACGATCGTTCTGGCACTGGGTCACAGTGTTGGTTGGAAGATGGGTAATACGTACCGCAGATTCTGTACGGTTAACGTGCTGACCACCCGCGCCAGATGCGCGATAAACGTCGATACGCAGATCGGCCGGATTGATTTCGATATCAATATCATCATCCACTTCTGGATAGATAAAGGCCGAGCTAAAGGAGGTATGGCGACGGCCACCGGAATCGAACGGGCTCTTACGCACCAGGCGATGAACGCCAGTTTCAGTACGCAACCAGCCAAATGCATATTCACCCTGAATGCGAATGGTCACGGATTTAATACCGGCAACTTCACCTTCAGACTCTTCAATAATTTCGGTTTTGAAGCCACGTGCTTCTGCCCAACGCAGATACATACGCATCAACATGCTGGCCCAGTCTTGCGCTTCGGTGCCGCCAGAACCCGCCTGAATATCGATATAGCAATCAGCGCTGTCATACTCGCCGGAGAACATACGACGGAATTCCAGCTGTGCCAGTTTGGCTTCCAGCTGATCTAACTCAACAACGGCTTCGTTGAAGGTTTCTTCGTCGTCGGCTTCAATGGCCAGTTCCAGCAGGCCGGAGACATCTTCAAGGCCCTGCGTCATTTGGTCTAATGTTTCGACAATCGCTTCCAGCGCGGAACGCTCTTTACCTAACGCTTGTGCGCGTTCAGGTTCGTTCCACACATCGGGCTGTTCCAGCTCTGCGTTTACTTCTTCCAGGCGCTCTTTCTTGGCATCGTAGTCAAAGATACCCCCTAAGAACGTCGCTGCGCTCTGTGAGGTCCTGGATGCGGTTTTTTACCGGGTTAATTTCAAACATGGTCTTTATTATCTTATGTTGGGGACTAAGACGAAAATGCGGTCGTAAACCGGAAAGTTTACCGGATTTACGACGTTTTTTATAGCATTCCCTGGCTTTAAATAGCCAAGTAATTGGTGTTGCAGCAAGGCGACCAGGGAGCTCATCCCGATGAGCTTACTTTAGTAACTGATTCGGGTGAGTAAGTGCAGTTAACGCCGCTGCAGCGTCCAGAACGCAGGCTATATAGGCCAAATATGATCGATGAGAAGTTGCACGCTTCGGTTGCCGCGGAATTCGTTTACGTCGAGCTTGAAGGCCAGCTCCACTTCACGCACGCCGTTATCCGGCCAGTATGCGGTATCTACGTTAAAGGCAATGCCGTCGATAAGCGGCCCGCCGCCGATGGGCTCAACCATGACTTTGAGGTGGCGCTCGCCCACCAACCGCTGCTGTAACAGGCGGAACTTTCCGTCAAAGAGTGGCTCCGGGAACATCTGCCCCCACGGCCCGGCATCACGCAGCATCTCGGCGGTTTCCAGCGTCATCTCTTGCGCGCTGAGTGCACCATCAGACCAAACCACACCCTGAAGTAGCGCGGGGTCGAGCCATTCACCTACCAGATCGCCAAAGCGCTGACGGAACTCTTCAAATTTCGGCTCTTCCAGGGATAAACCCGCCGCCATGGCGTGGCCACCGAATTTCAGCATTAAGCCAGGGTACAAGGTATCAAGGCGTTCAAGGGCATCGCGCATATGCAAACCTTGCACCGAACGTCCGGAACCTTTAAGCGTGCCGTCTCCCGCTGGGGCAAAGGCGATAACCGGGCGGTTAAAGCGTTCTTTAATGCGTGAAGCCAGAATCCCGACCACACCCTGATGCCATTCTGGGTGGTACATCGCAAGGCCATAAGGCAGCTCGTCATGGTTACGTTCGAGTTGCTGGCATAGCGTCAGCGCTTCGACCTGCATACCCTGCTCAATTTCTTTTCGCGTCTGATTTAACGCGTCCAGTTCATTGGCAAGCATGCGCGCTTCGCCGATGTTTTCGCTCAGCAATAAAGCAACGCCAACGGACATATCATCCAGACGCCCCGCCGCATTCAGGCGCGGGCCAAGAGCAAAACCTAAGTCGCTTGCGGCTAATTTTTGCGGCTCACGGTTGGCGACTTCGAGCAGCGCTTTTATACCCGGCCGGCATTTCCCCGCACGAATGCGGCTCAGACCCTGCCAGGTCAAAATACGGTTATTGGTATCGAGCGGTACAACGTCTGCAACCGTACCCAACGCCACCAAATCCAGCAGTTCCGCCACGTTGGGAATCGCCAGCCCTTGCTGTTCGAACCAGCCGCAGTCGCGTAAATGGGTGCGCAGCGCCAGCATTAAATAGAAGGCAACGCCCACGCCCGCGAGAGCTTTTGAAGGGAACTCACAGTCAACCAGATTCGGGTTGATGATAGCTTCTGCCGCCGGAAGTTCTGGCCCCGGCAAATGGTGGTCAGTTACCACGACCGGAATGCCCAGCTCATGCGCACGCTCAACGCCGCTATGAGATGAGATGCCGTTATCGACGGTCAAAATCATTTGTGCGCCGCGAGCATGGGCTTGATCCACCACTTCCGGGCTCAGGCCATACCCATCTTCAAAACGATTTGGAACGAGATAACTGACATTTTGGCAGCCGAGACTACGCAGACCCAGAACGCTTAGCGCTGTGCTGGTCGCGCCATCGGCATCAAAATCGCCCACGACGATAATGCGCAGGCCTTCGCGGAAAGCGTTGTGTAGCAGCTCAACGGCTTTATCCATACCAGATAATTGCTGCCACGGAAGCATGCCTTTCACGCTACGCTCCAGGTCTTGCTCACCGCGCACGCCTCGACTGGCGTAAAGGCGCTTTAAAAGCGGATGCAGTTGCTGGGATAACACCACTGATTCATCGACTACACGGCGGCGAAGTTGAGTTTGCTGTTTCACCCGTTAACTACCCACCGATGTTCGTAAGTTGCTGGTGCGCATCCAACATTTGCTTCATCTCTTTCGGCCCCTGATAGCCTGGGATCACTGTACCGTTGCTCAACACAATGGCCGGGGTTCCCTGAATGCCAAACTGCACGCCGAGGTTATAGTGATTCGCAATATTGGTGTTACAGGTAGCCCCCGCGACAGCCTCGCCTTTCATGGCGGCATCAAATGCTTTATTGCGATCTTTTGCACACCAAATCGCTTTCATATCGCTTTCAGTCTGACTTTGCAGACCCTGGCGAGGGAAAGCCAAATAACGCACGGTAATCCCCAATGCGTTGTAGTCTTTCATCTCTTCATGCAGCTTATGGCAGTAGCCACAGGTGATGTCGGTAAACACGGTAATGACGTGTTTCTCTTGCGGCGCTTTGTAGACGATCATCTCTTTTTCGAGGGCGTTAAGTTTGCCCACCAGCAAGGTGTTGGTGACGTTAACCGGCTGCGCGCCGCTCACATCGTACAGCGGGCCCTGAATAATATGTTTACCGTCTTCAGTCACATACAGAACACCGCTGTCGGTCAGTACCGTTTTCATCCCCGCAACCGGTGCGGACTGAACGTCAGCATTTTGCACGCCTAACTTAGCCAGAGACTGCTTGATCGCTGCATCGTCAGCATGAACAAAACCGGACACGGAGACCGCGAATATTGAGAGCAGCCACAAACGCTTTTTCATGATGATTCCTTATCTTCTGCCACTCACGCTCGTGGGTGGTGCTGTTGATGTAGCTGGCGCAAGCGCTCTGTCGCTACATGCGTATAAATTTGGGTGGTGGACAAATCGCTATGTCCAAGCAACATCTGTACGACTCGCAGATCCGCACCATGGTTCAGTAAATGTGTGGCAAAAGCATGCCGAAGAACGTGGGGCGAGAGCTTTTCGCTGTCTATTCCGGCCTGCACTGCGTAATGCTTAATGCGGTGCCAGAATGTCTGGCGCGTCATCTGCTGCGCACGGTTGCTCGGGAATACCACATCAATCGACACCCCATTGAGTAACCACGGGCGGCCATGTTCCAGGTAGTTTTCCACCCAGTAAACGGCTTCTTCCCCCATAGGTACCAGGCGCTCTTTATTGCCTTTACCGATAACGCGCACCACGCCCTGGCGTAGACTGACGTCACTCATGGTCAGGCCGACTAACTCCGAGACGCGTAGACCTGTAGCATACAATAATTCAAGCATCGCTTTGTCTCGCAGCTCAATAGGCTGATCGATACAGGGTGCCTGGAGCAGACGCTCAACCTGCGCTTCGCTTAAATCTTTCGGCAAACGCTGTGGTAACTTGGGCGATGAGAGCATGACGCTCGGGTCGTCTTCACGCAATTTTTCACGGTAGAGGTACTGAAACAGCCGACGCATCGCGCTTAGCATGCGTGCCGAGCTCGTTGCTTTATAGCCGCCTTCAAGGCGTTCAGCAAACAGTGATTGCAAATCGCCGGTTTGCACGTTTAGCAAATTCAAATCATGACGTGCCAGCCACTCCGCCACCATATTCAGATCCCGGCGATAGGAGTCTAACGTGTTTTGTGCCAGATTCCGCTCAAGCCAGAGCGCATCAAGAAATTGTTCGATTCGGGCCTGATCCTGTTCCACAACAGCCTCACTTTTGGTGAATTGTGTCCATTATGCATGATGCACAATGGGATCTGATACACTTGCCATCCTGCACGTTTTTAAAAGAGTTGTTAACGCGATGAACATTGGCCTTTTTTATGGCTCCAGCACTTGTTACACCGAAATGGCTGCCGAAAAAATTCGTGACATCATTGGCCCTGAACTGGTGACGCTGCACAATCTGAAAGATGATTCACCTGCCATGATGGAACAGTACGATGTGTTGATTCTCGGCATCCCTACCTGGGATTTCGGCGAAATACAGGAAGACTGGGAAGCCATCTGGGATCAGTTGGATACGCTGAATCTTGAAGGTAAACCCGTTGCGCTTTATGGCATGGGCGATCAGCTCGGCTACGGTGAATGGTTCCTTGATGCACTGGGTATGCTGCACGATAAACTTGCCCCACGAGGCGCTCAGTTTATTGGCTATTGGCCAACCGAAGGCTATGAATTTACTAGCCCAAAACCAGTCATTGCCGACGGGCAGTTGTTCGTAGGCTTAGCGCTTGATGAAACCAATCAGTACGATTTAAGCGATGAGCGAATCCAAAACTGGTGCGAGCAAATTCTTGCAGAAATGGCCGAGAAGTTTGCCTGATTCAGGCTTAAACTTCGCCGCTCCCGCTCGCCTGTTGTTGCAGCATCAGGCGGCGTAAATCTCGCCATTCGCCGGTATCCATGCTGTCAGCAGATAACCATAAATGCTGGCAGCGTTTACGACCTATACGGCGTAAACGCAGCATCATGCCACTGCGTAATACCCACGGCGTTCCCACGATTTCCCACTCCTGATTTTGCCAGCGTAGGTGATAATCGGTCAGGATTTTCATTTCACCCTGGCAGGCGTGAATGCGACGCTGACTGCGCACACTGTCAAAAACAACCAGTGAAAGCAGCAGCATCCAGATTAGCGTATAGCTCATCGGCCACGGCATCAGAAGCACAAACAGTGCAATAAGACCATGAACCAATAGTGAGAGCCATTGCGCCCGCCAGGAGACGCGGAGATCAGATTGCCACAGGACCACGTTCTTTATTCCGTGTCTGAATCAGTGTCACCATCCGTTGCAGCTCTGTATCTGCCGGTTTGCCATGATTCATTAACCAATTGAACAGGTCAGGATCATCACTTTCCAGTAAACGGACAAACAACTGTTTATCCTCAGGGCTTAACGAGTCATATTCATATTCGAAGAACGGCATAATAGAAATATCCAGCTCGCGCATTCCTCGGCGGCACGCCCAATGAATTCGGGCTTTGTTATTGATATCCATGTGCTCTTTCCTGGTTATCTGACAAAGAAGGTACAAATCTTAGTGTAACGTGTTTTCTCTGCACGCATTATACGAATGTTACCGTTTGCGCGCGTTATCGTGAGAAATTTATGCAATGCGTTGCTGTTGCATTAAGCTTGCGAGAAATCTCGTAAGCGCACGATTCGCCTTATCAAACTGCTTGCATTGGTTAATGGCTCTTTTACCATTGAGCCAATACATCTGCTCAACAACCTGGGACATAACTATGGCTTTCACTCCATTTCCTCCACGTCAGCCTACAGCCGCAGCCCGCCTGCCGCTAACACTCATGACGCTTGACGATTGGGCACTGGCGAACGTGACGGGCAACGATGCAGAAACTTATTTGCAAGGCCAGGTCACGGCTGATGTTGCACAGCTGGCGGCTAACCAGCACACCCTTTGCGCGCACTGTGACGCGAAAGGGAAAATGTGGAGCAACCTGCGCCTGTTCCGTCGCGGCGAAGGTTTTTCCATCATTGAACGCCGTAATCTGCGTGATGCGCAGCTTGTTGAATTGAAAAAATATGCGGTGTTTTCCAAAGTCACTATTGTCGCTGACGATGAAAGCGTGCTTCTGGGACTCGCCGGTTTCCAGGCTCGCGCAGCACTCGCCAATGTGTTCACCACACTGCCTGATGCAGAAAATCCTGTCGTACAAGAAGGTGGCACTACGCTGCTGTGGTTTAACCTTCCAGCCGAGCGTTTCATGTTGGTTACTGATGAATCTACCGCACAGGCATTAGCTGAAAAATTGCAGGGCGAAGCCCAACGTAATGATAGCCAACAATGGCTGGCGCTGGAGATTGAAGCCGGTATCCCGGTCATCGAACCGGTGAACAGCGCGCAGTTTATTCCGCAGGCGACCAATCTTCAGGCGCTTGGCGGTATCAGCTTCAAAAAAGGCTGCTACACCGGCCAGGAAATGGTGGCACGTGCGAAGTTTCGTGGCGCGAATAAGCGTGCGCTGTGGTTCCTCGCAGGCAAAGCCAGCCGCTTACCTGAAGCAGGCGAAGATTTAGAACTGAAAATGGGTGATAACTGGCGTCGTACCGGCACCGTGTTGGCTGCCAGCCAGCTTGATGATGGCCGTGTATTGGTTCAGGTTGTTATGAACAACGATCTGGAAGCCGACAGCGTATTGCGTGTGCGCGACGATAACGGCAGCGAGCTGGTTATTGAGCGTCTACCTTACTCCCTGGAAGACGAACAATAACAAATACTTAAACGTCGCTCCCGAATGCGGGGGCGACAGGCATTAATGAATATAAAGATAGATCGCGAGGAAGTGGCACACGCTGCCGCCGAGTACAAAACCGTGCCAGATTGCATGATTATAGGGGATACGCTTGCAGACGTAGAAAATTACCCCCAATGAATAAATCACGCCGCCGACGGCTAATAACGTAATACTGCCAGCGTCTAACTTCATTGCCAGTTGATAGACCACAGCCAGAGACAGCCAGCCCATCAGCAGATAAGTCACAAGCGAGAGCACTTTAAAGCGATGTGCAATCGTCAGTTTGAACAGAATCCCCAGCAGTGCCAGGCCCCATATCACCACCATCATGATGTGGGCAAAAGGCGAGTCCAGCCCAACAAGTAAAAATGGTGTGTAAGTACCCGCTATCAAAAGGTAAATTGCGCAGTGGTCAAATTTCTTCAGCCATCGTTTGGCGCGTTGATGGGGAATGGCGTGATACAGCGTTGAGGCAAGAAACAGCAAAATCATGCTGCCACCGTACAAGCTGTAGCTGGTTATCGCCGTTACGCTCGCGTTGCTATCAACCGCCTGTATCAGTAGCAAAACCAGCCCGACAATCCCAAACACTAGCCCAATACCGTGGCTAATACTGTTGGCGATCTCCTCCGCCAGTGAATATCCTTTCGTTACCAATGGTTTGTCAGCCATAAGGCTACTCCCGGTGAGACAAAAGATAGAAAATGCATCCCATCTAGCATAACTGAGAATGATTCCAGCTAACACATGTACGCCAAAATAAATCCATAACATGTAATAACCATAACCCTACAATTTATACATGAATATCCAACAAGTTCTGAACCACAATGCATGGGTGGGCGAAAGCTGGCCCGAATTATGGCAACATGTCGTTGGTCATTTATATTCAGCGTAATAAAAGAGTGGGTTACGATAAGCCCCTTCCCAATCGGAACATTCAGGAAAACCTACCATGTTCACTCATGCGGCAATTGCTAATCTCAACGGACTGGAAATGATGGTCTACAACTTTGTCATTAAGAACCGCGACAAAGTGATGTACATGACTATCCGCGAATTAGCCGATGCGGCGGGGGTTTCTACGACTACCGTGCTGCGCTTTTGCCGCAAGCTGAATTGTGAAGGGTATTCTGAATTTCGCGTTCGTTTTAAATTATATCTTGAACAAAATGATGAGCAGTTAGTTAATTTTGGCCCGTGTGAAATTATCAGCTTTTTTAAAAGTACTAATAATGAAGAGTTCGATAATTTAATCGATCAGGCCGTTGATATTATTTGCTCCTCCGAACGTATTATATTTGTCGGCGCAGGGACATCAGGTGCATTAGCAAAATATGGGGCACGTTTCTTTTCTAACGTCGGGAAATTTAGCAATCATATTGATGACCCCTATTTCCCTGTCACTAATGATATGGCAAAAAACGCGCTGGCAATTGTACTTTCGGTATCCGGTGAAACCGAAGAGATTTTGCGTTTCGCCAGCCAGTTCAGCCTGCACAACTGCAAAGTGCTCTCCATCACCAGCCATGAAAACTCAGCTCTGGCGAAGCTTGCCGACTTTAACATCTCCTGGCATATTCCTCTGACGCGCGTTGCCGGGGTGTATGACATCACGACACAAATTCCTGTCATTTATATTTTAGAGACCATCGGCCGTAAATTGGCTAAGAAAATGGCATAAAAAAACAGCCTGTTTTTTACGTGTAACAAATCACATTAACCGTGATTTGTTATATCGTGACAATTAAATCTCATTTGTTAGACTCCCCATCAGAGCTTATTACCGCAACGCTATTGTGTGACTTACCGCACATTAATAATGGCGCTAACAGTGAGATTAAAAAATATGAAAAAACTGACCTTACCAAAAGACTTTTTATGGGGCGGCGCCGTTGCTGCGCACCAGGTTGAAGGCGGCTGGAACAAAGAAGGTAAAGGCCCAAGTATTTGTGATGTGCTCACCGGTGGTGCCCACGGTGTACCTCGCGAAATCACTCAGGAAGTCGTGCCTGGCAAATATTATCCTAACCACGAAGCCATCGACTTCCACGGTCATTACAAAGAAGACATCGCGCTGTTAGCCGAAATGGGCTTCAAATGCTTCCGCACCTCTATCGCCTGGACGCGCATTTTCCCGAAAGGTGACGAGCAGCAGCCGAACGAAGAAGGCCTGAAGTTCTACGACGACATGTTCGATGAGCTATTGAAGTACAACATCGAGCCGGTTATCACCCTCTCCCACTTTGAGATGCCGCATTACCTGGTCACCGAATACGGTGGCTGGACCAACCGTAAAGTGGTCGATTTCTTTGTTCGTTTTGCTGAAGTGGTGTTTGAGCGCTACAAGAGCAAAGTGAAATACTGGATGACTTTTAACGAGATCAACAACCAGCGTAACTGGCGTGCACCGCTGTTTGGCTACTGTTGCTCTGGGGTGGTTTACACCGAACATGACAACCCTGAAGAAGTGATGTACCAGGTTCTGCATCACCAGTTTGTGGCCAGCGCCATGGCGGTGAAAATTGGCCATCGCATCAATCCTGAAACGAAAATCGGCTGTATGTTAGCGATGGTGCCGCTCTATCCGTTCTCCTGTAAACCAGAAGACCAGATGTACGCTCAGGAATCCATGCGTGAACGCTATGTCTTTACCGATGTGCAACTGCGCGGCTACTACCCATCTTATGTACTGAACGAGTGGGAACGCCGCGAGTTCAACATCAAAATGGAAGCCGGTGACGAGCAAATTCTGCGTGAAGGCGTGTGCGATTACCTCGGCTTTAGTTACTACATGACAAACGCGGTGAAAGCCGACGGTGGCAGCGGTGATGCGTTATCCGGCTTCCAGGGTAGCGTGCCAAACCCACACGTAAAAGCCTCCGACTGGGGTTGGCAGATTGACCCGGTTGGCCTGCGCTACGCGTTGTGCGAACTCTACGAACGCTACCAGAAACCACTATTTATCGTCGAAAACGGTTTTGGTGCCTACGACAAAGTAGAAGAGGACGGCTCAATCAATGACGACTACCGCATCGACTATCTGAAAGCGCACGTTTCCGAGATGGTGAAAGCGGTCACTTACGATGGCGTAGATTTGATGGGTTACACCCCTTGGGGCTGTATCGACTGCGTTTCGTTCACCACGGGTCAGTACAGCAAGCGCTACGGCTTTATCTATGTAAACAAGCACGACGACGGCACCGGGGATATGTCTCGTTCACGCAAGAAAAGTTTTAACTGGTACAAAGAAGTGATTGCCAGCAACGGCGAAAATCTTTAATTGCCAGAGCTTATGTTAGCCCCGTTCGCGGGGCTTTTTCATTTAGATCGGTAAACCAAATCGGAAACAGGCTCCGGTTTCAGGTCTTTCCACAAGCGTAATATCGCTGCCGTGGAGCTGGAGCATCTGGCGCACAATCATCAATCCTAGCCCTCCGCCCCTCAGCTGTGACTGGCTGGCAATGGACGGGCGAACAAATAGCCCCTCTTTTAATTCCTGCGCCACTCCCGGCCCGTTATCGCTGACCTGCACCAGCACTTTTTCGCCTTCCGCCCACAGGCGCACCGAGATGATCCCTTTTTCCGGGGCATGGCGAATGGCATTATCAAGAAGATTGGTGAGAACACGTTCGATCATACCAACATCCGCATCAATCATCGGCAGACCAGGCTCAATGTCCACCAGCATTTGTTGCTGACGGGTCTGTGCGGCCAGCTCGAATTTCTGGAACACATCCTGCAAAAGTTCGCTCAGGGAGAAATGCTCTTTTTGTGGTTTCACCACGCCATATTCCAGACGCGCTAATTCAAACAGCGACTGGGCAAGCGTACGCACTTTCTGGCTTTGCGCTAACGCGATATCCAGATAGCGTTTTTTATCTGAGTCAGACAGTGTCGATGACATCACCGACAGACTTTCCAGATAGCCATGCAGTGAGGTCAACGGCGTGCGTAAATCATGGGAGATATTGGCAATAAACTCGCGGCGGAGCTGGTCTTGTTGCGAAAGCCTGTGCCACTGTTCGGCAATCCGCCGCGCCATCATGACAACGCCCTGGCGCAGCAGACTTATTTCATCTTTATGATGCACGCTTTCCAGAGGTAGCGCCGCCACCGCCTGTATTTCCGCCATTCCTCCCGTTTCCACGGCATTTACCTGGCGTGAGAGCGAACGCAGCGGTCGAGTGATCCAACGAAACGCCAGCCCACCCACGATCAGACCCAACAGGGCGACTAAACTGATTGAAAGCAGAACGATTTTTAATAACGCGTTGAATTGCGCATCGCTATTTAACGCCGTGTATTTTTCACCAAGCAGGATGACGTAAAGATAGCCTTTAATTTGCCCGTCCTGACGCATAGGGGCGACGCTAAACACTTTTTTACCATCCAGACTGCGCGGATCGTCGCCATAAACCGGATATTGATGGTTGTTCAGGGCAGTCTGAACGGGCTGCAAGTCAACACGCTGGCGCTTGATATGCCCGGCAGGTGCGCCATCTCCAACGATATTTCCCTGATTATCCAGGAGATAAACTTCAACGCTTGGATTCACGGCCATAAGATGATCGAACAGCGTGCGCACTGAATCTTTATTGAGCCCATCCTGCCCAAGCAGCGGGTAGCTCTGGTTGATGTGCTGCGCAAGATCGGCTGAAAGTTGTTGGATCACCGCCTGGCTATACTGCGTGCTGGTACGAATTTGCAGCCAGCCCAACAATGAGCAGGAAGCGATAAGCAGCAGCGCAAAAACCAGAGTCAGGCGCTGGGAAAGGGTGAGTTTTCGCATGATTTACTCGCGTGAAGATGCGGTGAATTTATAGCCTTTACCCCATACCGTTAAAATAAATTCGGGTTCGGCGGGGTTATCTTCAATCTTGATGCGTAGCCGGTTGATGTGCGTGTTAACCGTGTGTTCGTAGCCTTCGTGCTGATAGCCCCAAACTTGGTTGAGGAGGTTAAGACGAGAGAAAACTTTGCCAGGATGTTTTGCAAAAAACCATAGCAGATCAAATTCACGCGGCGTCAGCTCTACAGGCTGTTCTCTCAGACGCACATCGCGGGAGAGGGGGTCGATACTCAGCCTTGCAAAAGTGAGCGTGCCTGCGTCCTGCCTCAGGTTTTGGCTCATCGCTTCCTGGCGACGAAACAGCGCTTTAACGCGAGCGACCAGTTCCAGCATTGAGAACGGTTTTGCCAGGTAATCATCTGCTCCCAGCTCCAGGCCTAAAACGCGATGCGTTTCGCTGGATCGCGCACTGATCATCACGATCGGCGTGTAACGCGTCATCGTCCGGGCATGGCGGCAAATCTCCAGCCCATCAACTCCTGGCAGCATGAGATCTAGAATTAACGCATCCCAACCGCCCTGTTTGAGCAATTCCAGCCCCAGGGAACCGTCCGCCGCATGGACAATTTCATAGCCCTCTTTTTGCAGATGTAACTGCAAAAGCTCGGCAATGTTTTCATCGTCTTCAACGATTAGCAGCTTTTTTGACGGATTCACTCGCACGCTCCCACATTTATGTCGTAATGAAAGTCTACACAACAAGCGTCCGGGAAGTTGTCACATTTTGTTGAAGATTGGTGCTATTTCCCGCCAGCCAGATCGAGGAAACTACCCGTGACGTAAGAGGCCTGATCGCTCAGCAGCCAGGCAATCGCCTGCGCGACTTCTTCTGGCTGGCCGCCACGCTTCATGGGTAAGAGATCTTTGACCCGATCGACTCGCCCCGCTTCCCCGCCAGACGCATGCATTTCGGTATAGATAAAACCTGGACGCACACCGTTGACGCGAATACCTTGCGCCGCCACTTCCACAGAAAGCCCGGTGGTCAGCGTATCCACAGCGCCTTTTGAAGCCGCATAATCGACATATTCACCAGGAGCCCCTAAGCGCGACGCTGCCGATGAAACGTTAACAATCGCTCCACCTTTTCCACCATGACGAATGGCCATGCGTTTGACCGCCTCGCGGCAGCAAAGGAAATAGCCGGTAACGTTAGTCGCCAGCACGCGATTAATTCGTTCCGCAGAAAGTTCTTCGATGGTGGATTGTTGAAACAGGATCCCCGCGTTGTTGACCAGGGCGGTCACGGGGCCGAAAGCATTGTCGATTTCGATAAACATCGCCATGACGTGTAATTCATCCGCAATGTCGGCTTTGATGGCAATAGCCTCACCGCCAGCCTCGCGAATAGTGTTAATCACTTCATCCGCAGCCTGCTTGTTGCGTTGATAGTTTACGACGACTTTGTAGCCAGACTGCGCCAACAGTAGCGATGTCGCTTTACCGATACCGCGGCTGCCGCCGGTTACGAGTGCTACGCTCATTTCGACCTCCTTTATGCCCCCAACAGACCCCCACCCAGCCTCCCCCTTGCCAGGGGGAGGAGCTAAAACTACTCCCTCCCCTTGTCAGGGGAGGGTAGTTTCAGAACTTACTGGTATTCGCTCATCGGCACACAAGAGCAGAACAAATTACGGTCACCGAACACATCATCCAGGCGCTTCACCGTCGGCCAGTATTTATTGCCATGGCCTGCCGGGAATACCGCCAGCTCGCGGGTGTACGGATGTGCCCAGTCAGCCACAATCTCATCCTGAGTATGCGGGGCGTTAACCAGCGGGTTATCTTCCAGCGGCCATTCACCACGAGATACGCGGTCGATTTCAGTACGGATTGTCAGCATCGCATCGATAAAGCGATCCAGTTCCAGTTTGCTCTCGGATTCAGTTGGCTCAACCATTAGCGTACCCGCAACCGGGAATGACATGGTTGGCGCATGGAAGCCGAAATCAATCAGTCGCTTAGCAATATCCAGCTCGCTGATGCCCGTCTCTTCCTTCAGTGGGCGAATGTCGAGAATACATTCATGCGCCACGTGACCGCTGCGCCCGGTATAAAGAATCGGGAAAGCAGACTTCAGGCGAGTCGCAATATAGTTAGCATTCAGGATTGCGACCTGGCTTGCTTTCTTAAGACCCTGCGCACCCATCATGCGGATGTACATCCAGCTAATTGGCAGGATAGATGCGCTGCCAAACGGAGCCGCAGAAACCGCCCCCTGCTGAGTCAACATCTCTTCAATTTGCACCACGCTGTGGCCTGGTACGAACGGAGCCAGGTGCGCTTTCACGCCGATTGGCCCCATACCCGGGCCGCCACCGCCGTGTGGAATGCAGAAAGTTTTGTGCAGGTTAAGGTGCGAAACATCTGCGCCGATGTAGCCTGGGGAAGTGATCCCCACCTGGGCATTCATGTTTGCGCCATCCAGATAGACCTGGCCGCCGAACTGGTGAACAATCTGGCACACTTCGCGGATCGTCTCTTCGTACACGCCATGTGTAGACGGGTACGTCACCATGATGCAAGACAGCGCATCTCCCGCTTGCTCAGCCTTAACACGCAGATCGTGAAGATCGATGTTGCCTTGTTTATCGCACGCAACAACCACAACTTCCATGCCCGCCATTTGCGCGGATGCCGGGTTGGTGCCGTGCGCAGAGCTTGGGATCAGGCAAAGATTACGGCTGCCTTCATTGCGGCTTTCGTGGTAGCGGCGAATTGCCAGCAGGCCCGCATATTCACCCTGTGCGCCGGAGTTCGGCTGCATACAAAGCGCGTCGTAACCGGTCAGTTTTACCAGCCAGTCTGAAAGCTGGGCGATCATCTGGTGATAACCTTCCGCCTGGTTTGCCGGGCAGAACGGGTGCAGTTCTGCGAATTCAGGCCAGGTGATGGGGATCATTTCAGCGGCCGCATTTAGCTTCATGGTGCAGGAACCCAGCGGGATCATCGCCTGATTAAGCGCCAGATCTTTACGCTCGAGCGAGTGCATATAACGCATCATTTCGGTTTCGCTGTGGTAGCGATTAAATACCGGATGGGTCAGGATCGCGTCTTCACGCAGCATTTCTGCCGGGATCGACAGGCTGTCGCCCGCCACGTTTTGATCTAATTTATCGATATCCAGGCCGTGGTTTTCGCCCAGCAGCACACCGAACAGCGCCTGCACATCTTCACGCGTGGTCGCTTCATCAAGCGTGATACCCACCGCATTCAGAATGTCGCTGCGTAGGTTGATTTCATTGGCTTCGGCGCGAGCCAGAACGGCGGCTTTATCCGTCACTTCAACACAGAGTGTGTCGAACCAATGTTTGTGGCGCAGTACCAGACCTTTTTGCTGCAGGCCAGCCGCCAGAATATCGGTCAGGCGGTGAATACGCCCTGCAATGCGTTTCAGTCCTGCCGGGCCGTGGAATACCGCGTACAGGCTTGCAATGTTTGCCAGCAAAACCTGAGAAGTACAAATGTTAGAGTTCGCTTTTTCACGGCGGATATGTTGCTCGCGAGTTTGCATTGCCATGCGCAGTGCTGTGCGGCCTGCGGCATCGCGGGATACGCCGATAATACGGCCAGGCATAGAGCGTTTGAATTCGTCGCGGGCGGCAAAGAAAGCGGCATGTGGGCCACCGTAGCCCATTGGCACACCGAAGCGTTGTGCGGAACCAAACACGATGTCTGCACCCTGTTTGCCCGGAGCCGTCAGCAGAACCAGCGTCATAAAGTCAGCGGCAACACTCACGATGACTTTACGTTGTTTCAGCTCGCTAATCAGGGCGCTGTAATCATGCACTTCGCCCGTGGTGCCCACTTGTTGGAGCAGCACACCAAACACATCCTGATGATCCAGCACTTTCGCCGCATCATCGACAATCACGTCAAAGCCAAAGGTTTCAGCGCGGGTACGCACAACGTCCAGCGTTTGCGGGTGAACGTCTGCGGCAACAAAGAAACGGTTAGCGTTTTTCAGTTTGCTGACGCGTTTTGCCATCGCCATGGCTTCAGCCGCTGCGGTCGCTTCGTCGAGCAAAGAAGCAGAGGCGATGTCCAGCCCGGTCAAATCCAGCGTTACTTGCTGGAAGTTAAGCAGCGCTTCGAGACGGCCCTGTGAAACTTCTGGTTGATACGGGGTGTAGGCGGTATACCAGCCTGGGTTTTCCAGCATGTTACGCAGGATCACCGGCGGGGTTTGCACCGCGGTGTAACCCATACCGATATACGTTTTAAAACGCTTGTTACGGCTGGCAATCGTCTTTAATTCAGCCAGGGCCGCGAATTCTGTAGCAGCCTCACCCACCTGTGGTGGCTCGGCGAGCTGGATATCAGCTGGAACGATTGACGCAATCAGCTCGTTTAAAGAACGAGCACCTACCGTCTCCAGCATTTCGTGTTGCTGTTGCGCGTTTGGTCCAATGTGACGGTCGATAAACGCTTCGTGATTTTCAAGCTGACGTAAAGACTGGGTCATGAGCGGTGATTCCTGAAACATGCGGGACTTTAGCGGTGGATGGCGCAAAGCTTATCCACCCTACAAATTCTGAGATGTTTTTCCCCCTCTCTCAGGAGAGGGGGAATAATAAGGATTACTCGTCTTCCAACAGGGCTGCATACGCGGTGGCATCCAGCAAACCGTCCAGCTCGGACTCATCGCTGGCTTTGATCTTAAAGATCCAACCGGCTGCATAAGGCTCGCTGTTAATCAGCTCCGGCGAGTCGCTGAGTTCAGTGTTAACTTCGATGATTTCGCCGCTGATGGGGGCGTAAATATCGGAGGCCGCTTTTACCGATTCGGCTACGGCGCAATCATCACCGGTGCTCACGGTTGAACCCACTTCTGGCAGATCAACAAACACCATATCGCCCAGCAACTCTTGGGCATGCTCGGTGATACCGACGGTGTAAGTCCCATCCGCTTCTTTACGCAGCCACTCATGCTCTTTGCTGTATTTCAATTCGTTCGGCACATTGCTCATTGTTTTTCTCCTGATTTCGAAATTCACTGCGCGACAGCTTTACCGCCGCGAACAAAAATTGGTTTAGTCACTTTTACCGGCATTTCTCGGTTACGGATTTGAACGATAGCGGTTTCGCCAATACCCGCAGGAACACGTGCCAGAGCAATGCTGTAACCGAGCGTAGGCGAGAAGGTTCCGCTGGTAATTACCCCTTCCTGGACGTTACCGGATTCATCTGTAAAACGGACAGGCAGCTCATTACGTAATACGCCTTTTTCGGTCATGATCAAGCCAACGAGCTGGTCAGTTCCTCTTTCACGCTGGAGTTCCAGCGCTTCGCGGCCAATAAAATCACGATCTTCAGGCTGCCATGCGATAGTCCAGCCCATGTTCGCCGCCAGAGGAGAGACGCTCTCGTCCATTTCCTGGCTGTAAAGGTTCATACCGGATTCCAGACGAAGCGTGTCGCGTGCGCCGAGGCCGCAAGGTTTCACGCCAATCTCTACCAGTTGTGCCCAAAACTCGGCCGCTTTTTCATTGGGCATCGCAATTTCATAACCCGCTTCGCCGGTATAGCCGGTCGTCGCAATAAACAGGTCACCGGCCTGAACACCAAAGAATGGCTTCATGCCAGCAACGGCATTGCGTTGCTCTTCAGTAAACAACTGCGCGGCTTTTGCCTGCGCGTTTGGCCCCTGAACGGCAATCAGCGACAGGTCATCGCGCACGGTAACGGAAACGGAGAACGGTTCTGCGTGTTGATTAATCCACGCCAGATCGTTTTCACGTGTTGCGGAGTTCACCACCAGGCGAAAATAGTCTTCCGTCTGGAAATAGATAATCAGGTCATCGATAACACCGCCGGAAGCGTTGAGCATTGCGGTGTAGAGGGCTTTGCCCGGCTGGGTCAGTTTGGCAACGTCGTTGGCGACGAGGTAACGCAGGAATTCGCGGGTGCGGCTGCCTTTCAAATCAACGATGGTCATGTGGGAGACATCAAACATTCCGGCATCGTTGCGCACCGCATGGTGTTCATCAATCTGCGAGCCATAGTGCAATGGCATCATCCAGCCATGGAAATCCACCATACGCGCGCCGCAGAGATTGTGCTGTTCAAACAAAGGGGTCTTTTGAGTCATTTTTTCCTCTTTAACCATCTGGTTGAAAAGCGCTGTTCGCTTTTCTTTTCGTCAGACGAAACCCAGCATCACTACCGATCCGGATAGTGACGCAAACGTTACCTTTTGCCTGAACTTACCACTGAATGAGGGAGTAAACCATAAGGTACAAACGGTCATTGCATTAGCTTATGACCAAAATCAGAGGTGCAGCTTGCAGAGTATTCGACTGGAAAAATGCGAGACACTACGCATAAACAAGAAGTGTTTTGGCGAGAATTTGGCGTTAGCTAACATTTATAACCATTCCAGAAACAAATTCACTACATCACGAAAAACGTGGGATGAGAAAAAGTAATCCGAAATAAGAGGTGAGATTAGAATTTTTCAAATGAGGAGGGTATTTCCCTTTCCAATAAGCGGAAAGGGAAATGTGACGCGGTTCTCAGAATAAATTTAACGCAGCCAGTGCGGTAAATCTTGTAGACCCATCGCCTGGCGAACTAATTGTTGTTTCACGCCCGGAAGGGTGTCTGCTAATTTCAGGCCGATATCACGCAGCAGTTTCTTCGCCGGATGACTTCCGGCAAACAGGTCTCGGAAGCCCTGCATACTGGCAAGCATCAGGGCGGCACTGTGTTTGCGGCTACGTTCGTAGCGGCGCAGATAGAGATGCTGCCCGATATCTTTACCCTGGCGATGCAAACGGCGCACTTCATCGATCAGTTCGGCCGCATCCATAAAGCCCAGGTTCACGCCCTGCCCGGCTAACGGGTGAATGGTGTGCGCAGCGTCCCCCACTAGCGCTAGACGATGCCCGGCAAAATTACGCGCATAACGGCCTGTGAGCGGGAAAACCTGGCGTTCACTTTCAACACTGCACAAGCCCAAACGCATATCGAATGCCACGGAGAGCGCCTGGTTAAATTCCTCAACGCCTGCCTGCTGCAAACGCTCAGCCTCCAGCGGTGGCAATGACCAGACGATGGAACACAAATGTGGGTCGCTTAACGGCAGGAAAGCCAGAATGCCGTCGCCATGGAAGACCTGGCGGGCAACTGCTTCGTGTGGTTCAGCGGTACGAATAGTAGCAACCAGCGCATGATGGCGATAATCCCAGAACGTCAGTGGAATGTCGGCCTGATTACGCAGCCAGGAATTTGCGCCATCAGCCCCAACCACCAGACGCGCGGTCAGCATTGCGCCATCTTTCAGCGTAATAAAGGCTTCGTTTTCGCCCCATGCCACCTGCTGCAATTCGGCGGGAGCCATCAGAGTGACGTCGCTGCACTGCTCGGCACGCTGCCACAGCGCATGATGAATGACCGCGTTTTCGATAATGTGACCAAGATGGCCGAAACCAAAGGATTTATCATCGAAAACGATATGCCCGAAGCTGTCTTGATCCCAGACTTCCATACCGTGATAGCAACTGGCGCGTTGGGCGATAATTTTCGGCCAGACGCCAAGATGAGTCAGCAGTTTTTCGCTGGCGGCATTGATGGCCGAAACGCGTAATGCTGGTGCAGATTCAGGGGCTAACGGTTGTGGAAGATGATTCTCTAGTACCGCCACTCGCAAACCACTGCCTTGCAGGCCGCAGGCGACCGCCAGCCCAACCATGCCACCACCCACAATTGCCACATCAACGCTTTGCAAAATGACTCTCCTGTAAACCTGTTTTAACGCGCAACCCAGCCAAGCGTGCGCTCTGCCAGCACATTACGCGCCGGAGTTAAATGTTCCATTGCCATCAGCCCCAAATTGCGCCCTACTACCAGCGGAGCCCAACGGTTAGCGAACAGTTGAACTAAACCGTCCGTCACGCCAATGGTAGCCATTTTATCTTCGCTGCGGCGCCGCTGATATTCAGCCAACACGCCATAACTGCCCACGTCTTGAGAGGCTTCGTGCGCAGCAGCCAAATTCTCAGCGAGCGACATTACATCCCGCAAACCAAGATTAAAGCCCTGCCCGGCAATAGGATGCAGGGTTTGAGCGGCGTTCCCCACCAGCGCAACGCGATGTGAAACCGACTGCGAAGCGGTGGTCAGCGCCAGAGGATACTGCGTACGCGCACCGGCGTGGGTGATGCGCCCAAGCCGCCAGCCAAAAGCATCCTGCAATTCATTGCAGAAACGCTCGTCATCCCACTGGGCGATCTCCGCCTGCGCGTCCAACGCCTGGCACCACACCAACGAACAGCGCCCGTCAGACATCGGTAGCATCGCCAGAGGGCCATGCTCGGTAAAACGCTCAAACGCGCGTCCGCTATGCGGTTCAGAAGTGGTGATATTGGCGATAACCGCCACCTGGCGGTAATCCTGCTGCTGCCAGGTGATTCCGGACTTCGCCGCAAGCGGGGAACGCGAACCGTCTGCCGCCACCAGCAATTTGCTTTCGATATGTTCACCGTTATCAAGCTGGACGCTGACTTTATCGATTTCACGAGTAAACGAGGCCACACGTTGCGGGCAATGCAACGTCACACCGGGCGCTTTACGCAGCAAAGCGAATAAACGCAGACCGACATCGTGCAGTTCGACTACCTGGCCCAGCGCTGGAATCTGATAATCCCGCGCCTCAAGGGTAACGAACCCCGCATGGCCGCGATCGCTAACATGCACGGTGGTAATTGCCGTCGCGCAATCTTTAATTGCAGGCCATACGCCGATACGAGTTAGCTGCTGGCAAGTTCCCTGGGCAATGGCGATGGCGCGAGCATCAAACCCAGGGTGTGCCGCCGATTCCGGCGCTGCCGCTTCAACTAAATGAACCGGCAGTTTTCCGCTCGTTAAATGTGATATCGCCAGCGCAAGCGTTGCACCAGCCATACCTCCACCGACAATAATTACGCTCATGACTGACGTGCCGCCGCCATAAGGGCTTCGATGTCGTCTGCCGATTTCACTACGCTGGCGGTCAGATTTTCGTTGCCGTCTGCGGTAATGAGAATATCGTCTTCGATACGAATGCCGATGCCGCGGTACTCAGCGGGGACATCTGCATCTGGCGAAATATACAGACCCGGCTCAACGGTGATAACCATGCCAGGTTCAAGCAGACGTGAACGATCCTGGCCGTAAACGCCAACATCATGCACATCGAGCCCCAGCCAGTGGCTTAGGCCGTGCATAAAGAACGGGCGATGGGCGTTTTCAGCAATTAATTTATCCACTTCGCCATTGAGAATGCCGAGCTTCACCAGCCCCGTCACCATGATGCGCACCACTTCTCCGGTCACGGCCTGCATGGAGGTTCCCGGACGGTAAAGTTTAAGTGCGGTTTCCAGTGATTCGAGCACGATGTCGTAAATCGCCCGCTGCGGCGCGGTAAATTTGCCGCTCACCGGGAAGGTGCGGGTGATGTCACCGGCATAGCCTTTGTATTCACAACCGGCGTCGATTAACACCAAATCGCCGTCGCGCATTTGGCTCTCGTTTTCGGTGTAATGCAAAATGCAGCCGTTTTCGCCGCTGCCCACAATCGTGTTGTACGACGGAAAGCGTGCGCCGTGGCGGTTAAATTCATGAAGAATTTCGCCTTCTAGCTGGTATTCATACATGCCAGGGCGGCATTTTTCCATCGCTCGGGTATGCGCCAGGGCCGTGATTTCCCCCGCGCGACGCAAAGCGGCTATCTCTTCTTCAGATTTAAACACCCGCAGTTCATGTACCCACGGACGCCAGTCGGTCAGTGTTGATGGAGCCGTTAGATTCTGGCGCGAACCATTGCGTAATTTTTCGAGTGCGGCAAAAACAATGCTATCGGCATAGTCGTATGCGCCCTGCGCGTGGTACACCACATCAAGCCCATTGAGTAACTGATGAAGCTGCTGGCCGATCTCAGAGAACGCCAGCGCTCGGTCAACGCCTAATTTTTCAGGAGCGGCTTCCTGCCCAAGACGGCGACCAAACCAGATTTCAGCGGTTTTATCGCGCAGGCGATTAAACAAAACGCTGTGATTGTGGGTTTCGTCGCTTTTAATCAGAACCAGTACGGCTTCCGGTTCGTTAAAACCGGTGAAATACCAGAAATCGCTGTTCTGCCGATACGGGTATTCGCTGTCTGCACTTCGTGTTACCTCGGGAGCGGCAAAGATGAGCGCGGCGCTTGCCGGAGCCATTTTGGCCAGTAACGCCTGACGGCGCCGGAGAAATTCGTGCTGATTCATCACACCTCCTGGGGCTTATTATTTTTAGTGTAGTGTTGGCTTCTGCACTTCTGGTGCGGTCGGAACCGGACGCGTAAAGGTGTCGTGGCACAGCAACGCCGCCACGCGCACGTACTCGACGATCTCTTCGAGCGACATTTCCAGCTCTTCTTGATCTTCGTCTTCGTCGTAGCCCAGTTGCGCAATGTTACGCAAATCGTCGATAGCTTCACCGGTTTCACCCGGGACTTTATCGAGTTTCGGCTGCGTTACGCCCAGGCCAAGCAGGAAGTGGTTTACCCAGCCCGCTAATGCATCGGCACGATCAAACACCGAAACATCGTCGCCATCCGGCAGATAAAGCTGGAACATAAAGCCGTCGTCTTCGAGGGTATCACCGGTCGCACCGTGCATTTGGCGCAGCGTGTCCGCAAGATTTTGGCTAAAGGCCAACCCTTCGTTAGTCAGGTCGTGTAGCAACGGTTGCCAACTGGTGTCTTTGTTGCCACCACACAGCATACCGCTGATTAAGCCGTGCATTTCTGCGGGCGTCAGGCCCACACCCTGTTGGTTCAATAGTTGGCCGACTAAGTCGTAGTCAGGCATCGTGTTCTGTATAGACATGCGCATTCGCCATCGTTGGCAGGGAGAGTTCATGTTATGCTACCACCAGGGACCCCAAGGCACCAGAAAAGGGCTTGTATCTTCATTTTGGGATAGCTATAGTGACGCCCCTTTCGTAACCTGGCACAGGTTAGCGGGAGGCTGGCGAGTTAACAGCAGGAAGGTGGCATGTCTGCACAACCAGTCGATATCCAAATTTTCGGTCGTTCATTGCGCGTGAATTGCCCGCCTGAACAACAGGATGCACTGAATCTTGCGGCGGAAGAGCTCAATCAGCGGTTGCAAGATTTAAAAGTTCGCACTAGAGTCACAAATACTGAGCAGCTAGTTTTCATCGCAGCATTGAACATTTGTTATGAGCTGGCTCAGGAAAAATCGAAAACCCGCGACTACGCAGCCAATATGGAAGAGCGTATTCGGATGTTACAGCAGACCATCGAACAAGCGTTGCTTGAGCAAGGTCGCATAACAGAAAGACAGGGTCCAAATTTTGAATAACACTTCACTGTTACCTATGGTAGAGTAACTTTGAAGAACAAATTTCTCTGAGATGTTTGCATGCGGGCCAGTCCCCTGAGCCGATATTTCATACCACAAGAATGTGGTGCTCCAGATTCTGTGAGCATGCTCGGTCCGTCCGAGAAGCCTGATGATTCTGACGCTACATTCACCTTGAACCAAGGGTTCAAGGGTTACAGCCTGCGGCGGCATCTCGGAGATTCCCTCTTTCTACCAAGTAGTCATCATCATGACGAAAATGCAGTTAATCCCATCGCTTCGACAAGAAATCCGACAGCACATTCGGCAACGACGCCGGACACTCACGCCAACAGAACAACAGCACTTTGCGGAATCAGCCGCTGCGCGCATGCTTGCTTACGAACCCGTAATGAAGGCGGCGACGGTTGCTACGTTTCTGTCATTTGATGGCGAGCTGGATACCACGCCGTTAATTCGTGCGTTGTGGCAGGCAGGCAAAACCGTTTATTTACCGGTTCTTCACCCATTCAGCAAAGGCAATTTGCTGTTTCTTCGTTATGCCAAAAACAGCCATCTGGTGATGAATCGTCTGAAAATTCTTGAGCCCAAGCTGGATGTCCGCGACGTATTGCCGCTAAATAAACTCGATGTGCTTATCACGCCCTTAGTGGCATTTGATGAGCAGGGGCAACGGCTGGGAATGGGGGGCGGTTTTTACGATCGCACATTGCAGAACTGGCAGCAGCACGGTGTTTGGCCGGTTGGGCTGGCACATGATTGCCAGCGCGTTCAGGCATTACCGACTGAAGAGTGGGATATCCCCTTGCCCGCAGTGGTAACGCCATCACGAATCTGGCAGTGGTAGCCTTACGCTGTAGGCAATCGCAGTAGCTGCTTCGTATGCCAATACTGCAGGAGCAAAACGGTGGTCAGCGCCCCCAGCAGTGCGCAAAACATATCGGATTGCGTATCCCACATGTCGCCCTGGGTTCCAAGAAATTCATCCGCACCCTGCCCAAGCGCCAGCGCTGCCGCCCATTCAATGAGTTCGTACAGAGCGCTGATAGCCAGTGCGACACAACAGACCAGAAATGCGACCATTTTACGCCCGCGAATATAACTTCCGCGAATCAGTATTTCCCGCGCAGCAAGTGCAGGCACTAATCCCTGGAAAAAATGGCCCAATTTGTCATAAGGGTTACGGCTCAAACCAAACCACTCCTGCACATCAAAACCGATCGGCACTTTAGCGTAGGTATACAAACCGCCGACCATCAAAATAATCGCATGCAGGAAAATCAAAAAATAGAGCAGTGGCGTGAGCGGGTAGCGCGACCGGGTGGCTAATAGCAGGGGAACAATAATAATGACCGGCGTCACTTCCATCAGCCAGGTCATGCGGTCTGCGGTACTAAAACCGGTATAGATAAGGATCATCAGGAGTATAAACGCACCGAATTTCACGAATGCGCTGGAAAACGTCGTTGTCATAGGGCTTCGCCGGAAAGCTAAAAGCCTAACTATCAGCCGGATAGGCCAGAAATACAACTTAGGAAAGGGATGAAATCGTAGCGCGGGGAGCCTTGGCTCGCTCCCCGGCGTAGAGATTAGTAAAGCAAACGAGCGCGGATGGTACCCGGAATCGCTTTCATCGATTTCAGCGCGGCTTCGGCAACATCTTCCTCAGCATCGACATCAATTACTACGTAACCCATTTTCGGGGTCGTTTGCAGGTACTGTGCGGCAATGTTGATGCCCTGGTCTGCAAAAATCTGGTTCAGTGCGGTCAAAATACCCGGGCGGTTTTCGTGAATGTGCAGTAAACGGCTGGTGCTACCGCCGTGCAACGGCAGGGAAACCTCAGGGAAATTCACCGCAGATAATGTTGAACCGTTATCGGAATATTTCGCCAGCTTGCCTGCGACTTCCAGGCCGATATTTTCCTGCGCTTCCTGAGTCGAACCGCCGATGTGTGGCGTCAAAATAACGTTATCAAACTCGCACAGCGGAGAAGTGAACGGATCGCTGTTGGTTGCAGGTTCTGTCGGGAAGACGTCGATTGCCGCCCCCGCCAGATGTTTACGCGCCAGCGCATCACACAGCGCAGGAATATCGACCACCGTGCCACGGGCGCAGTTGATCAACAGCGAGCCTGGTTTCATCAGTGCCAGTTCATTTGCACCGATCATGTTCTTGGTAGAAGCATTCTCAGGCACATGCAGGCTGATAACGTCGCTCATGTTAAGGAGGTCAGAAAGATGCTGAACCTGAGTTGCATTGCCCAGCGTCAGTTTGTTCTCGATATCGTAGAAGTAAACGTGCATCCCCAGCGCTTCAGCCAGAATCCCCAACTGCGTCCCGATATGGCCGTAGCCAATAATACCGAGCTTTTTACCGCGCGCTTCATACGAACCGACAGCCAGTTTATTCCACACGCCACGGTGTGCTTTCGCGTTAGCTTCAGGTACGCCGCGCAGCAGCAGCAGCAGTTGACCAATGACCAATTCAGCAACGGAGCGCGTGTTAGAGAACGGAGCATTAAACACGGGCACGCCACGTTTTGCCGCAGCATCCAGGTCAACCTGGTTAGTGCCGATGCAGAAACAGCCCACGGCCACCAGCTTTTCAGCCGCCGACAGAATATCTTCAGTTAGGTTAGTGCGGGAACGCAGACCGATGAAATGCGCATCACGGATCGACTCTTTCAAAGCATCGCTATCCAGCGCGCCTTTATGGTATTCGATGTTGGTATAGCCTGCTGCGCGAAGGTTATCCACGGCTTTCTGGTGTACGCCTTCCACCAGCAGGAATTTAATTTTGTCTTTATCCAGTGATACTTTTGCCATTTCCCGACCCTATTTTTTAGAACTGATGTTGTGCTGTGTGATAAGACACCCTTCTGCCAAAATATCAAAAAATACGGGCGGGGCAATATAAACGATTGCGCGGTCAACTTATTGAAAAAGGAATAAGCGGCGGCAGGCAGCATAAAATGCCAGGGAGAGGAGAAAAGCAGGAATGAAAAATAGGCGCTGGTTAAGAATGTGACATATGTCACCAAATTTGCCGTTAGATTATTTTGTCATTTTTTATTCATTATTTGGGGCGCATGACACGCCCCGGTCAGATCATTTCACTATGGTTTTCACACCATCGGCGGTTCCAATCAACGCCACATCCGCACCACGGTTAGCAAACAAACCAACCGTCACCACGCCTGGCAGGCCGTTGATAGCATTTTCCAGCGCGATAGGATCGATAATGCTCAGGCCATAAACATCCAGAATGATGTTGCCGTTATCAGTCACCACGCCCTGGCGGTATTCCGGGCGGCCGCCCAGTTTGACCAGTTCACGCGCCACACAGCTACGCGCCATTGGAATCACTTCCACCGGCAGAGGGAAATTACCCAGGACACCGACCTGTTTGGATGCGTCGGCGATACAAATAAATTTGTCCGCGACAGACGCGATGATCTTCTCGCGCGTCAACGCAGCACCGCCGCCTTTGATCATCTGCATCTGGCCGTTGATCTCATCGGCACCATCCACGTAGATCCCAAGAGAATCAACTTCGTTAAGATCGTAAACGGTGATCCCAAGGCTTTTCAGTTTTGCGGTGGAAGCGTCGGAGCTAGAAACGGCACCATCAATTTGATGTTTGATCGTTCCGAGGGCATCAATGAAGTGTGCGGCGGTAGAGCCGGTGCCTACGCCCACGATGGTGCCCGGCTGCACGTATTGTAGTGCTGCCCAGCCGACTGCTTTTTTCAGTTCATCCTGCGTCATGGTTATTTGCCTGTGCTGTGAAAACTGACGCGCATTATAGTGCATGCTTAATAAGAAAGTCCTCGCCAATGGCCGCACTCATCCGATCTTTATGGATTCAGTCTGGATTGGCTGCAAATTTATGTCATAGTGCTGACATAACTAAAACAGGAGTTAGCTAATAACAATGAAACGCCCGGACTATAGAACGCTACAGGCGCTGGATGCAGTGATTCGTGAACGAGGATTTGAACGCGCGGCACAAAAGCTCTGCATTACTCAATCAGCGGTTTCACAGCGTATCAAGCAACTGGAAAATATGTTCGGCCAGCCATTGTTAGTGCGCACGGTTCCCCCTCGTCCTACCGAGCAAGGCCAAAAACTTCTCGCGTTATTACGCCAGGTTGAATTGCTTGAAGAAGAGTGGCTGGGTGACGAACAAACCGGTTCTACGCCGCTGCTATTGTCGCTCGCGGTGAACGCCGACAGTCTGGCAACCTGGCTGTTGCCCGCGCTGGCGCCTGTTCTTGCCGACTCCCCTATTCGTCTCAATCTTCAGGTTGAAGATGAAACCCGTACCCAGGAACGCCTGCGCCGCGGTGAAGTAGTCGGCGCGGTTTCTATTCAGCCACAGCCGCTGCCAAGTTGCCTGGTCGACAGGCTCGGCGCGCTGGATTATCTGTTTGTCGGTTCGAAAGATTTTGCGGCGCGTTATTTTCCTAACGGTGTGACGCGCTCGGCTCTGCTAAAAGCCCCTGCCGTGGCGTTTGACCATCTCGACGATATGCACCAGGCGTTTTTACAACAGAATTTCGATTTGTCGCCGGGCAGCGTGCCATGCCATATCGTTAACTCGTCAGAAGCCTTCGTGCAACTGGCGCGTCAGGGCACCACCTGCTGCATGATCCCGCATTTGCAGATTGAAAGAGAGCTCAATAGCGGCGAGTTAATCGACCTGACGCCGGGCCTGATGCAGCGGCGTATGCTTTATTGGCATCGCTTTGCACCAGAAAGCCGCATGATGCGTAATGTGACCGATGCGTTGTTGGAATATGGGCATCGTGTCCTGCGCCAGGACGCTGAATAGAAAAAGGCCGCTAATTTAGCGGCCTTTTTTTTGTCGGATGACGCTAACGCTTATCCGACCTACATTTTACGGTTTTGTAGGGTGGATAAGCGCAAGCGCCATCCACCATTTTATTGAGCAGGCTGCTCGCTCTTAGCGCGTTCCAACTCAAACACTACATCAACCTGATCGCCAAACTGAATCGTTTGCTGATCGTAAGTATCCTGGGCTGAAACTGGCGCTGCCGCATCGGCCTTCATCATCCGCACCATCGGCGCTGGCTGGTAGTTAGAAACGTGATAACGCACGCTATAAACCGGCCCCAGCTTGCTGTTAAAGCCTTCCGCTAATAGCTTCGCCTGACGCATTGCATCATCGATAGCTTCTTTACGCGCTTTGTCTTTGTACTGCTCAGGGTTCGCGACCCCAAGCGAAACAGAACGAATTTCGTTAAGACCGGCTTTCAGCGCCTCATCAAGTAACTCATTCATTTTATCGAGTTTACGCAGCGTGACTTCAACCTGACGCACGGCGCGATAGCCTTTTAGCTGCGTCTTACCGTCTTTCAGGTATTCGTATTCTGGTTGGGTGCGCAAATTGGCAGCATTAATATCTTTCTTCTCAACACCGCTTTGCTGCAAGAAAGTCAGATACTGTGCCACGCGATCGTCAGCCTGTTTCTTCGCTGAAGCCGCATCTTTGGCAGATACATTTACTTCGATAGCAAGCGTAGCAATGTCAGGAACGGCATCCACACTTGAAGTACCGGATGTCACAACATGCGGGCCGTTTGGCAATTCATCGGCCAGCACCGGAACCGAACCAAATCCCACCAGAGCGGCTAATGCCAGGGTTTTAAACTTCACTGTAATTCCTCCATGCTACATTCCACTGTCATTACACCCGCAGAGAACACGGGTGTCTGGCTGGAAGCTTAGCCTGGAATAACAACTTGTCTATCGGAAAAAGGCGAATTAACTCAACAGAGAAGTCAGATGACGAACACCGTCAGCGGCGAGTTGCAATGCGATAAACCACATTACCAACCCCACTACCCCATTGATTATACGCTGGGCTTTCGCAGTGCGCAGGCGCGGTGCCAGCCATGCGGCAAGAATCGCCAGGCCATAAAACCACAGGATAGACGCGCTCACCGTTCCCAGCGCAAACCAACGTTTTGGCTCATCTGCCAACTGCCCACCGAGACTGCCTAAAACCACAAAAGTATCGAGATAAACATGAGGGTTAAGCCAGGTGACGGCCAACACGGTCGCAATGATTTTCCATCGCCCTTGCTTGAGCACTTCCGCAGAAGCCAGTTCTACACTGCTGCTCATCGCAGTACGCAATGCCCCCCAACCGTACCAGAGCAAAAAGGCCACGCCGCCCCAGGTAACAATCGCCAGCAGCCACGGCGACTGCATCAGAAGTGCGCTCCCGCCAAATATCCCGCCGCAAATCAGCAACAAATCACTTAATGCGCAAAGGGACGCAATCATCAAGTGGTATTCGCGACGAATCCCCTGGTTCATGACAAAAGCATTTTGCGGCCCAAGAGGCAGAATTAACGCAGCGCCTAAGGTAAGACCTTGAAAAAAATAAGATAACATGATGGTTCACTCTTCAATATTTAGCCCTGTTTAGCCATTGAGAGAGAGTGTAATGGGGAAAAATTATTAGAGGAAATGGATAATTTTAATGGTTTATCAGATTTACTAATAACTAGCAGGCCAGCCGAAGCTGGCCCAAGAAACCATGTTTACGCGGCTTCTGCTTCTCTTACGCGTCTGAAGTTCACGTCCATTTGTGGATAAGGGAAGCTGATACCCTGGGCATCAAACTCTTTCTTAATACGCTCCAGCACGTCCCAATAAACATTTTGCAGGTCGCCGCTGTTGCTCCAGGTGCGCACCACAAAGTTGATTGACGATGCACCGAGCTCGTTGAGGCGCACGGTCATTTCGCGATCTTTTAAGATGCGCTCATCGCTGTTGATAATATCCGTCAGGATCTTTTTAACCTGATCGATATCTGAGTCATACGCCACGCTGATAATAAACTCGTTACGGCGCACCGGCTCGCGGGAGTAGTTAATAATATTACCCGCAATGATTTTGCCGTTTGGCACCACGACGATTTTGCCGTCTACAGTGCGCATGGTCGTAGAGAAAATCTGTACGTTAAGCACGGTTCCGGCAATACCACCCAGATCAACATACTCACCTGCACGGAACGGACGGAAAGTGACCAGCAGCACGCCCGCAGCCAAGTTGGAAAGCGAACCCTGCAAAGCCAGGCCAATCGCCAAACCTGCGGCACCCAATACGGCGATAACCGACGCCGTTTGCACGCCAACGCGGCCAAGTGCGGCAATTAACGTAAAAGCGATAATGCCGTAACGCACCAGAGCTGAGAGGAAATCCGCAACCGTTGCATCGATATGACGAGCTAACATCACGCGGTTAATGCCGTTGGACACCACACGAGCGACGATCATGCCGACGATAATAATAGCAATCGCCGCCACAATGTTGACCGCATAGCTCAGCAGTAACGCCTGGTTGCGCACCAGCCAGCCCCCGGCATTATTAATACTGTCTACTACATTGAGATCTTCCATTCACGGTTCCTTGTTATTACTAAAATTCTGCACCCTAAAGGCACAAGTGAGACTTTAAAGGGTAATCAAAACAAGCGAATATGCCAAGGCGGTCACAAAAATGATTGAAAAATCAAACTGTACAGAGAGGGAAATAAACCCGCCGAAGCGGGCTATTAACTAAAGTGCATGGGTGAAAGTGCGGGAGATAACATCTTGCTGCTGCTCGCGCGTTAAGGCATTAAAACGCACGGCGTAGCCGGAAACGCGAATCGTCAGCGTCGGGTAATTTTCAGGGTGTTTAACAGCATCCATCAACATTTCCCGATTCATCACGTTCACATTCAAATGCTGCCCGCCCTCGGTTTTCACATCGTGATGGAAATAACCATCCAGCAGCCCAACCAGGTTTAACTGGCGCACGGCGTCATCTTTGCCCAGTGCCGCAGGAACAATAGAGAAGGTGTATGAGATGCCGTCTTTTGCATAACTGAACGGCAGTTTCGCCACCGACGTTAAAGAAGCCACGGCCCCTTTACGATCTCTGCCGTGCATAGGGTTAGCCCCCGGTGCAAATGGCGTTCCACCGCGGCGGCCGTCTGGTGTATTCCCCGTTTTTTGCCCATACACCACGTTTGAGGTGATCGTCAGGATCGATTGCGTCGGCACGGCATTGCGATAAGTCGGCAGCGCCTGGATCTTCTTCATAAAGCGCTCAACAAGATCGCAGGCGATAGCATCAACACGATCGTCATTATTGCCGTACTGCGGGTAATCCCCTTCGATCACAAAATCGAGCGCCAGCCCGTTATGGTCGCGCACCGGTTTTACAGTGGCGTACTTAATCGCGGAGAGAGAATCCACCGCAACCGATAATCCGGCAATGCCACACGCCATGGTGCGATAAACGTCCCTGTCATGCAGAGCCATCAGCGACGCTTCGTAGCTGTATTTGTCGTGCATGTAGTGGATGAGATTGAGCGCGGTTATGTATTGCGCCGCCAGCCAGTCCATAAAGTGGTCGAGGCTGCTCATCACCGTTTCATAATCCAGGACGTCATCCAGCAGCATGGGCATTTTCGGCCCGACCTGGATTTTGAGTTTTTCATCCATGCCGCCGTTGATGCAATACAGCAGCGTTTTTGCCAGGTTGGCACGTGCGCCAAAGAACTGCATCTGCTTACCGATAACCATCGGGCTTACGCAGCAGGCAATGGCGTAATCATCGCTGTCAAAATCGCAGCGCATCAGGTCATCGTTTTCATACTGCAACGATGAGGTTTCTATCGAGACTTTTGCCGCATACACTTTGAACGCTTTCGGCAGGGCTTCCGACCACAAAATAGTGAGATTCGGCTCCGGTGCAGGGCCCATGGTGTAAAGGGTGTTCAGATAGCGATAGGCGTTTTTGGTGACCAGCGTGCGCCCATCAAGCCCCATCCCGCCGATGACCTCTGTCGCCCAGATAGGGTCGCCTGAGAAGAGGGAATCAAACTCAGGCGTACGGAGGAAACGCACCATGCGGATCTTCATAATGAAATGGTCGACCAGCTCCTGGGCCTGAACTTCTGTCAGCAAGCCTGCTTTCAGATCGCGCTCGATATAAATATCGATAAACGTTGTGGTGCGCCCGAGGGACATCGCCCCACCGTTTTGCGATTTCACCGCCGCCAGATAGGCAAAATAGAGCCATTGCAACGCTTCCTGCGCGTTACGCGCCGGGCGTGAAATATCAAAGCCGTAATTCTCCGCCATCTCTTGAATTTGCAGCAGCGCACGACGATGCTCAGACAACTCTTCGCGCAGGCGGATTACCGCCTCCAGATTTTCACCGCGTTCGAGCTGGCCTTGTAGATCGGCAAACTGCAACTCACGCTCGCGAACCAGGAAAGCAATGCCGTACAGCGCCACGCGGCGATAGTCCCCAATGATTCGCCCGCGTCCGTAACCGTCCGGTAAACCGGTCAGCACGCCTGATTTACGGCAGCGCAGAATATCCGGTGAATAAACGTCAAATACGCCCTGATTATGGGTTTTACGCAGCGAGGTAAACTGGTATTCGAAGTCAGCATCCATTTCACGACCATAAGCCTCAAACGAGCTTTTGATCATATTGATTCCGCCGTAAGGATGCAGGGCACGCTTTAAAGGTTTATCAGTTTGCAACCCAACAATCTTTTCCCGCTCTTTAATAATATAGCCCGGCGCATGGGCGGTAATTGTTGTGGCAATATTCGTGTCGAAATCCACCGGTGCATGAGTAGCGTTTTCGATACGAATACCGTCCATCACTTTTTCCCAAAGCGCACTTGTGGCGGGAGTGGCTCCAGCTAAAAAAGATTCATCGCCTTCATACGGGGTATAATTCTGCTGGATAAAATCCCGAACATTTATTTTCTTTTTCCATTCGTCACCGGAGAATTTCTGCCAGGCATGGGAATAACTATCGATGTTAATATCAATATCCACATTCATTACTTCATTCCTTTAGACCAGATAATTAATTCAGGCGTATTGCGCTACCAGGCTCTCTTTTCCCAAATGCAGCGCATCAAGGGCAATCATTTTCTCTTCATTTGTAGGAATAACGGCGCAGAAAATAGGTGACTCAGGTTTTGAAATAACTCGCTCGCCTTCCCGGTTAGAGTATTTATTTTTTTCTTCGTCCAGAATAATGCCGAATACGCGTAAGTGCTCGCTGACCAGTTGCCGAATAAATATTGAGTTTTCACCAATACCGCCGGTAAAAATAACACCATCAAAGCGATTTAAAGATGCGGCATGCGCGCCAATAGTTCTGGCAATACGATGAACAAAGGTCTTAATAGTTAACTGCGCTCGAACATCGCCATTGTGCCTGGCTTTCTCCAGCGTCCGTAAATCCGAAGATAAACCGGAAAGCCCCAATAGGCCGGACTCCTTATTAACCACTTGTTCAAGGTCATCAAGAGATTGCCCGCTCTGGCGAGCAAGCCAGGCCATCGCGCCAAAATCCACATCACCGCAGCGCGTGCCCATAATCAGCCCTTCGAGCGGCGTCATGCCCATCGACGTATCGACGCTCTCACCATTCTGAACCGCACAAATTGAAGCCCCATTTCCTAAGTGAGCAATCACTAACCCCGAATTTCCTGGCTCCAGCCCTAATAATTCGGCGGCCTGCCGGGCGACATAGCGGTGCGAGGTGCCATGAAATCCATAGCGGCGCACGCCATACTCTTCGAAGTAACGGTATGGCAGCCCATACAAATACGCTTCAGGTTTCAGAGTCTGGTGGAAACTGGTATCGAATACTGCGACCTGTGGAACGCCAGGAAAACGTAGCAGTGATGATTCCACCCCGTGCAAATTGGCGTAATTATGCAAAGGCGCCAGTGGTGAAACCTGGCGAATTTTCTCAATCACGTCCTCAGTGATTAACACCGATTCACTAAATAAAGATCCGCCATGAGCAATTCGGTGGCCTATAAAAGCTACGCTATCAGATAAATCACGAATTTCGAGCTCCGCAGATATTGCTGCAAGTGCATCTTCATAATTCTGGCGAGCCAGAATTACTGGCTCCCCATCATTAACGATTATAAATGCACGCTCTGTATTAATCCCTTCGCAAATCCCGGATAAAAGCACATCGTACGTTTCTGCATCCAGTACTGAAAATTTAACCGAGGAAGAACCACAATTAATCGTCAGTACAACTGGGTAATCGTTCATTTTTAAGTTCCACTCATCCTGAGTAAATCACAAACAATCAGATTAATTTGTAGACAATATTAAGAATCGTCAACAATCCAATGACGGTGACAAAAATGTTCTCGGTTTTACCTTTGTATTTCGCAAGCGCAGGCGTTTTGCGAATTGCATACATCGGCAGCAGGCAAAGCAGTGAGGCGATAATTGGCGCACCCATGGCTTCAATTAAATCCAGGATGTTCGGGTTGGCGTAAGCCACAATCCAGGTGGAGCCCATGATAAAGATCATGCTGATAAAATTAAGTTTTCCGCCGGAAACTTTGGTTTTATCACCTTTATAACCAAACTTGAGGATCAGCCCGTTCAGCCCTTCCAGCGTGCCGAGGTAGTGGCCGAAGAAGGATTTGAAGATAGCCACCAGTGCAATCACCGACGCGCCATATTCCAGCGTAGTTGCGAAGGTGGATTTTGTGCCGGACATCGAAGAGAAGTGGTTTGCCAGATAAGAAAGCACGGGAATATTCTGCGCTTTCGCTTCGGCCATATTCTGTGGCGAGAGCGTAAACAGGCAGCTAAAGGCAAAGAACATCACAACGGCCACCATCAGGATGCTGGCGCGGGAAATAATCTTCGAGCACTTGTCTTCAGTAAACTGTCTGCCAAAGTCATGCTCGTACTCTTCGCGTTTGGACACCACAAAAGAAGAGACAATCGGTGAGAAGTTAAAGGAGAAGACCATAATGGAAATGCCTAGCCAGACAGTGACCAGAATGCCGTCGCTACCGGTGAAAGAGATGTCACTCAGGCTGGCTTGATCAATGACCGCAGAGTTCCAGTAAGGGATCAGCGACAGCGAAATCACGACGAGGCAGGCGATGAAAGGAAAGACCAAATAACTCATGACCTTAACCATCAAATCTTTACCGAAGAAGATGACAAAAGCCATCAACAGCAGCAAAAACAGCGCCACTACGCCACGGTTAAGCGGCATAAGCTGAAGCTGATTCTCCCAGAAAGTCATAAAAGTATTGGTAATCGTGACGCCATAAATCCAGAGCAGCGGGCAAATAGCAAAAAAGTACAGGAAAGTAATAACCACACCGCCTGTCTTACCAAAATGCTCTTCTACCGTTTCAGTGATATTTCCCGAAGGATTGCTGCCAGAAAGACAAAGGCGAGCCAGTGCCCGATGGCAATAAAAGGCTATCGGAAAAGCCAGGAACAGCATGATTACAATCGGAATTAAGCCACCGTAACCTGCGCGGATGGGGAAAAATAAAACCCCTGCGCCAATAGCGGTGCCAAATAACCCTAGAGTCCATGTGGTGTCAGATTTACGCCATGGCGCAGTGGCTTGTTGACCAATGAGGGTTGCATCAGTATTACTCATAATAGAGTTCCTTAAATTATATATCCGTTGCATTTCTGGCTACATTACTCATCATTGCCCTGCAGCCAGAATTATGGGGAGTATATCAAATATCTGCTGAGCCCGTAATTTGTGAAACACGCGAAAGATCGATGTTTCCACCTGAGATAATGCTTACTGTTTTACGCCCTTTAATATAATGGTCGAGCTTACCGCTTAATAAAGCCGCAGAGGCTAATGCTCCCGCACCTTCGGTAATCACTTTATTGCGTTGAATGAGCGCCACCATACTATTTTTGATTTCTTCTTCGCTGACTAAAATAATATCCGTCACTAATTTTTTCACAATTTCAAACGTTAAACGGCCCGGACGTGAAACATCGCAGCCATCAGCTAACGTACCTGCATTACGATGTGCCATCAGCTCACCTTTATAAAACGAGGCCGCCATTCCATGTACGTTTTCTGCCTGTACGCCGATAATATTGATTGTTGGGTTAATAGATTTTATCGCCAACGCAATACCGGCGATTAGACCACCGCCGCCAATCGGAACAATCACATTATCCACGTCATATAAATCTTCGAGAATCTCAAGGCCTATTGTACCTTGGCCGGCAATCACTTTTTCATCGTCATAAGGTGGAATAAAGATGCGCCCTTCCATCTCCACAATTTCGCTAACCTTGGCGATAGTGTCATTGAAATTATCGCCATGCATAACGACCTGCGCCGAATAATCAGTCGTTGCAGCCACTTTAGATTTTGGTGCGCCGTTAGGCATAACGACTTTGCCATCAATCCCCAGAATAGCGCAGGAAAGTGAGACGCCTTGCGCATGGTTACCTGCAGAACAAGCCACCACCCCTTTTTTTCTTTCTTCTTCAGTCAGGGAACTGAGCTTATTAAAAGCGCCACGTATTTTAAATGAACCTGTACGCTGCATGTTTTCAAATTTTAAAAATATTTCTCCCTGACAGCATTCGCTGAGATAATTAGACCTTGGCATTCCTGTCTTGTATATATAACCCGCTAATCTTTTTTTCGCTTCAAGAACATCAATAATAGTGACAGGGAGTTCATAATCGATATGCATGTTGACCTCAAGAATTAAAAGCAAAAATAATATCGGCGGTGACATTTTTAATATGCCACCTTGATTGAATTTTATATTTATCAGTTACTGGATAAAGCTACGCGACTTCAGTTAATTGAGTGCGTTGAAACTGGCTACGTAATGAATGTTTTCTGGCAAGCTCAACTAATGTCGCGGCAGATCGATTTATTCGATAATTTTTAGACCAAACCGCAGCGTAGCGAGCGACCGGTAACTTATCCTCAACGGGAACTTTAATAAATTGGTTAGAGCCAAACGGGGAAATCATATCTCGGGGAATAACCGTTAAGAAACCGGCATTAAGTACCAGGTTATAAATCGTCACTACCGAATCTGTTTTAACGATGTTTTCACTTTTGATGTTGTTCTTTTGAAGGGTAGTGAGAAGTTCACTGTAATAACCCATTTCCGTTTGCGGTAATACCCATTGCTCATGACTTAATGCGCTAAGCGTGGTCGTGCCTCTAATCACTCGCGTTCGGTTTGCTACCAGAATAAATTCTGACTCAAACAGAGGCTCAATGTGGAGATCCTGGAGCAGCATTTCATCGCTCAATGTTCCGATGGCAAAATCCAGGCGACCATCACGAATAGCGGGCAAGAAAGAAGAAAGCTGGGCTTCGAACATCGAAACCTGAACCTGCGGGAATAGCTCCTTAAATTCTTTCATCATTCCCGGTAAAAAAGTAAAACCGATAAGCGACGGGTAGCCAAATGAGACGTCGATAACCGTGTTGCCGATCATACCATTCATTTCGCTACACATATTTCTTAACTCACGCGTGATGGATTCTGCGTGAGTCAGGAGCACTTTTCCTGCTTCGGTTAATTTTACACCGGTATTTTTTCTGATAATTAGCTCTAAACCAAAATAGGTTTCCATGTCGCTAATAATTTTACTGACAGCGGGCTGAGTCAGGCTAAGTTGTTTTGCGGCTGAACCAAATGATCCACTTCTGACCACTTCCTGAAAAACAAGCAAATGCTGTGTCTTCGGTAATGAGTTATTGTCCATGAAGATCCGCGCCTAATTAACTTTCCCTGCGGCAGATGATAGCGAATTATGTGCTCGTTGTTATGTGCAGTGACTCACAATTACTTGCGCAATGATTGTATGCAAATCACTCGAACCATGGAAAATACATATAAATCATAATGTTATATATTGTTCATTTGCAATTTATATGACAAAGGTCAACCTTAATCTCGGGAATAAAATAAATTTATGGTGATAAATAAATCATATCTGTACAAATAACTTCCTTTTCTAAACGAATCTGAAATGAAAATAAAATATTCTCTTGAAGGCGCTGAAATAAAAGCCGCCCACTATTTATTCCTTTCATAAAATAACGCATCTGATATCAGTTTATTTGAAAGGAAGAGGGGATGACTTCGATAGCCAAAAAATTAATTTCCTCCAGGCACAAAAAAGCCCGCACGAGGCGGGCTTGATTCAAGCATTTAAAGCGTCAAATTACAGAACGTCGATTGCGTTCAGTTCTTTGAAAGCCTGCTCCAGACGGGTAATCATAGAGCTCTGCGCTGCACGCAGCCATACGCGTGGATCGTAGTATTTCTTGTTCGGCTGATCTTCGCCTTTCGGGTTGCCCAACTGGCCCTGCAGGTAAGCTTCGTTAGTTTTGTAGTAGTTCAGGATACCTTCCCAAGTTGCCCACTGGGTATCGGTATCGATGTTCATTTTAACTACGCCGTAGCTTACAGAGTCTTTGATTTCTTGAGCAGAAGAACCAGAACCGCCGTGGAATACGAAGTTCAGGCTGTTGTGCGGCAGGTTATGTTTCTTAGAAACATAGTCCTGAGAATCACGCAGGATAGTTGGAGTCAGAACAACGTTACCTGGTTTGTAAACGCCATGAACGTTACCGAAAGATGCCGCGATAGTGAAACGTGGGCTGATTGCGTTCAGTTTAGTGTACGCGTAATCAACATCTTCTGGCTGAGTGTACAGAGCAGAAGCGTCCATATGGCTGTTATCTACGCCATCTTCTTCGCCACCGGTGCAACCCAGTTCGATTTCCAGAGTCATACCGATTTTAGACATGCGCTCCAGGTATTTAGAACAGATTTCGATGTTCTCTTCCAGTGACTCTTCAGACAGGTCAATCATGTGAGAAGAGAACAGTGGTTTGCCGGTTGCTGCGAAGTGTTTTTCACCCGCGTCTAACAGGCCATCGATCCACGGCAGCAGTTTCTTAGCGCAGTGGTCAGTGTGCAGGATTACTGGCACGCCGTAATGTTCAGCCATCTGGTGTACGTGATGTGCGCCAGAAATAGCACCCAGGATTGCAGCACCCTGAGGAACGTCAGTTTTCACGCCTTTACCCGCGATGAAAGCAGCGCCGCCGTTGGAGAACTGAACGATGACTGGAGCTTTCGCTTTTGCAGCGGTTTCCAGTACGGCGTTGATAGAGTCGGTGCCTACGCAGTTAACTGCTGGCAGAGCAAAATTGTTCTCTTTTGCTACCTGGAAAACTTTCTGTACGTCATCACCAGTGATTACACCTGGTTTTACGAAATCAAAAATTTTAGACATGTTACGTTGTCCTGTATCGTTGGCCGTTAGAAAAACTGTGCCACCCGCGCCTGCAGGCGACTAAAAAACAACGGGCAGGAAACCCTGCCCGTAATCAATTACTTCTTAGCGCGCTCTTCGAGCATTGCTACTGCTGGCAGAACTTTGCCTTCCACGAATTCGAGGAATGCGCCGCCACCAGTGGAGATGTAGGAGATTTTGTCTTCAATACCGAACAGGTCGATAGCTGCCAGAGTGTCGCCGCCGCCTGCGATAGAGAATGCTTCGCTCTCTGCGATAGCGTTAGCAACGACTTCGGTACCTTTGCGGAAGTTCGGGAATTCGAACACGCCAACCGGGCCGTTCCACAGAATGGTTTTTGCATTCTTCAGGATTTCAGCCAGTTGTGCTGCAGATGCATCACCGATATCCAGAATCTGTTCGTCAGCTTTCACATCGTTAACAGATTTCAGCGTTGCGGTTGCTGATTCAGAGAACTCCGTTGCTACGCGAACGTCAGCAGGAACTGGGATATCACAGGTCGTCAGCAGGCGTTTAGCTTCATCAACCAGGTCCGCTTCGTACAGGGATTTGCCCACGTTGTGGCCTTGAGCAGCAATGAAGGTGTTCGCGATGCCACCGCCAACAATCAGTTGGTCAGCGATTTTTGACAGGGAATCCAGAACAGTCAGTTTGGTAGAAACTTTAGAACCGCCAACGATAGCAACCATTGGGCGAGCTGGTTCTTTCAGTGCTTTACCCAGCGCGTCCAGCTCTTCAGCCAGCAGCGGGCCTGCACAAGCGATGTCTGCAAATTTGCCAACGCCGTGAGTAGAAGCCTGTGCACGGTGTGCAGTACCGAAAGCATCCATTACAAACACGTCGCACAGTGCAGCGTATTTTTTAGACAGAGTTTCGTCGTCTTTCTTTTCGCCTTTGTTGAAGCGAACGTTTTCCAGAACAACCAGTTCACCCGCAGCAACTTCAACGCCGTCCAGGTAATCTTTAGCCAGACGAACCGGAGCAGACAATTTGTCTTTCAGGTAGTTAACAACCGGCAGCAGAGAGAATTCTTCGTTGTACTCGCCTTCAGTCGGACGACCCAGGTGAGAAGTTACCATCACTTTAGCGCCTTGTTTCAGGGCCAGTTCGATGGTTGGCAGGGATGCACGGATACGTGCGTCAGATGTCACTTTCCCTTCTTTAACTGGTACGTTCAAATCTGCACGGATCAGAACACGCTTTCCAGCCAGATCCAGATCGGTCATCTTAATTACAGACATGGTGAATCCTCTCGTTGATTCTTAAAGTTTTGCGGACGCTTTATGCGCCTTACCTGAAACCACTTGCGGCCATGACTAACGTCGTGTCGAGCATTCGGTTAGCAAAGCCCCATTCGTTATCACACCAGACTAAAGTTTTAATCAGATGCTGCCCACTGACCCGGGTCTGCGTGCCATCAACAATGGCGCTGTGCGGATCGTGGTTAAAATCAGTCGAGACCAACGGTAATTCCGTATAGTCAACTATACCATGAAATGAATCCCGTGCTGCTTTTTGCAGCAACTTGTTGACTTCACTGGCTTTAACTGCATTTTTCACTGTCACGCTTAAATCAATAGCCGTGACATTAATGGTCGGTACACGCACCGCAATC
Source organism: Buttiauxella gaviniae (assembly GCF_040786275.1). Classification (NCBI taxonomy): domain Bacteria; kingdom Pseudomonadati; phylum Pseudomonadota; class Gammaproteobacteria; order Enterobacterales; family Enterobacteriaceae; genus Buttiauxella; species Buttiauxella gaviniae. The sequence continues at coordinate 1,130,792 of NZ_JBFMVT010000002.1, forward strand.
GCTTCAAAACGATCGTTAAATTGTGGAAAAATGCGTGTGATACCTGCGGCAAGACGCGTATCTACGGGAATAATTGACTGGCTGGCAGCACGGGTGCGGCGCAAGTCAGGGTGATAGGCGTCAATAACCTGTTGATCATGCATCGCGGAATGAATGGTGGTCACAGTGCCCCATTCAATGCCCCAGGCATCATCAAGCAATTTGATAATAGGAATGATGCAGTTTGTGGTGCAGGAAGCATTAGAAACAATGCGATGTTCAGCAACCACACTTTCATGATTCACACCGTAAACTACGGTGGCGTCGAGGTCGTTACCGCCAGGATGAGAGAAGAGGACTTTTTTGGCACCGGCGGCCAGATGCGCTTCACCGTCTGCACGGGAGCCAAACACACCGGTACAATCCAGCACCACATCTACGCCCAATTCACGCCACGGCAAATTCTCGATTTCCGGTTCGTGCAAGATACGGATGGTGTCGTCGCCTACCCATAGCTGGTTGCGTTCCTGACGGACGTCCCAGGCGAAGCGACCATGGCTGGTGTCATACTTCAACAGATGTGCCATACCCGCAGCATCAGCCAGTTCATTGATTGCTACGACGGTAATTTCCGCACGGCGACCGGATTCGTACAAAGCACGTACCACGTTGCGCCCAATGCGACCGAAGCCATTAATTGCTATGCGTACGGTCATATCTCTCCTGCCAGAATCCCTGGAACTTAGTGGCTGACAGAGTAATCCAGCAACCGCCTAAGGGGAATCCTCGCACTCTCGAAACTGCAATTGTTTGCTCAATTGTCGAACATTTATTCGACTGAAACGCTTCAGCTATGTTAAGCGATAAGCGGAATAAATGGAACGTTACCCCATGGCAGCAAACCAAACTTCTGACACAGGTCACAAATTTGATGGAATAAATGCAACAACAAAAGGTTAGAGGACGAATAATAGCCAGTTGAAATCAAGAATAATGGAAAAGGGACGGGCCGTTCTAACCGCCCGTATTGAGATTAATTTTGATGGTAACCGCCCTGCTCATCCATGCACAACAGCATGTCAGCGGGTTGGCTCTGCTCAAGAACACGCCGCACATTTTCCCCGTCGGTCACCCGGAAAAACTCCTCTGCCTGTTGTCGACTCAACCCTCCGCGCATTTTCCTGCCAATCAGACGTTCTGAAAGCCGTTCAGGTGGGGCCGAAATAAAGACTGAAAAATCACATAGCGCCCGCAGTGGCTGCCATTCAGGCTGATTGAGCAGCAACCAGTTTCCCTCAACCACGACAATCGGAGCCTTCACCGCGATCGCATTTTCCACCGGATCATGCAAATTGCGATCGTACTGCGGCCATTCACTTTCGGGCTGATGCAAAGTACGCAGCGCATCAGTTAGCTTTTGAACATTAAAAGTATGTGGTGCGCCTTTATGCTGCTTGAGATTATTTGCGAGCAGATAGTCGTTATAGTGGTGGAAGCCATCCATCGGTAAGGCCTGTAAAACAGGCAATGACGAATCTTGCACCATCAGATATTCCCAAAATGCCGCCAGAGTCGATTTACCGGTGCCGGGCGGAGCCGCCAGAAACACAACCAACCGACGCTGCAACTGCTTTTGTTTTTCGGCTAACTGTCTTAACAATGGTTTGTGTAACGCCTCGACCTCCTGGTCGTTAAATCGGGCGTGCGTCTCTAATCCATTAATCATTAATGTGACATTCACCAGACTAACTCCTTCAATAATGAAGTCACTGCCAGAGATAACGCCGTTTTCACGAGGTTGCCGTAACGCACTTCGGAATAAATAGAGAAGTCCGAATACTTCATGCTTTTAATTGCATTAAACAGCGTTGCGTTTTGGGTAATTGAATTAAGGTTCGCCATGAAATCGTAAGTGACGTCATCATGAAACTGAGGCGTCTCTTTGCTGTATTGCACAAACTCACAAAACTGAGCAAAACAGGTAATGTCGGCATACAGCCATTTATCCATTTTCCCCAACGCGTAAATCAGGCGTAGCGCAACGTCGATATCATCTAGCGGCCCACTTCTGGCAAGCAAGGGCTTAACGGCGTACTCGACTATCTCTTCATCATTATCAACAAATAACGAAGGCAGAAATTGCCTGATACCGGTTAGCAAAATATCGTGTGCGACGCTCATAAATGAGGCCAGATCATTTTGCGCTTCCAGCCTTTCAAGCACATCATCTTCGTTCAACGTGGTCATCAATAGCTCAGTACATTAAAGGTGATGTAGAGAGTCTATAATATTACAGGTGCGCTCTATACCATTAATGAAGAGCGTTTGAGTGCGTACCACATCACCTTCTTCACGCACGCCATACAGAATATCGCCTCCCGTAACGCCCGTTGCGGAAAATAAAACCGCCTCGCTTTTGACAATTTCATTCAGGCTATAAATACGGTTCACCTCGACACCCATTTCAGCGCAGCGTCGATGTTCTGAATCCGCAATCTGGCGATTGACGGGAGACTCCCCTTTTGCCTGGCAAAAATCTAATAACTCGACCTGCATTTCACCACCCAGCGCTTTCACAGCACACGCTGAAATCACCCCCTCTGGCGCACCGCCGATGCTGTACATCACGTCGTATTGGTTTTCCAGCAAGCACGTCATCACACTGGCGGCGACGTCACCATCGGGCAAGGCAATTACTTTCACCCCCAGCCTTGTGGCGACGGCGATAGCATCCTGATGCCGTGGTTTATCGAGCGTGACCATTCGTAGCCGCTCAAGCGGTTTGCCCAATGCCGCGGCAATATTTCGCAGGTTTTCTTCGAGCGTTGCCGCAAGATTGATCGCTCCTTTAGCTTTTTTGCCGACCACCAACTTCTTCATATACATGTCGGGGGCATGAAGCAGCGATCCTTCCGGCGCGCAGGCCATGACCGCCAGAGCGTTGTTTTGCCCCATCGCCACCATACGCGTCCCTTCAATGGGATCGACGGCGATATCGATTTTCGGGGATTGTCCATTACCTAACATCTCACCAATATAGAGCATCGGCGCATGGTCGATTTCCCCTTCACCAATGACAATCTTCCCCTGCATATCGATTTGATTAAGCGCATCACGCATCGCCTGCACAGCGACACCATCGATACGATTCTTGTCACCGCAACCGATGAGTGGCCAGGCAGCCAAAGCCGCCTGTTCCGTGGTGCGGAAAAAAGGATAAGCCAGCGTTTTCATGCTTAATTCTCCACGCCGGTATCAACGCCAAAATACGCTAACAGATATTTTTCTGCCGCTTCGTTCCATACACCGTGCGTTTCCGCAACCAGCTCTGCAAGGCGGTGGAATAAGGGATCGGTTTCCCCTAAGCGGGCAAAATCGATAATAGCGGTAAGGGGCATGGTGACGCCGTTGTAAATCAGCTTTTTGCCACCCGGAATATCCGGCAGATTAAGGACTGTTTCAGGCACCGCATCCAATCCGCCTACATGCGTAACCATAAACGAAGGCTGCAATCGCCCGCTGGCGGCAAGTTCAATCGCTTCGAGCATATCATCGGTTGAACCGCCAGAAGTGCCCACAATATGCGTGCTGCCGTAGTGCACATTGTAAAAATTAAACGGCACTTTGAAGTTTTTATCCGTTGGCCCGGCGAAGAAATTCAGGCAGCCATCGTCAGCCAGCAAATCGTCTCCAAGCTCAATGACTGCGGGCACTGCAGCATAGACGAAGACATCATCAAAACCCGCACCACCAGTCATATCTCGCAACGCAGCCACAGGGTTATCCAGGTGCTTGCTGTTCACATAAATTAGCTCAATGCCATTTTTTGCCGCCAACTCTACCGGCAGGAGTTTTTGCGCCTGCGCCAGTCGGGCTTCATCAATATCCACCACCACGACTTTGCCCGGCTTAATATTGCCGTTGATGGCGTAATCAATCGCACCGATCCCCATCGGGCCTGCACAGGCTAATAGCGCCAGATTACCGCCGGGTTTAATTCCCATGCGGTGTTCGTAGACATATTGCGTAGTGTGGTAGTTCGCTTTATACGCACCAATAATGCAGCACATAGGTTCAGCCAATGACGCTGCTGCAAAATAAGAGCCGTGATAAGGCAGAACGCATCCCAAATCAATTGCCTGCTTGGGGATGATCATATATGTCGCATTGCCACCAAAATATTCATAGCTGTATCCCGCTGAATATCCGCTTGGCAACCCCATTGCTGGCTGTAAAACAAAACGCTGACCTTTTTTATACCTTCCTGCCAGATTGTTTCCCACTTCAACAATCACCCCAGCACATTCATGCCCGGTAATAACAGGATGATTATTTAGGTCGTCAGGAACACGTTTATGATCGCTTGCCAGCAGTGCTGCTTTCCATGTTGATAAACAGACGCTATCAGAAATAACGCTCACCAATAATTCATCATCGCTAATTTTTGGTAATTCAAACTCACGGATGCGGACATCCCGCTTGCCATAAATGGCAGCAACTTTAGTTTTCATAGCAATCCTTATTATTTTACCTGGGCGGTTAATTCATTAAATAACGCGTCGAGTTTCGGGTCACCAATATAATTATTAATCAGTATCAGCGGTTTGTTCGTCACCATTTTAACGCGCCCTTCCAGGCTGGCATGCGTGACGATGATCTCTGCATGTTCAGGCACGTTTTCTATTGCATAGTGTTTTACTTCCGTTTCCATGCCCTGCTTTTGCAGGCGCTTCCGAAACGTGGTGGCTCCCATCGCGCTCGAGCCCATTCCCGCATCGCAGACAAACGCGACCAGTTTCACCGGGCCTGCACTCCACGCCCCTTCCTGCTTCATCGCTTTCATTGCGCTGGCTGTTTCATCAAAATTGTCTTCTTTCTCGGCCTCTTTGCTGCGATCAAGTTTCAGAATGAACGCGGTGATAACAAAGGAGACAGCGGTTGCCACGGTGACACCCGCAATGGTGGCAAAGAATGCACCGCGAGGAGTAAGGGCAAGATAGGCAAAAATAGAGCCCGGACTTGGCCCTGCAACCAGGCCACCACCTAACAGATTAAAGGTGTAAATCCCGGACATGCCGCCTGCAATCATGGCAATCAGCGTCAGCGGCTTCATCAATACATACGGGAAATAAAGTTCATGAATGCCACCGAGGAAGTGAATAATCATCGCTCCAGGAGCAGATTTCTTCGCCATTCCTTTGCCAAATACCGCGAATCCAAGCAGCAACCCCAGCCCTGGGCCTGGATTCGATGCCACCATAAAGAAGATAGATTTACCGGTATCAGACGCTTGCTGCATTCCGAGTGGATAGTAAACCCCCTGGTCGATAGCATTGTTCAGGAACAGAATCTTCGCCGGTTCGTTAATCAGGGATAGCAGCGGCAAATAACCGGTGCTGACCAATGCTTCAATGCACTCTTTTACAAAGTTGTTCGCCACTAATACCGCAGGGCCAATGACTTCGAAGGCCAACAGACAAAGCAGCATCCCGGCAATACCCAATGAGAAATTATTGATAACCATCTCAAAGCCTGGCGGAATACGCTTTTCCAGCGTTCTGTCGATAACTTTGATAACCCAACCGCCGAGTGGGCCCATGATCATAGCGCCGATGAACATCGGAATATCGGCACCCACAATCACACCGATAGTGCCAATCCCGCCCATCACCGCACCGCGTTTTCCACCAATTAAATGGCCGCCGGTCGAGCCAATCATCACCGGAAGCAAATAAGTGATCATTGGGCCAACTATTTTGGCGAAATGTTCGTTAGGTAGCCAACCGGTTGGAATAAATAGCGCGGTAATAAAACCCCACGCGATAAATGCGCCAATATTAGGGATAACCATAGCTGTAAGAAATCCGCCGAAAGCCTGGACTTTGGCACGAGCTGATTTATTTTTCATATTTATCCTGACGAGAGAATGATTACTCTTGAGTGATAATATCCATGAGTTGCCGCTCGGTACTCGCATTCAGCAAAGCATCAATCTTTGACTCTTCACAAAACATTTCGCTCAGTGCCTGAATGGCACCAATATGCTCATCAGAATCAGCCGCAGACAATCCGATTAATAACTTTACAGGCTCTTTATTTTCGCCAAAAGCAACGGCAGTGTTTAACAGCGTGAGTGACAATCCAGTTTTTATTGCTCCGCATTCCGGCCTAGAATGCGGCATAGCGACAAAGGGAGCCAGAATATAATACGGCCCCGTTTCCTGGGTGGTCTTTTTTATGGCAGTAATATAGCCAGAGGTGACATATCCTTTTTGCAATAGAACTTCCATTGAATAATCTATTGCCTGCTGCCAGTCAGAGGCAGAGTTTTTTATGGATATGGAAGCATCAGGGAAATAATCTATTAACCGCATACTGACTTCCTCGTTTGTAGGGTGTTTTTTATTTTTAATTAAAGTATGACGGCGCGGGAAATAAATCAAATGAGGTCTGGAAAGGAATGCATTTTTAAGTGAAAATAATTTACTCAATTAATTCAAAGCATTAGTTTTAATCAAAATAAAAAACACAATTTGTCAATAGACATAATTTGATGTCATTCACAAATATTCAATAATTGTTAATGGCAAAATTGCAATTCAGATCACAATAAAGATCTTGATTACCCCTATTTTTGAGATATACCGCCAAGTTAAATCAAACCACTTCAAAAGAAAAAAGCCAGTCACAGGTATTGCTGACTGGCTATTGTTTACCTAACAAGCTATCAATCAAAACTCAATGCGTGCACCCAGGTTGTAACGACGCCCTTCAACCAGGCCATAATCACCCCATTGGCTAACGCGCTGCGGATCGGCATCAAACAAGTTGTAAATTCCGGCCATCAATTGAGTGTTTTTGTTCAATTGATAACGAGCGCCGAGATCAACCATCGTCCAGGTATCGTAATCAATATGATCCCCGGCATCACGGTTGCTGCTGCGGTAATTGACTTTACTCCAGAGATCTAACGCATATGTCGCCGACCAGGTGAGTGACAGATTCGCCATATGACGCGGGAAATCATTCAGCGCATAGCCTTTATTCACGCCGGTTTTCTGCTCGCTGTGGTTATAGGTATAGTTGGCATTGGCTTTAACCGTTTCAGTCACCTGCCAGTCGGCATTCAGCTCCAGCCCGTAAACATCAGCTTTACCGACGTTAAAATATTTACTGATAGAGTCGGCTTTGTAGCCGTTCATCTGGCACTGGTGGGTCGCCGTTGTTTCACAGATCGTCTCTTCAGAGATTTTGTCTTTGAATTGGGTATAGAAAACCGTACCGTCTAATGCCAGTTTCTCAGCCGCCCAGTACAGACCTAGTTCGGAGTTAACACTTTTCTCAGGTTTGAGATCGTCGTTACCCACGGTCAAATAGGGGTACGGCGGTAAAGAGCCGCGTGGCGTCACGAAATTAGACGATGTTTCGCGCAGCTCCGGTTTTTTATAGCCCGCGGAGACGCCCCCTTTCAGTGCCCAGGCATCTGTTATCACCCAGTTACCATACAATTTCGGCGTAATATGTGTGCCGAAATAGTTATCACGATCTAAACGAGCCGAAGTGGTGAGAGTGAAATCGCCCAACTGCCAGCCGTCTTCTGCAAACAGCGCCCAGCCGTCACGGCTGATTTTGGTCACCGGTTCCACGCCCGGCGCTTCTTTACTCGAAACGGCAAACTGATCGTTAAGTTCCTCGCGAGTAAAATTGGCCCCAACGGTTAATTTATGGGCATCAAACGTAAACGTCGTCTGACTATTGGCAACGTAGTTTTCAGTCTGGATATACTGCGGCGCATCGTCGTTCAGGTTATATCTGGAGCGCCCTTTCTCGTAGTTAATGTAGTTTTTGGTCGCAATTGTATCTTCGGCGTACCAACCGCTGTGGCTGAGCGTGAACGCATCGCGATCAAACGTCCACTTCCACGGTGCTTCATCGCGGTTTTTCTTTTGTTTTCCCGTCACAACATTCAGGTCAAACAAATTCGTTTCATTTGCCGCAAGGCCAACGGTCATATCAATCGACTTGCGATCGTTTTTGCTAAAGTAATTATTACGTTCGTCATCGCGGCGGTTAAGCCAGTCAGCCGCGACGCTAACCCCCAGCACATCAGGTACGATTGGGCCCATGGCGAATAAATTCATCTGGTTGGTATTACCAAATGAACTGTCTTCCTGAATAAAGCTATTTGCGGCTAATGCGCCCGTCCAGTCAGCAACGCCATAGGGCTTTTTCGTAATAACGTTAACCACGCCGCCAATGGCATCAGATCCATAAAGAGACGACATAGGTCCACGAATAACCTCTATGCGCTCAATCGCTTCCATTGGTGGCAGGAAATTAACCTCTGCCCCAATATCCTGCCCGTAGGGACGCGCCTCTCCGGTATTCTGTTTAACGCTGTTGACCATAAATGCGGTATAGCTCGAATCCATCCCGCGCATCATAATATCGCCGGATGACATATCGCTTGATCCGGTGCCCACATTAACACCGGGCAAATCCTGAATAGCCTCCGCAACATTACGGTTGGGCTTTTCATCAAGCTGCTTTCTGTCGATAACGGAAATAGTCGCCGGTGCTTCTTTCTTTTCCTGAGAAAAGCCCGAAGCTGTCACCACCATTTGGTCTTCAGATTCGCTAACCGCTGTATTATTTTCTTCTGCTATTACCGGAAGCACCGTGCTTCCGGCGAAGACAACTAACCCTGCCAATGCCAAACGTTTATTGTTTCTCATTTTTTAATTACCTGAGATATTGAAAAAAGTCTGCTAGCCCTGTGAATTTCCACCACAGGGCTTTATTGTTCTTTTGATTTATATTGAGTTAAATCTTATTAAGATCGACTTTTATGATGTAATCCGGTTGGGTAAGCATCTCTTTTTCGCCCTGCTTTACGCTAGCATAAAGAGTGTTTCCATCGGGAGAAAGCGCAAGGCTGTTAGGCAGCGCCGTTGTCGAAATGCTGGATTTCACTTTATACGTTTTACTGTCAACGATACTGATAAGCTTCGCATTGCGGTGCGTGATATAAATTTCATGGCGAGCCGCGTTATAGATCACTGCCAGAGAGTTAGTCACATCGATACGATGGAGGATTTTCCCATCGTTAAGTGAAACGACTAATACATCAGGTAAATCGGGATCGGTAATAAATGCCCGCTCATTTTTATTATCCACAGCAATATTTAAGAAGAAGTGTTTTTTCTGCGGTTCAACTTTTACACGGGAAATAATTTTATTATCGCTGGCATCAAGCGTAATTAATTCCCCGATACCGTTAACGGCATAAATGCGACCTTTCTGCTCATCGATTGCTAACCCTGTTGGATATTCACCGACATTTTCAATGGTCGCAATGTGCTGCAGTTTTTGTGTATCGATAACCCAAATAATCCCTTTCTCAGCCACACCCGAAACATACAAACGCTGGTGCTTCTTATCCAGCACCATTTCTCGGGTATGAATAATCGCTTCAGGATTACTCATGTCGCTGAGTTGTACCGTCTTAATTTCTTTGCCATTACGGGTATCAATGAGCGTGACAGACCCTTCAAGGGTGTTACCGATATACAGAATATGGTTTTCTTGATCGAGCACGGTGGCAAATGCACGTCGGTCAGTGGCGATATTTCCCGTTGCCGCCAGTGTGTCCGGGCTCAGCGTGTAGACCAGGCCATGCGTTTTATCTTTATCAAATGAAGGGGCAGAGGCCACAAACAACACGTTTCTGGAGGCATCGAACGCCAGCTCGTAAACACCTTTTCCGGCTGGAACGGTGAGAAAATCCTTTTCGGGAAGCGGTTTTGCATTGATACCAAAGGAGCCCATCAACAGCGCAGCCGTTAAAGCAATGAAGCCCGAATTCTTGTAACCACACAAAGTATGTCGATTCATTTACTTATGTTCACATTAATTTACGTAATGCAAATGATAATGATTTTCACTTGCATGATCAACACAAATGAACAAATGTGAACAGTGGAGGTAGTGACTTGTTTTAAAAGGTATTTAGATGAATGCTGGGGATCATTGCAGGGCTAAGGCAGGGAGTTTGATTTTTTGACGGGAGGATTTTTGTATCTGGGGCATTAAAGAAAAGGCCAGCAATGCTGGCCTTATTCACATTACAGAACGGCTTTAGCCTGTTTCACCACGTTCTCAACGGTGAAGCCAAACTCTTCAAACAACTGCTCTGCCGGAGCAGACTCACCGAAGGTGGTCATGCCCACAACCGCACCGTTCAGGCCAACGTATTTGTACCAGTAGTCAGCAATGCTGGCTTCGATAGCAACACGCGCAGCAACCGCTTTCGGCAGCACGGCTTCACGGTAAGCGGGATCTTGTTTATCGAATGCATCGGTAGACGGCATGGAAACCACGCGCGCTTTGATGCCTTCAGCAGACAGTTGATCCCATGCCGCAACGGCCAGTTCAACTTCAGAACCGGTTGCGATCAGAATCAGCTCAGGCTGGCCTGCACAATCTTTCAGGATGTATGCGCCGCGAGCGATATCTGCAAGTTGCTGCTCAGTACGATCCTGTTGCGCCAGGTTCTGACGGGAGAAGATCAGCGCGGTCGGGCCGTCGTGACGTTCTACTGCGTATTTCCACGCCACCGCAGATTCAACCTGGTCACACGGACGCCACGTGCTCATGTTTGGCGTTACACGCAGGGCAGCAAGCTGCTCTACCGGCTGGTGAGTTGGGCCATCTTCGCCCAGACCGATTGAGTCGTGGGTATAAACCATCACCTGGCGTTGCTTCATCAGCGCTGCCATACGCACCGCGTTACGGGCATATTCAACAAACATCAGGAAGGTAGAGGTGTACGGCAGGAAACCACCGTGCAGCGCGATACCGTTAGCAATCGCCGTCATACCGAATTCACGTACACCGTAATGGATGTAGTTACCGGCCAGGTCTTCGTTGATGGCTTTAGAACCAGACCAGATAGTCAGGTTTGATGGTGCCAGGTCAGCAGAACCGCCGAGGAATTCTGGCAGCAAGTGACCGAATGCTTCGATGGTGTTCTGAGAGGCTTTACGGCTAGCGATTTTCGCAGGGTTAGCTTGCAGGTTCGCGATGAACTCTTGCGCTTTTGCTGCGAAATCAGCAGGCATATCGCCTTTCATACGGCGGGTAAATTCTGCGGCTTCCTGCGGGAAAGCTTTTGCGTAAGCTGCAAATTTCTCGTTCCATGCCGCTTCTTTAGCCTGGCCTGCTTCTTTAGCATCCCACTGAGCGTAGATCTCAGACGGGATTTCGAATGGCGCGTGTTTCCAGCCAAGCTGCTCACGAGTCAATGCGATTTCCGCATCACCCAAAGGTGCGCCGTGAGAATCATGCGTACCGGCTTTGTTTGGAGAACCGAAACCGATGATGGTTTTGCACATCAGCAGTGAAGGTTTGTCTGTGACCGCTTTAGCTTCTTCAACAGCGCGTTTGATTGCGTCTGCATTGTGGCCATCAACGCCGCGCACCACGTGCCAGCCGTAGGCTTCAAAGCGTTTTGCGGTATCGTCAGTGAACCAGCCTTCAACGTGGCCGTCGATGGAGATGCCGTTGTCATCATAGAAGGCAACCAGTTTACCCAGACCCAGCGTACCCGCCAGAGAGCAAACTTCATGGGAAATACCTTCCATCATGCAGCCATCACCCAGGAATGTGTAGGTGAAGTGGTCAACGATGTCATGGCCTGGACGGTTGAACTGTGCGGCCATAGTACGTTCCGCAATCGCCATACCAACAGCGTTCGCAACACCCTGACCCAGCGGGCCAGTCGTGGTTTCTACGCCAGCGGTGTAGCCCACTTCCGGGTGGCCCGGAGTTTTGGAATGCAGCTGACGGAAGTTTTTCAGTTCTTCAATCGGCAGGTCATAACCTGTGAGGTGCAACAGGCTGTAAATCAGCATTGAACCGTGGCCGTTAGAAAGAACGAAACGGTCGCGGTCAGCCCATGCAGGGTTCTGCGGGTTATGGTTCAGGAAATCGCGCCACAGGACTTCGGCAATGTCGGCCATACCCATAGGGGCACCCGGGTGACCGGATTTGGCTTTTTGTACTGCGTCCATGCTGAGTGCACGAATAGCATTGGCAAGCTCTTTACGAGAGGACATTTTGACTCCAGATCGGATGGTTGAAGGTCACGCCTTGACTACTATGCGTTATGGGCTACGCCCAAAAAATTGCCCTCAATGTACCGCAAGCGGTGTGTCATGTACATGGAGCATCCTTTTGTCCGGATAAGAAATCTCTGGATCCTGCTCGCATGTTGCGCAACTTAATGCGCAGCCGCGGTTAACTTCTTTATACTCAAACCAGTCACCAGCCCTCTCTGGCTGAATTCCCCTGAGCTGTGGTCACTTTTAAGGATATTGGCATGAAAATACGCCCAATTTTACTGAGCCTGAGCGTTGCTGCCCTACTGAGCGGCTGCCAGAATATGGACTCGAACGGCCTGATGGCTTCCGGAGCTGAAGCCTTCCAGGCATACACGTTAAGCGATGCGCAGGTGAAAGCACTTAGCGACAAATCCTGTGCCGAGCTCGACAGCAAAGCCACCATCGCTCCAGCCAATAGCGAATATGCGCAACGCCTGGCGAAAATCGCCAGCGCCCTGGGCGATAACATTAACGGCATGCCGGTGAACTATAAGGTTTACGTCACCAAAGAGGTGAACGCCTTCGCTATGGCAAACGGCTGTATTCGCGTTTATAGCGGCCTGATGGACATGATGAACGATAACGAAGTCGAAGCGGTTATCGGCCATGAAATGGGCCACGTCGCACTCGGCCATGTGAAGAAAGGCATGCAGGTCGCATTGGGCACTAACGCCGCACGCGTTGCAGCAGCTTCTGCGGGCGGAGTTATCGGTAGCCTGTCACAGTCGCAGCTCGGTGATTTAGGGGAAAAGCTGATTAATGCGCAATTCTCCCAGCGCCAGGAATCTGAAGCGGATGACTACTCGTATGATCTGCTAAGAAAACGTGGGATCAACCCGATTGGCCTGGCAACCAGTTTTGAAAAACTGGCTAAAGAGGAAGAAGGCCGCCAGAGCTCAATGCTTGACGACCACCCAGCTTCAGCAGAACGCGCACAGCATATTCGTGATCGCATGACGGCGGATGGCTTGAAATAATCGCGCGAGGCTCTTAGCTAGCCTGGGCTAAATCCATATCATCCGTGATAGCCATAACCTCTTGTCGGCCCGCCAGCAAGAGGTTTACCAGCTCGCTATCAAGTGAACCATTGGCGGCTTCACGAAGAAGAATTTCATTGACCTTCTCAGGAGGCATCGCGGTTCGGTAAGGGCGGTTTTCCGTCAGGGCGACAAACACATCCGCAACGGAAATGATGCGGCACTCCCGTTCAATTTCATCTCCTACAAGGCTAAACGGATAACCCATTCCATTGGGTCTTTCATGGTGCATTGATGCCCAGCGAGTGATATCGGCGATAGCGTCTATGGAGGAGAGAAGCTCAAAGGTGTGGTAACTGTGGCTTTTTAATGCCGCGATATCTTCAGCATCAAGTTTGCCTTCTTTATGCAATAAGCCCATCGGCATCGCCAGTTTGCCGATGTCATGCAAGTAGCCCGCTAATTCAATTTTCTTGCAGTCAACTTCCGAATAATTGCATTTTTCTGCCAGGAATCTGGCAACAATTCCCACATGCAGTGAATGACGGCAAGTGAAGTTACAGTGCATATCAATAATGTTATTCAGTAACAGTCCGTAATCCATTAGCTCATCGAGATTGATTGTCTTGCCGGCTATCGGTGAATAAATACTTAACAGGTGCAATGGCAAGAGCTTGCCTATCGCTAACCAAAAATAGGTTTTCTTTGCCAGGCGAAGAAACGCCTCCAGAACCCGCGGATGGAAAAATGTCTCCGCTTCATTTTTAATCAACTCTATGCAGCGTTCAATCGGCGCTTCATGCCCGCTTTTTCTCAACTTCAGATATTGAATATCGATTCGGTCGGCTAAATAAATGATGTGGCTTGCGAAGGGAATACGTTCATCGCCACAAAACTCGCCACGGCCATTATCCCATCGTTGGTGGTGATGACGGATGATAGATGCTTTATCTCTGAGCGAAGGGACCAGATTAAAAATAGAGGCACCATACGCTGCGTGGGCATGGCGATAAGGCTCTTGATCGTCGATGGCGATTAAATAATCTTTTTTTACCAAACCGCCAATATCATGAAGTAATGCAGAAATAAAAACATCTTCACGGTCTTTAGGTTCTAAATTGAGTTCTGCGGCAAGCGCATTTGCGATGAACGCCGTCCGCTTATGATGACCGTTCAGTTCAGGCGCACTGGTTTCAATAGCTAGCGCAATCGTTGATAAAACCTGAAAAAGATTTATTTCCACATTTGTTCCTATCGAACACCAGGAGATTAACATATCTGCATATAAAACAACCTCAAGCATGGCTTATATCAGCAATGTTTGATTTTATATGGACAAGTTTTAATTAGATGATGGGATGTGTTTATTTAAAGCATTTAATTGTTAATTAATTTCACACTTTATTGGCAAAATATCTGTATCTCACACAAAAAATATAAATTAATAGATGCTTACAGTTTTGATATTAATGTGCGCTGATTTAAACCAATTACCCAATGAAAAGCAATACGTAATTCAGCAGGGAGAAGATGGCTCTTACGGGGTAGAGCCAGGAATACGGGCTGCGCTCAACCACCAAAACGCACCTTAGTGCGTAGTGGTAGTGAACGCCGCCCTGGCTCAAAACGGCAAACGGGTTTGCCTGATTATTCGCCTTTCTTCGCAGCCTGGATGTACAGCATTTCCAGCGCTAATGTCGCACCGGCCAACGCAGTAATTTCAGACTGATCGTAAGCTGGAGAAACTTCCACTACGTCCATACCCACGATATTTAGATCTTTCAGGCCACGCACCAGTTTCAGCGCACGGTCTGTCGTCAGACCACCAATAACCGGCGTACCGGTACCTGGCGCGAAAGCCGGGTCCAGGCAGTCGATATCAAAGGTCAGATAAACAGGCATATCGCCAACAATTTGCTTCACCTGCGCCAGCACATCATCAACGGTACGGTCGTTAACCTGGCCCGCATCCAGCACGGTAAAGCCGTTGTCTTTATCAAACTCAGTACGAATACCGATTTGCACGGAATGGTTCGGGTCGATCAGACCTTCATTTGGCGCAGTGTAGAACATGGTGCCGTGGTCGAACTCGCAGCCGTTCGCGTAGGTATCAGTGTGAGCATCGAAATGCACCAACGCCATTTTACCGAAGTGTTTTGCGTGGGCACGCAGCAATGGCAGAGTCACAAAGTGGTCACCGCCGAAAGAGAGCATACGTTTCCCAGCCGCCAGCAGTTTTTCTGCGTGCGCCTGCAGACGTTCACTCATATCACGCGCATCACCGAAGGCGTAAACCAGGTCACCGCAGTCAACAACGTTCAAGCGCTCACGCACGTCGAAGTTCCACGGGAAGCGGTTGCCTTCCCATGCCAGGTTGGTAGAAACCTGGCGAATCGCCGCAGGGCCATGACGGCCACCCGCGCGACCTGAAGTCGCAGCATCAAACGGTACGCCAGTGATGACCCAATCGGCATCGCTGTCGTAGGGCATGAAGTTCAGCGGAAAACGCAAAAAACCGAAGGCGTTGGAAACCAGGGAATTGTCGTACTGATGGCCTAAGGTGCTCATTATCTGACCTCGCGGTAAGTGAATTTATGTCAAAAAAAAGTCCCTTCCGCGTCGTTAAACCCGACGAGGAAGGGACTGTATTCATTCAGACTGCTTGTTTGCGCGAATTATCGCCGTAATTTCGCTCGGGTTCAATAGCTCTTAATTTACTCGTCTTCGAGATAAGTATAGCCATACAAACCGGCCTCGAACTCTTCGAGGAACTGCTGCTGTAAGCCCGCATCCAGATCGGTCTGTTTCACCTGATCGCGGAAGTGAGTCAGCAGAGTGTTCGGGTCAAGCTGAACGTATTGCAGCATATCCGCCACGGTGTCGCCTTCGTCAGACAGCTCAACTTCCACGCTGCCGTCAGGGAACACGAACACGTCAACCGCTTCGGTGTCACCAAACAAGTTGTGCATGTTGCCCAGAATTTCCTGGTACGCGCCAACCATAAAGAAGCCCAACAGCGGCGGGTTTTCCGCATCGTATTCCGGCATCGGCATCGTGGTCGCAATGCCGTCACCGTCGATGTAATGATCGATAGCGCCATCGGAGTCACAGGTGATATCCAGCAGCACAGCACGGCGTTCAGGGATTTGGTTCAGCCCTTCAAGCGGCAGCACCGGGAAGAGCTGATCGATACCCCACGCATCCGGCATAGACTGGAACAGCGAGAAGTTGACGTAAATCTTATCCGCCATACGTTCTTGCAGTTCGTCGATAATCGGACGGTGCGCGCGGTTGCTCGGATCCAGCAGGCGCTGAATTTCATGGCACATGCTCAGATAAAGCTGCTCCGCCCAGGCACGCTCTTGCAGGGAATAACCCCCTGATGCATAGCCGGTGTGAATATCGTGCAGATCAATCTGGCTGTCGTGCAGCCATTCGCGCAACGAACGGCGGTTATTCGGCTGGTGCATTTCGCCCCAGGTTTCCCACATGCTTTGCAACGCACGCGGCGCGTCTTCAGCAGGTGCCGTTGGCGTCGTATATTCGTTACGCTCAACGCCGATGATATTAGAAACCAGCACGGTGTGGTGCGCGGTAACCGCACGGCCAGATTCGGTGATGACCGTTGGGTGCGGCAAACCGTGCTCTTCACACGCATCGCCAATCGCCCAGATGATATTGTTCGCGTACTCGTTCAGGCCGTAGTTCACCGAACAGTCGGACTGAGAACGCGTTCCTTCATAATCCACGCCCAGGCCACCGCCCACGTCGAAGCATTCGATGTTAACGCCCATCTTATGCAGTTCCACGTAGAAGCGAGCCGATTCACGCACGCCGGTAGCGATGTCGCGAATATTCGCCATCTGCGAACCCAGGTGGAAGTGCAGCAGTTGCAGGCTGTCGATACGACCCGCTTCGCGCAGCATATCAACCAGTTGCAGAACCTGCGTCGCCGCAAGGCCAAATTTGGATTTCTCACCG
Organism: Buttiauxella gaviniae; assembly: GCF_040786275.1. Lineage (NCBI taxonomy): Bacteria > Pseudomonadati > Pseudomonadota > Gammaproteobacteria > Enterobacterales > Enterobacteriaceae > Buttiauxella > Buttiauxella gaviniae. The sequence continues at coordinate 1,147,890 of NZ_JBFMVT010000002.1, forward strand.
CCGGAAGACTGCCATTTGCCGGAGCCTTGCGATGCCAGACGCGCACGTACGCCAAGGCGTGGAACCACGTTCAGGCGCTCGGCTTCTTCCAGCACGATGCGAATTTCAGACATCTTCTCGATGACCAGATAAACCTTATGGCCCATCTTTTCGCCAATCAGCGCCAGGCGGATGTATTCGCGGTCTTTATAACCGTTACAGACAATCACCGAACGCGTCATGCCTGCATGCGCCAGCACGGCCATCAGCTCCGCTTTAGAACCCGCTTCCAGACCCAGCGGTTCACCGGAATGAATCAGCGACTCAATCACGCGGCGGTGCTGGTTTACCTTAATAGGGTAAACGAGGAAGTAGTTGCCTTTATAGCCGTAAGACTCACGCGCACGTTTGAACGCGGCGTTAATCGAACGCAGGCGGTGCTGCAAAATTTGTGGGAAGCAGAACAGTGCAGGCAAACGCTGCCCCTGTGCTTCACGGGCTTTTACGAGTTCAGCGAGATCAACACGCGCCTCTGGGACATCCGGGTCCGGGCAAACGGTAATGTGACCTAATTCGTTGACGTCGTAATAGTTATTGCCCCACCAGGCAATATTGTAAGTACGCAGCATCTTGCTGGCTTCCTGGGAGCTCATAGCAACCTCCTGCATGGAGCGGTGTACATCCTGCTCGCCCACTGACGAACCCGAAACAGAAGAGATTTTGTCAGACATGGCGAACCTCAAATTTAGACGAATGTGCAAAACAGTTGACTACTATCGCAGGGGTATCCCGCAATAACAACCCATTAACAGCGCGTAGCGGCAGCATAAGACGCTGACAGACAAACTGTGCGACCGGTTTCTTTTTCATATCATTGTAAAACACGTTACCGAACACCGTAGAACGGGTCAGCGAAACCTTGAGAATACTCCTGTCAGAGACAAGAGAGCCCTTGTTCAGTTATCACGGAGATCAGTGACCAGCCCGAGAGTCCTGAGAAGCGCCGAGATGGGTATAACATCGGCAGGAATTGATGCACGAAATGCAGGTTGCGAGGAGAAAGTGCACACCAGGGTGGCGCGCCAGATTGTTCAGATTACAGCGGTTCATTAATCGTATCACCTCCACGCATACGGTTTGCGTATGCGACAAGCCAAAGCTAAGAAATTTGCTCAACCCGGCTGGAAGTGGGCAACACAAAAATGTGTGCTTGTTGAATGAGCCGCGCGCGCCGCTTTATACCGATAACAGGCAAAAATTGCAAAGCAAAAATCCCTGGTTTGCGGCACTGTCAGTAAAATTTGCCATGTAAGATTACCCTCTGAAACTTGCGAGCAGAAAAATCACTGGTAATCTGATTAATGGATAACCTAGAATAGACGTCCAGATGTTAATCCATCTATACCGATTAACTGTTAGACTGCCTGAAATTAATCCTGTGGCTAGAACTCTTTAAATCAGTACATCGCACTGATACGAGCGCCAATTAGCAGCAGTCTGCACTAACCTAATTCTCTTAGGGTGAATAAAACATGGCTAAACACCTCTTTACGTCCGAGTCTGTATCAGAAGGACATCCCGATAAAATCGCTGACCAAATCTCCGATGCGGTGCTTGATGCAATCCTTGAACAGGATCCAAAAGCGCGCGTAGCGTGTGAAACCTACGTTAAAACCGGCATGGTCATGGTAGGCGGCGAAATCACCACCAGCGCATGGGTTGATATCGAAGAAATCACCCGTAACACCGTGCGTGAAATCGGCTATGTGCATTCTGATATGGGCTTTGATGCCAACTCTTGTGCGGTGCTGAGCGCTATCGGTAAACAGTCTCCTGATATCAACCAGGGCGTTGACCGTACCGATCCACTGGAACAAGGCGCGGGCGACCAGGGCCTGATGTTTGGTTATGCAACCAACGAAACCGACGTGCTGATGCCGGCGCCAATCACTTACGCACACCGTCTGGTTCAACGCCAGGCTGAAGTGCGTAAAAATGGCTCACTGCCATGGTTGCGCCCGGATGCAAAAAGCCAGATCACTTTCCAGTATGACGACGGCAAAATCGTCGGCATCGATGCGGTAGTGCTGTCAACTCAGCACTCCGAAGACGTTGCGCTTAAAACGCTGCAAGAAGCGGTCATGGAAGAGATCATCAAGCCAGTTCTGCCAGCAGAATGGCTGAATGCTTCCACCAAATACCACATCAATCCAACTGGCCGTTTTGTTATCGGTGGCCCAATGGGTGACTGCGGTCTGACCGGTCGTAAGATTATCGTTGATACCTACGGCGGCATGGCTCGTCACGGCGGCGGCGCATTCTCCGGTAAAGATCCTTCTAAAGTTGACCGTTCTGCGGCGTATGCGGCGCGTTATGTTGCGAAAAACATCGTTGCAGCAGGTCTTGCAGATCGCTGTGAAATCCAGGTTTCTTACGCAATCGGCGTAGCTGAACCGACTTCCATCATGGTTGAAACCTTCGGCACCGAGAAAATCTCTACCGAACAACTGACCCTGCTGGTACGTGAGTTCTTCGACCTGCGTCCATACGGCCTGATTCAGATGCTGGATCTGCTGCACCCAATCTATAAAGAAACCGCAGCATACGGTCACTTTGGTCGTGAGCATTTCCCTTGGGAAAAAACCGACAAAGCCGCCTTGCTGCGTGACGCTGCCGGTCTGAAATAAAACCTGTCCGTTAGCAAATGACAAAGGCCAGCGCTTCGCTGGCCTTTTTAGTTTCTGAACCTTCTTAACCCGCCTCCGACATCCCTCTCATCAAAAAAATAACATACAGTGGAAGCGGTTACATTGATGTTGTAAAGGCATTAATTAAGACTATTCTTCATGACAACAGTTTGTTGCTGCGCTAGTTACAAATTATTTCAGATTAGTCTTGCTCGCATTTTTTTGGTTCTATTTTCCACGCATAACGCTATGTTTTTACTCGCAAAATATCATTTACAGTTCTTGACTTTAGTGTAACCGATTACACTAACGTGAGTTGAATCACACAATTTTACGTGATGTTAACCTACTCTTAATACCGGTAAAGTTAATAATTCAACTGGAGAGCAGTATGCCTGAAATAAAAAAACAAGGGCGCTCGAACAAAAGCATGACCTTTTTTGTCTGTTTCCTTGCAGCCCTGGCCGGTTTGTTATTTGGCCTTGATATCGGCGTTATTGCCGGTGCATTACCGTTTATCGCTAAAGATTTCCAGATAACTGCACATCAGCAAGAGTGGGTAGTGAGTTCGATGATGTTTGGCGCGGCAGTAGGCGCTATCGGCAGTGGCTGGCTCTCCTTCCGTATCGGTCGTAAATACAGCCTGATGATCGGTGCTGTGCTTTTCGTTGCCGGTTCGCTGTGCTCTGCTTTCGCACCAAATACCGAAATCCTGATTATCTCCCGCGTGTTGCTTGGCCTGGCTGTTGGCGTTGCGTCTTACACCGCACCGCTTTACCTGTCTGAGATTGCACCGGAAAAAATCCGCGGCAGTATGATCTCAATGTACCAGTTGATGATCACCATCGGTATTCTTGGCGCTTACCTTTCCGATACCGCCTTCAGCTACAGCGGCTCATGGCGTTGGATGCTGGGGGTCATTACCATCCCAGCCATAATCCTGCTGGTCGGCGTATTCTTCCTGCCAGACAGCCCGCGCTGGTTCGCGGCAAAACGCCGCTTCCACGACGCCGAACGCGTTCTGCTGCGTCTGCGAGATACCAGTGCAGAAGCTAAAAACGAACTGGAAGAAATTCGCGAAAGTCTGAAGGTGAAACAAAGCGGCTGGTCACTGTTTAAAGACAACAGCCACTTCCGTCGCGCGGTATTCCTCGGGGTTCTGCTCCAGGTGATGCAGCAGTTCACCGGTATGAACGTCATTATGTACTACGCGCCAAAAATCTTTGAAATCGCAGGCTTCGCCAACACCACACAACAAATGTGGGGCACGGTAATCGTCGGGCTTATCAACGTGCTGGCGACATTTATTGCCATCGGTCTGGTAGACAGATGGGGCCGTAAACCAACACTGGTGCTGGGCTTCCTGGTCATGGCAGTAGGTATGGGCGTATTGGGTACCATGCTGCATATGGGGATTCATTCCCAGGGCGCGCAATACTTCGCTATCGCTATGCTGCTGATGTTTATCGTTGGCTTTGCAATGAGTGCCGGTCCGCTGATTTGGGTTCTGTGTTCTGAAATTCAGCCGCTGAAAGGCCGTGATTTCGGTATCACTTGCTCAACCACCACCAACTGGATTGCGAACATGATTGTCGGCGCAACATTCCTGACCATGCTGAACACGCTGGGCAATGCGAACACCTTCTGGGTCTACGCGGCGTTGAACCTGTTCTTTATTGTTCTCACTCTGTGGCTGGTTCCGGAAACCAAACACGTCTCCCTGGAGCACATCGAACGTAACCTGATGAAAGGTCGTAAGTTACGCGAGATTGGTGCTCACAACTAAGACACCCAGGCCCCTTTCCTTCACGGAGAGGGGCTTGCACCCCGCCCCACCTCGCACTATTCTTGCCCGTTATGAAATCCCCAAGACTCCCCATCGCCATCCAACAGGCCGTCATGCGCTGCCTGCGGGAAAAACTTCAGCAGGCGAATCTGCACTTAGGTCGCAACTATCCGGAACCCAAACTGGTTTACCAGCAACGAGGAACAGCGGCTGGCACCGCATGGATGGACAGCTACGAAATTCGGCTCAATCCGGTATTGCTGATGGAAAATCAGCAGACGTTTATCGATGAAGTTGTTCCGCACGAACTGGCGCACCTTTTGGTCTGGAAACACTTTGGCCGTGTCGCCCCACACGGGAAAGAGTGGAAATGGATGATGGAAAGCGTGCTCGGCGTTCCGGCCCGCCGTACCCATCAGTTTGAAGTGCAGTCCGTTCGCAAAAATACCTTTCCCTACCGCTGCCGTTGCCAGCAGCATCAGCTCACCGTCAGACGCCACAATCGGGTCGTTCGAGGCGAAGCGGAATATCGCTGCGTTCATTGCGGTGACCTGTTAAAACCAGAAGTTACAACTGCCTGTAATTGAAAATATTAATCGTAAAATTTCCTGATTAAGCTGATTGAATCCAGATAACTCGTGAGGTAGTGTGCGGGCTCATTTTTGTATGGATTCTGGAAATGTCTCGCAAATTCTCAATTGCTGTTGCAGCTTTTGCAGCGCTGATTTCTTTCTCTGCTTTTAGCACCGGTATCAATAATTTCTCTCAAGCCAAAGCGGCTGGCGTGAAGGTTAACGCCGATGCCCCGGGTGACTTTTATTGTGGCTGCAAGATTAACTGGCAAGGCAAAAAAGGCATTCCTGACCTTGAGTCCTGCGGTTATAAAGTCCGTAAAAATGAAAACCGCGCCACGCGCATCGAATGGGAACATGTCGTTCCGGCCTGGCAATTCGGCCATCAGCGCCAGTGCTGGCAGGATGGTGGACGTAAAAACTGCGCCAAAGATCCTGAATATCGCAAAATGGAAGGCGACATGCACAACCTGCAACCTGCAGTAGGTGAAGTGAATGCTGACCGCAATAACTTCATGTACAGCCAGTGGAATGGGGGCGAAGGCCAGTACGGGCAGTGCGAAATGAAAGTCGACTTCAAAGACAAAATTGCCGAACCGCCTGCTCGGGCGCGGGGCACCATCGCCCGCACCTACTTCTATATGCGTGACCAATATCAGCTCACCCTCTCTCGCCAGCAAACCCAACTGTTTGAGGCGTGGAACAAGCAATATCCGGTCACGGCGTGGGAGTGCGAGCGCGATGAACGCATCGCTAAACTTCAGGGCAATCATAACCCTTATGTGCTGCGGGCTTGCCAGGCACAAAACAGCTAACCTACACTAGCGGGAATTACTCATTTAGCGCGGTTTTCCTCCTTCTCCCCAGGATAGGGGACTAAAATCGCGCACCTTTGTCTGGATCATAAAAACTATGCGTATACCCCGCATTCATCACCCTGAATTACTCACCGTCGGCCAGGATGTAGCGCTTTGCGAAGATGCCGCTAACCACGTTGGCCGCGTACTGCGCATGAGTGCAGGCCATGCGCTGCAATTGTTCGATGGAAGTAATCAGGTTTTCGATGCTGAAATCGTTCAGGCCGATAAAAAAAGTGTGCGGGTAAAAGTACTTAACGCGAACATTGATAACCGCGAATCCCCGCTACACTTGCATCTTGGCCAGGTGATGTCGCGCGGCGAAAAGATGGAATTCACGATTCAGAAAGCCGTTGAACTGGGCGTAAACGTGATTACACCTTTGTTTTCTGAGCGCTGTGGCGTGAAACTGGATGCCGAACGCCTGAATAAGAAGCTCCAGCAGTGGCAGAAAATTGCCATTGCCGCCTGCGAACAATGCGGTCGCAACACGGTGCCAGAAATTCGCCCGGCAATAGATCTTGAAGCCTGGTGTGCGGAGCAGGATGAGAGCCTGAAATTAAACCTCCATCCACGCGCCAGCGCCAGTATCAATACCTTGCCGCAGCCTGTTGAACGAGTCCGCCTGCTGATTGGCCCGGAAGGCGGGTTAACGGCTGATGAAATTGCCATGACCGCACGTCATCAGTTTACTGATATTCTGTTGGGACCTCGCGTTCTGCGTACTGAGACTACCGCGCTAACCGCCATTACCGCGCTTCAAGTGCGATTTGGCGACCTGGGATAAAACCGGAGAAAAACAATGATTAAGCTCGGCATCGTGATGGACCCCATCGCAAACATTAACATCAAGAAAGATTCAAGTTTTGCTATGCTGCTGGAAGCCCAGCGCCGTGGTTACGAACTGCACTATATGGAAATGGCAGATCTGTATTTGATCAACGGTGAAGCGCGTGCGCGCACCCGCCTGGTCAATGTCGAGCAGAACTACGATAAATGGTACGAATTTGGCAGCGAGCAAGATATTCAGCTTGCCGATCTCGACGCGGTGTTAATGCGTAAAGATCCTCCTTTTGATACCGAATTCATCTACGCGACCTATATTCTTGAACGTGCCGAAGAACAAGGCACGTTGATCGTTAACAAACCGCAGAGCCTGCGCGACTGTAACGAAAAGCTATTCACCGCCTGGTTTGCTGATTTAACACCGGAAACGCTGGTCACACGCAATAAAGCGCAGCTTAAAGCGTTCTGGCAAAAACACGGCGATATTATCCTCAAGCCGTTGGACGGTATGGGTGGCACCTCTATTTTCCGCGTAAAAGAAGGTGACCCTAACCTCGGCGTGATTGCTGAAACGCTGACTGAACTCGGCAACCGCTATTGCATGGCGCAAAACTACCTGCCAGCCATTGTTGATGGTGACAAACGCGTTCTGGTCGTTGATGGCGAACCTGTTCCCTATTGCCTGGCTCGCATTCCGCAAGGTGGTGAAACGCGTGGCAATCTGGCGGCCGGTGGCCGTGGCGAACCGCGTCCGCTGACCGAAAGCGACTGGGAAATTGCCCGCCGCGTGGGTCCAACGCTTAAAGCGAAAGGTCTTATCTTCGTAGGTCTGGACATCATCGGCGACCGCCTGACCGAGATTAACGTCACCAGCCCAACCTGTATCCGCGAAATCGAAGCCGAGTTCCCGGTGTCGATTACCGGCATGCTGTTTGACGCCATTGAGAAGCGCCTCGCGAAGTAATCTCTGAGTGGCGGTAGGGAAACCGCCAGCTAGTGACAGCCTGCCACTTTCCCCGCATACTGGGTGCTGTCGCTTTTTCAACCGGGATCAGAACCTCTGACAATGAATTTACAGCATCACTTTCTAATTGCCATGCCGGCGCTCCAGGACCCACTGTTTAAGCGTGCTGTCGTTTATATTTGCGAATACAACGACGAAGGCGCGATGGGGATAATTATTAACAAACCCCTTGAAAATCTTCAGGTTGACGGTGTTCTTGAAAAACTAAAAATTGAACCAGAACCACGTGACCCAGCAATTCGCCTTGATAAACCTGTCTTTATTGGCGGCCCGCTGGCGGAAGACCGTGGGTTTATTCTGCATTCGCCACCAGATTGTTTTGCTTCCAGCATCCGCATTTCTGACGAAACCGTGATTACCACATCCCGCGATGTACTCGAAACCATCGGTACGGCAAAACAGCCTGCGGATGTAATTGTCGCGCTCGGTTACTCCTCGTGGGAAAAAGGGCAACTGGAACAAGAGATTCTGGACAATGCCTGGCTCACGGCCCCTGCCGATGCCTCTATTCTTTTCCATACCCCTATTTCCGAACGCTGGCGTGAAGCCGCTAAATTAATCGGAATTGATATTCACAATATGCCAAGTGAAGCGGGGCACGCTTAATGAGCAGTGGAACATTGTTAGCCTTCGATTTTGGCACCAAAAGCATTGGTGTTGCGATTGGCCAACGCATTACCGGTACCGCACGCCCTCTTACCGCGTTAAAAGCGCAGGACGGCACACCAGACTGGAACGTAATCGAAAAAATCCTTAAAGAGTGGCAGCCCGATGAAGTTATCGTTGGCCTGCCGCTGAATATGGATGGCACCGAACAACCGCTGACCGTTCGGGCTCGCAAGTTTGCCAACCGCCTGCATGGGCGCTTTGGCGTTAAAGTCTCTTTGCAGGATGAGCGCCTTAGCACCGTTGAAGCACGTGCCGGGTTGTTTGAGCACGGCGGCTTCCGTGCTCTGAACAAAGGCAGCATTGATTCAGCTTCAGCCGTGATTATTCTTGAAAGCTGGTTTGACTATAATCCCTGATTTTACCCGTCATACTTCGAGCTGTGAGGGTGTTGGCTGCACTCGCTTACCCACAGCTCGAATGATTTAGGGTATAAAATCATCAAGGCGGAAATCTCTAGCTGGCCGCTATTTTCGTTTAGCCTCAGTTAATTCATGCCTTGCCGCGACGGCCAGAAAATGGCTCCGATCGCGATAGCCCGATGCTGGCTGCTGCACACGGTTATCAATACGTTCCAGAAGCGCGTCCGGAAGCGAAATATTTATTCGCTGCTGTTTCCCTTCCAGGGCAGATAAATCGACATCCACCATCACCCATTGATTACAATGGGCGTAATCAGGATGAGCAGCATAAACAAAAGGCCCAGCATCTTTTATCAGGGTGATATCTACACCGCTTTTCACCATCATATCGGCAATCATTAAAATGGCTTCGCGCACTGTTACGGCAATTTCATCCTGATTATCCGCCGCTGAGACACAGCCAAATTTATCAACACACAACGCAGGCACAACCAGACCATACGCTTCGTTCTCATTTGCAGGCATTTCCACACCAACAGAAAAAAACATGAGTTACCTCCGGGAGCGTGGGATTAAATCCCCGCAAGTTTACGAATAAATCTGACAGTGCCGATGGGTAAATCTTTTTTAGGATGTGGAACCGGGAACGTATTCCCTGTATTTGGCGACCACCCTATCCAGTGGCTGCCACCAGTGTTTCTGACGGGTTCGCATCCTGCGGCCTTCAGTTCTTTTATGAGATCAGAAGATTTCATTGCTTCCCCCTGATCTGACAAAATCATACACACGCAAACACACACAAACAATATTTACGATGGCCATTTTTCATCCTGCCAATCACGATGGTTATCTTGTTTCTCCCCAAGCCTTCCCTGCGCCCGCATTACCACCTCACTCTGCGCAAAACTCTGCATGCCATACTGCTGTCCGGTTTGTATCTGCCCCGGTAATTGATGCGTTTTCCCTTCGCGGATAAGACTCGCTATGGCGGGCGTATTCACCAGCAATTCATATAGTGCAACTCGGCCACCGTGAAGGTCTGGCACGAGTTTCTGCGCAAGCACCGCTTTTAAACTTCCTGCAAGCTGGCTACGCACCATGTTTTTTTCCTCGGCGGGGAAAACGTCCACCAGCCGCTCCACTGCCTGTGCGGCCCCCCGAGTGTGAAGCGTCGCCAATACCAGATGCCCCGTTTCTGCGGCGGTCAGCGCAAGGCGGATGGTTTCGCTGTCGCGTAATTCCCCCAATAAAATAACATCCGGATCCTCGCGCAACGCAGCGCGTAATCCTGCCGCGAAAGAGTGACAATGCAGGCCGGGTTCTCGCTGTTGAATCAAACAGCGCTGTGAGTGGTGCACAAACTCAATTGGGTCCTCCAGGGTGAGAATATGCCCGTCCAGATTCTGATTAAGATGGTCCACCATGGCGGCAAGGGTGGTGGATTTCCCGCTGCCGGTGGCGCCGGTCACCAGAATTAAACCGTCAGGCAATTTGAGTAATTCGGGAATCAGCCCAGGGGCGTGTAGCGCATCAAGTTGTGGGCTGTGAGACGCCAGTAAACGCAAAGCGAGCGAGTACCCCTGCAACTGCCGGAAAGCGTTCGCTCGCAGGCGCATGCCTCCCTTTAGCGTGACCGCAAAATCCAGTTGCCCGTTATCTTTGAGGTGCTCTCTTTGCTCTTGAGTGATCCAGGCATCCAGCAGGGTATCGGGTTCGGGCGCACTTTCAGGCAGGTTTTCAAGCCGCCCTTGCCTGCGCCAGCGAGCAGGAAGCTTCGCGCACAGGTGTAGATCAGAGGCGTTATGCTTTACACTAAGGGCCACAATTTCTTCGATATCCATATCACTTTCCAACCTATGAACGAGATAGCGCACAATCTGGCACAGGTTCAGAATAAAATCCTGGCGGCAACTGAACGCTGCGGCCGTGCTCCAGAAGAAGTTACTTTGCTTGCAGTAAGCAAAACTAAGCCTGCGAGCGCCATCGCAGAAGCGATAGAGGCCGGGCAGCGCGCCTTCGGTGAAAACTACGTCCAGGAAGGCGTGGATAAAATTCGCTACTTTGCCGAAAACGGAGAAGTCGAGCTGGAATGGCACTTTATCGGCCCATTGCAGTCGAACAAAAGTCGCCTGGTGGCGGAGCATTTTGACTGGTGTCATACCGTTGATAGGTTACGCATTGCCGCTCGCCTGAGCGAACAGCGCCCGGCTGAACTGTCGCCGCTTAACGTACTGATTCAAATAAATATCAGCGATGAACAAAGCAAATCCGGTATTACGCTGAGCGAACTTGATGCTCTTGCAGCAGAGGTCGCAGCACTTCCGGGTTTGCTGTTACGAGGTTTAATGGCAATTCCTGCCCCTGAACCTGATTACGAGCATCAGTTAGCGGTTTGCCAGAAAATGGCCGACGCTTTCACATCGCTCAAAAACCGTTATGCAACGGTTGATACGTTGTCCCTGGGCATGACCGATGACATGGACGCCGCGATTGCCGCAGGCAGCACCATGGTGCGCATTGGAACCGCTATTTTCGGCGCGCGGGATTACTCCGCTCGCTAACCATTCTAATTATTGAGGAACGCCATGCTGACGTTGACTTTCCTGGTCAAGACACTGATTGAACTGTATGTGATGGTGCTGTTAATTCGCATCTGGATGCAGTGGTCACGTTGTGATTTTTATAATCCTTTTGCACAATTTATCGTCAAAATTACTCAGCCGATTGTTGGGCCGTTGCGCCGGGTAATTCCGTCTATTGGGCCGATTGATACTTCTTCCCTGCTGGTGGCGTTTATTCTCACCACGCTGAAGTATCCGATTCTGCTGCTGATTCAGGTGGGCGCCCTGTCGCTTGACCCAATGAATCTGCTGGTTGGTTTGTTATCACTGCTGAAATCTGCCGGTACGCTAGTGTTCTGGGTGATTATTATCCGTTCGCTGATGAGCTGGATTAGCCAGGGCCGCAGCCCAATCGAATATGTTCTGATGCAAATGACCGAGCCAATGATGGCACCGATTCGCCGTATTATTCCTGCTATGGGCGGCATCGATTTCTCTGCAATGGTGGTGATTTTGATCCTCTATGCATTGAATTACCTTGGCATGGATCTGTTCCCGGGGCTGTGGTATTTGCTGTGAGTGCAGTAAGTCTTAGCGCCGACGGGCTGGTTTTACGGCTGTATATTCAGCCGAAAGCCAGCCGCGACAGCATTATCGGGCTGCATGGCGACGAGCTAAAAGTCGCCATCACCGCCCCACCGATTGACGGCAAAGCCAACGCCCACCTGGTAAAATATCTGGCTAAACAGTTTCGCGTCGCCAAAAGCCAGGTGTTGGTTGAGAAAGGCGAACTGGGCCGTCATAAGCAAATTAAGATTATCGACCCGCAACACATCCCGACGGAAGTCGCGGCATTGCTCGAATAATTTCACAGGAATTCACTATGCAAAAAGTTGTCCTCGCGACCGGCAATGCCGGAAAGGTGCGCGAACTCGCTGATTTACTCGGCGATTTTGGCCTGGATGTAGTGGCACAGACAGAACTCGGCGTGGAATCAGTTGAAGAAACCGGCCTGACGTTTATTGAGAACGCGATTCTGAAAGCCCGCCACGCTGCACAGGTGACCGGTTTACCGGCGATTGCCGATGATTCTGGTTTAGCTGTAGACGTGCTGGGCGGTGCGCCGGGGATCTACTCCGCGCGTTACGCGGGCCTTGATGCCTCTGATCAACAGAACCTGGAAAAGCTGCTGGTGGCGCTGAAAGATGTGCCTGACGAGCAGCGCAAAGCGCGTTTCCACTGTGTGCTGGTGTATATGCGTCATGCTGAAGACCCAACGCCGCTCGTGTGTCACGGCAGTTGGGAAGGCCAGATTACTCGCGAATCAGCGGGGGCCGGCGGCTTTGGCTACGACCCGATTTTCTTTGTCCCGAGCGAAGGCAAAACTGCCGCAGAACTGACTCGAGACGAAAAACGCGCGATTTCCCATCGTGGACAAGCGCTAAAACTGTTACTGGAAGCAATGAAAAATGGCTAATTTGCCGCCACTGAGTCTCTATATTCACATCCCGTGGTGCGTGCAGAAGTGCCCCTACTGTGACTTCAATTCTCATGCACTTAAAGGCGACGTGCCGCACGACGAGTATGTCGCCCATCTGCTGCGCGATCTGGATAACGACGCGCCAATGGCGCAAGCACGTGAAATAAAGACTATTTTTATTGGTGGCGGAACGCCGAGCCTGCTTTCCAGCGAGGCGATGCAAACCCTGCTCGACGGCGTGCGTGCCCGTCTGCCGTTGGCAGCAGATGCAGAAATTACCATGGAAGCCAACCCTGGCACGGTAGAAGCAGACCGTTTTGTTGGCTACCAGCGCGCGGGTGTGAACCGAATCTCCATCGGCGTGCAGAGTTTCAGCGAGCCTAAACTCAAACGTCTGGGGCGTATTCATGACTCTGGCGAGGCAAAACGCGCGGCGAACCTGGCGAGCGGGTTAGGCTTACGCAGCTTTAACCTGGATTTAATGCACGGCCTGCCGGATCAATCCCTTGAAGAGGCGCTGGACGATTTGCGCCAGGCAATTGAACTCAATCCCCCGCATCTTTCCTGGTATCAGCTAACCATTGAGCCAAATACGCTATTTGGCTCACGCCCGCCAAAATTGCCGGACGACGATGCGCTGTGGGATATTTTCGAGCAAGGCGACAAATTGCTTACGGCCGCAGGCTATCAGCAATACGAAACCTCGGCCTACGCCAAACCGGGCTATCAGTGTCAGCATAATCTGAACTACTGGCGTTTTGGTGACTATCTGGGGATTGGCTGCGGGGCGCACGGCAAAGTGACATTCCCGGACGGGCGTATTTTGCGCACCGCTAAAACACGCCATCCGCGCGGTTATATGGAAGGGAAATATCTCGATCGCCAGCACGATGTGGAACAGGCAGACAAACCGTTTGAATTCTTTATGAACCGTTTCCGCCTGCTGGAAGCCGCGCCGCGGAATGAATTTAGTCTTTATACCGGGCTGGATGAGTCAGCAATTCGTGCGCAACTGGATGAGGCTATTACCAAAAATTATCTGGTTGAGACGCCGGAATACTGGCAGATCACCGAGCACGGTAAGCTGTTCCTCAACTCATTGCTGGAGCTGTTTTTGGCTGAGTAATTCTGTTGTAAATGGCGGGTGGCGCTGCGCTTACCCGCCCTACACAACCCAGTCCACCCGAAATTATTTTTAATTACAAAAACTTAAATATTCTTCACTCTACTAGTCAAAATCAGCGCCAGCACCGCAAGCCCGGCAATCAGCCAATATACCGAATAGTGGCCAAAACTTTCCGCCAGGGCGCCCTGAAGAACCCCCGCCAGAATCACGCCCGTCGAAATGCTATTGGTAAATAACGTGGTCGCAGAACCCGGTCTGCCCGGCATTAAATCCTGGAACCACAGCATGCCGATACCGGCGACAATCCCGATAAATACCGCGTTAAAGAGCTGGAGTAATATCAGCGCCGTGTGGCTGTGGAACAGAATCAGCCCCACATAGAACAGCACGCCCGCCGCCACCGCAATCACCATCATACGGCGTTTCCCAAAACGCTTCACGTAGTAACCTGCAAGGATCATCGCTGGGATCTCAAGGCCCGCCGCCGTTCCCATCAGAAGCCCGGCTAACGATTCCGGCAGCCCTAAATCGGTACTGATCCACAGCGGCATATCGATGATGTACATGGTGTTGCAGGTCCACATCAGCATGGAGGCGATAAATAGCATGCGTACGTTTTTATCTTGCCAGCCGCTGACCTGCGTGAGCGCCACATCTGCAGGCTGCTCAATTCTCTTAACCGAAGGGAGGGCGAAAAAGATAAGCGCCAGCGAGATAACAAAAATCCCCGCAGCGATAAGAAACATGGTGGTAAAACCGTAATTTAGCGCCAGCATAAACGACAGCGGCGGGCCAATAACCCAGGCAAGCGAAAGCTGCGCACGCATGATTGAGCTGAACATCACCACTTCGCGCGCCGAGTTATCCGCATACTCCCGAGCCAGGGCAAAAATTTGCGGCATCGCGGTGTTAGCAATAGAGGCGAACATCACGCCAATAGTGATTAACGTCAGGTAGTGGCGGTTAAAAGCAAAGAGCACGCAGTTTGCCACGGCCATTACGCAGCAAACCATAATCAGTTTGCGCCTGTCACCCCGGCTGTCGGAACGCTTCGCCAGCATCAGGCTGACTAAAATACCGGCGATAGCATTAACGGTGTAAAACAACCCGACCCAAAATGGCCGCACTTGCACTTCACGCGTTAAAAAAAGGCTAAGAGTGGGAGCCTGCAACGCGCCCGCAATCCCCATCATAAAAGCCACTACCATGAATGCAGCGTACACCGGATTAAGGCGTCGTCCTTGTGTCAAAAACCAGGCCATGCGGAAAGATCCTTTTGCTTGAGCGGGTGATTAAATTGCAAGCTCTCAACTATACCCTAACTTATTCAAGTTACAGCCAACACCCCTGCAGCTTGAAGAATGACGGGTATAAAAAAGCCAGCAGTAATAATCTGCTGGCCTGGTGAATTCACCAATACTCAGTCACACATGTATAGGTGAGTTAGTGCTTCACAGTCGCGGGGGTTGTCATCTCCCACTGCATTAAGTCTTCGAGCATCCTCAGACGTTGCGATGCTGTCAGGCGAGCCAGCCATCCAGCAGAAACACTTTGTGTTGCGGCAAAATACTGTTGATAAAACTTAACCACTGGCGACCGTTTCATATGCACCTCCTCACTTTCAACGTTGATGATTATTGACGTAATATGAGGAAAGTTAAATTGATGAGTTTCTGGCGGGAGTTCCTCTTTTATGTCTTCAGGTCGTCTGCAACAACAGTTCATACGCTTATGGCAATGCTTTGAAGGCAAGCCGCAGGAAACGACGTTAAATGATTTAGCCTCGCTGCTGAATTGTTCCCGGCGCCATATGCGGACTTTACTCAGCGCGATGCAGGAAAAAGGTTGGCTCAGTTGGAAAGCGGAAGCCGGCCGCGGCAAGCGCTCACAGCTTGAATTCCTTTATACCGGCCTTGCACTCCAGCAGCAGCGGGCAGAAGATCTTCTCGAGCAGGACAGGATCGATCAGCTCGTACAGATAGTGGGCGATAAAGCCGCAGTTCGTCAGATGTTGATCTCCCATCTTGGGCGTAGCTTCCGCCAGGGGCGGCATATTCTGCGCGTTCTCTACTATCGCCCCCTGCTCAATCTGTTGCCTGGCTCGGCGTTACGCCGTTCAGAAACCCATATTGCCCGGCAAATTTTCAGCGGATTGATCCGAATAAATGAGGAAAATGGGGAACTGGAAGCGGATATTGCGCACCACTGGCAGCAAATTTCCCCCTTACACTGGCGCTTTTATTTGCGCCCCGGCATTCATTTTCACCATGGCCGCGAACTGGACATGCTGGATGTCGTGACATCGCTGCAACGTATTAATGCCCTGCCGCTCTACTCACACATTACGCAAATTACCTCGCCAACCGCGTGGACGTTAGATATCACGCTTTCGCAACCGGATAACTGGTTGCCGTGGTTGTTGGGCAGCGTGAACGCAATGATCCTGCCCCGTGAATGGCAAACGTTAAACAATTTTGCCCGCCAGCCGGTCGGTTCTGGCCCGTATTCCGTGGTGCGCAATAACACCAATCAGCTAAAAATTCAGGCTTACGATGATTACTTTGGCTATCGCGCATTAATTGACGAGGTGAATTTCTGGGTGTTACCGGAGATCGGCGAGGAAGTCAGTTGCGCAGTGCAATTATCCGGGATGCCTGATAGCGAGAAAGCGGTTGAGAGCCGTCTTGAAGAAGGCTGTTACTACATTTTGTTTGATAGCCGCTCTCAATGCGGCAGCAATAAAGAGGTGCGCCGCTGGCTGAGCCACATTCTGGCCCCCATTCATCTGCTGTATAGCGCAGGCGAACAAAATCAGCAGTACTGGTTCCCGGCCTATGGTTTGCTCCCACGCTGGCACCATACGCGCCCGCAGCCGGTTCTTGAGAAACCCGCCGGGCTGGAATCCGTCACGCTGACGTTTTATCGCGATCACGTCGAGCACCGCGTGATCAGTAAAGTGATGGAAGCGTTGCTGGCGCGGCAAGGCGTTAAACTTATCGTCGAGGAAGTGAGTTATGAAGAGTGGCATCAGGGCGATGCGGAAAGCGATATCTGGCTAAATAGCGCAAACTTTACCTTGCCGCTGGAATTTTCCCTTTATTCACATCTTTATGAAGTGCCGCTGATTCAAAAATGTATCTCGATGGATTGGGAAACGGATACCCGTAAATGGCATAACGGCGAACTTTCTCTCCCGGAGTGGTGCCAGCAGCGCGTTGAAAATAATGATATTTTGCCCCTCATTCACCACTGGCTGCGTATCGAAGGGCAACGCAGTATGCGCGGTGTGAGGATGAATACCTTGGGGTGGTTCGACTTTAAATCCGCGTGGTTTGCGCCACCGGAACCGTAGAGCTTTCGCAACATTCACAAAGTCATTACAATGCACGCGTTCTCAACGGGGTGCTAAGACAAAAGTCTGGCTGAGATAATACCCGTCGAACCTGATCCGGATAACGCCGGCGAAGGGATTTGAGGCTCAATTCTCAAAGTCCTTTGCCACCCCTAATCCTAAGAGGTGCAAAGTGTTCAAAAAATTCCTGCCGTTACTGGCGCTCATCGCCGCCCCTGTTTTCGCAAAACCCCTGCTGACTGTTTACACCTACGACTCCTTTGCCGCCGACTGGGGCCCTGGCCCTGCGGTGAAAAAAGCTTTCGAAGCGGACTGCAATTGCGAGCTGAAATTTGTCGCACTGGAAGATGGTGTTTCCCTGCTGAACCGCCTGCGCATGGAAGGCAAAAACAGTAAGGCGGACGTGATTCTTGGTCTGGATAACAATCTGCTGGAAGCGGCGGCGCAAACCAAACTGTTTGCCCCGAGCAATGTGGATACAAGCGCACTGAAAATCCCTGGCGGCTGGAATAACAACACCTTCGTGCCGTTCGATTACGGCTACTTCGCGTTTGTTTACGATAAAAACAAACTGCAAAATCCGCCGAAGAGCCTGAAAGAGCTGGTCGAAAGTGACCAAAAATGGAAGGTGATTTATCAGGATCCGCGCACCAGTACGCCAGGGCTTGGTCTGCTGTTGTGGATGCAAAAAGTGTATGGCGACAAAGCGCCTGAAGCCTGGCAAAAACTGGCGAAGAAAACCGTCACCGTCACCAAAGGCTGGTCTGAAGCCTACGGCCTGTTCCTGAAAGGCGAAGGCGATCTGGTAATGAGCTACACCACGTCCCCGGCCTACCACATTATCGAAGAGAAGAAAGATAACTACGCGGCGGCGAATTTCAGCGAAGGCCATTATTTGCAGGTCGAAGTGGCAGGCCGCCTGGCTTCCAGCAAACAGCCTGAGCTTGCCGAAAAGTTCATGAAATTTATCGCGTCCCCTGGCTTCCAGAACACTATCCCAACCGGCAACTGGATGTATCCGGTGACCGATGTGAAATTGCCGGAAGGCTTTAACGGCCTGGTAAAACCGCAAACGACGCTGGAATACAGCGCGCAAGACGTTTCTAAACAACGCGCCAACTGGATTAACGAATGGCAACGCGCCGTCAGCCGCTAATTGCAGGCTGGCTGATCCCAGGGCTATGTGCCGCCACGCTGGTGGTGGCTGTAGCCCTCGCGGCTTTTATGGCGCTGTGGTTTAACGCGCCGCAAACCGATATCCGCGCGCTTTTGCAGGATAGCTATTTGTGGCACGTGCTGCGTTTCTCTTTCTGGCAGGCGTTTCTCTCTGCGGCATTGTCCGTGTTTCCGGCAATTTTTTTGGCGCGAGCGCTGTATCGCCGCCGGTTCCCCGGACGTGTTGCGCTCCTGCGTCTTTGCGCTATGACGTTGGTTCTGCCGGTGCTGGTGGCGGTGTTCGGTATTCTGACGGTCTACGGGCGTGAAGGCTGGCTGGCCTCCCTTTGTGACCGGCTGGGAATCGAGTGGGCGTTTTCGCCGTACGGCTTAAAAGGCATTTTACTGGCGCACGTCTTTTTCAATATGCCAATGGCGACACGGCTTTTGCTTCAGGCGTTAGAAAATATCCCCAGCGAACAACGCCAGGTCGCCGCCCAGCTTGGGATGCAGGGCTGGAATTTCTTTCGTTTCGTGGAGTGGCCCTGGCTGCGCCGCCAGATATTGCCGGCTGCTGCGCTGATTTTCATGCTCTGTTTCGCAAGTTTTGCCACAGTGCTTTCGCTGGGCGGCGGGCCGCAGGCCACCACTATCGAGCTGGCAATCTTCCAGGCGCTGAGTTACGACTACGATCCTGCCCGTGCGGCACTGCTCGCATTAGTACAAATGATTTGCTGTTTGGGCCTGGTGCTGATGAGCCAGCGGCTCAGCAAAGCGATTGCCCCAGGCATCAGCCAGATGCAAGGCTGGCGCGATCCGCAAGATAACCTGCGCCGTAAGCTTTGCGATGGGGTGTTAATTACGCTCGCCCTGCTACTGCTACTGCCTCCGTTGCTGGCCGTCATTATCGACGGGATGAATAGCGGTTTTAGTTCGGTGCTTTCGCAGCCGATTCTCTGGCAGGCACTGTTTACCTCGTTAAGAATCGCCGTCGGGGCGGGATTAATCTGCATAGCGATCACCATGATGCTGCTGTGGAGTTCGCGAGAGTTACGTCTGCGCAACCGGGCTTTCGCGGGCCAGGCGTTGGAACTCAGCGGAATGTTAATTCTGGCGATGCCCGGCATTGTGCTCGCGACGGGATTTTTCCTGTTGCTCAATAACACCGTCGGGCTACCGCAATCAGCAGACGGCATTGTGATTTTCACCAATGCTTTGATGGCGATCCCCTATGCGTTGAAAGTGCTGGAAAACCCGATGCTGGATGTCGCGGAACGCTATAACAAACTGTGCCAGTCCCTGAATATCAACGGGCTAAACCGCCTGCGTTACATTGAATTGCGCGCGTTAAAACGCCCGCTGGCACAGGCGCTGGCGTTTGCCTGCGTGCTGTCGATTGGTGATTTCGGCGTGGTTGCGCTATTTGGCAACGACGATTTCCGCACCCTGCCGTTCTATCTCTATCAACAAATTGGTTCATATCGCAGCCAGGACGGCGCCGTGACGGCGCTAATCCTGCTGATACTGTGCTTTGCTTTATTCACATTGATTGAAAAACTTCCGGGACGCCATTCCCAAAATCATTCGGGTTGCGGGAAGGCGGCAAGTGAATGAAGCCTGGAAGCATAGAAAACTATGTGACCTGGATGAAAGAAGGCAGCCAACGCACCTGCAACTTGAAGGAGAAGGGAATGCTAACTCTGACTGATATAACCTGGCTCTATCACCATTTGCCGATGCGCTTTTCTGTGAAGATTAATGCCGGAGAACGCGTTGCGGTGCTGGGGCCAAGTGGGGCGGGGAAAAGTACGCTGCTCAGTTTGATCGCCGGTTTTCTTACTCCCGCCAGCGGGCAGATTCTGCTGCACGGCGATGACCACACGCGTACCGCTCCGGCCCAGCGACCGGTGTCGATGCTGTTCCAGGAGAATAACCTTTTCACGCATTTGACGGTGCGCCAGAACATTGGCCTGGGGCTAAATCCCGGCCTTAAACTCAATGCCGCGCAGCTTGAGCGCCTGACGACAATTGCCCGCCAAATGGCGATAAGCGATTTGCTTGACCGACTGCCCTCACAGCTTTCCGGCGGCCAGCGTCAGCGCGTCGCCCTCGCCCGCTGCCTGGTGCGCGAGCAACCCATTTTGCTGCTGGATGAACCGTTCTCAGCGCTGGACCCGGCGTTACGTCAGGAAATGCTTCAATTGCTGGATGATCTTTGTCGCGAGCAGCAACTGACGCTGCTGATGGTTTCACACAGTATTGAAGACGCCGCGCGGATAGCGCAAAGAAGCCTGGTGGTGGTGGATGGCCGCATCGCCTGGGATGGCGATACGGCAACGTTATTGAGCGGAGAAGCCAGCGCCTCGGCGCTGTTGGGAATTGGCCGTTAAGCGTGGCCGGTGAGCACTTTCCAAAGAATAGTGCGATAAATCGGCATTAACGGGTGCATTTGAATCGCGACGAAACTGCCTACCGCCACTGCCGCCATAGTTGGCGCCAGCCAATGCAAACGGGCGCGAGGCAGATAGTGTGTTAAACGGTCACCACTCGATTTACCGCTACGCCACCAACGCCAGCACAACCAAGCCGCGAGCCAGATAACCAAAGCCACCAGCAGGAGCAGCCACTTAAAGCTGCTGCTTTGCATATCCGCAGGGATATCAATCGCCGCTCCGGCCAGAATCCCAGGCAGAAAATAGATCGGCGGCCAGAAGAGACAACCAATAATATTCGGGATGATAAATTTCGAAACCGGCAGGTCTAACATCCCCGCCACCATCGGCACCAGCGGGCGCGTCGGGCCAACAAAGCGGCCAACCAGAATAGTAAACATGCTGTGCTGATGCAGTGCGTGTTCAGTTTTATCCAGCAGCGCTTTGTTCTTTTTCATGAACGACCAGCGATGCAAAGGCCCTTTAAAACGGCCCCCCAACCAAAATGAAAGCCAGTCACCGAGCAGGCAGCCGACAATCCCCGCAGCCCAGGCATGATAAAAACCAACCTGGCCGCCACCGATCAGCGCGCCTAGCCCTGCCATCATCACGGTGCCAGGAAGGATGAGCCCAACCAGCGCCAGTGATTCCAGAAAAGCCACCAGCATCACCGCGATAAGTGAATACGCCACCGACTGAGTAATAAAGTGTTCCAGCAAAGCTTCCATAAAGCATCCGTCGAGAAACGAGTGGGCGATTCTCCTGAGTGAGTACTAACCCGTCAAGTCATCATTTGTATGAATCAATTATAGGATTCATTCACATCCCGCACGAAACTCGCTTGGACTGGCCCCGGTACATTTCTTAAATACCCGGGAAAAGTAGAGCTGATCTTCAAAGCCGACATTGCGTCCGACGCTGGCAATAGGCATGCGAGTGGTGCTTAACAGCAGTTTTGCCTGGAGAATACGTTGATCCTCACGCCAGCTTAAAACGCTGACGCCAAGCTGCTGACGGAACAGATGCGAGAGGCGTGAGGGTGACAAACAGACGTGCTGCGCAACGCTTGCTATATCAAAATGGTTATCGGCCAAATGGTCGCTGATGTACTGGCACGCATCACGGACACGGTTATCAAGCGGAGGATTTAGCGAGGCGTTGAGCACTTCCATTCGCCGCAATAACAATTGCTCCAGCAGGTTAATCGCCAGTAATTCTGCATAGCGCCCTTCCGCCTGCCCGGCTTCAATAATCTGACCAAAAAGCTGAGAAAAACTTTGCTGATGAGCATCATCCGGACGAAAAAACCCCGTATGCGCGAAGATAGGCTCCCAGTTTAACCACTCCTGCCAGTACGCCCGCGGGCGGAAGTAAACCCACTGGTGATACCACTCTTTGCTGTCTGGCGCGCGGCCATAGTGGTGCACTTCACCCGGTGGAAACAGCAAGATATCGCCGGGGCGACAGACGTAATTTTTCCCCTGATTATTAATCACCCCTTCACCGCGAATCGTTAAATTGAGGATGTAGCCTTTCATGCCAAGCGGGCGGTCGATGAAAAAATCCAGCGGCCCTTCGGCGTCAATCGGCGTTAATCCTGCCACCAAATGGGCGTTAAAAGAGTACCCCGGTAAGAGGGGATCATTTTGCATTTCAGGCATCACCAGGCTCGCTCTTTAAGGGGGCTAACGGGAACAATTTGTCCATATCCATGCATTTCGTCACAACGGCTGCACTGCTGAAACAATAAGCAGCCTGATTTTCATCATAAAGCCGCAATTTGCCTGAGAACATGCTTTTGAATAGGTAATCATGGCGTTTGGTGAAGATAACCAAAGTGTTTATAAAAGTAGCAGAAATGTCCACATCAATTATTTGCGGGGCGTCACACTTCTCCACCGCACAGCACATTTCTCCATAACTACAGCGAATACGACCTGACGGTTTCTCTGCATAAAAACTAATGTCATTTTCATAGATAACCAGGTCAGGGAGTTAAAAAATGTCGATTGCGCTGGGCCTCGATTTCGGTAGCGATTCCGTTCGCGCTTTAGCCGTGGATTGTGAAGAGGGTACCGAACTGGCAACAAGCGTTGAGTGGTATCCGCGCTGGCAGGAAGGCCAATATTGCGACGCCGCCAACAATCAGTTTCGCCACCATCCTCGGGACTACATTGAATCCATGGAACGGGCGATAAAAACCGTTATCGCCGAACTCACCTCCGAACAACGCGCCCAGGTTTGTGGCATTGGCGTCGACAGTACCGGCTCCACCCCTGCCCCCATTGATGCCAAAGGCAACGTGCTGGCTTTAACCCCTGAATTTGCCGACAACCCAAACGCCATGTTTGTGTTGTGGAAAGATCACACCGCCGTTGAAGAAGCGGAAGCGATCACCCGCCTGTGCCATCAGCCTGGCAAAAATGATTATTCCCGTTATATCGGCGGCATTTATTCGAGCGAATGGTTCTGGGCGAAAATTCTGCATGTCACTCGTGCCGACGCAAAAGTGGCGCAGGCGGCGGTTTCGTGGATCGAACTGTGCGATTGGGTTCCGGCGCTGCTTTCCGGCACCACTCGCCCACAGGATATTCGCCGCGGTCGCTGTAGCGCCGGGCATAAATCGCTCTGGCATGAAAGCTGGGGCGGCCTGCCTCCAGCCAGTTTCTTTGATGAGTTAGATCCGGTCATTAACCAGAGTCTGGCTTACCCAATGTTTAACGAAACCTGGACTGCCGATATTCCGGTGGGGAATCTCTGTGCTGAATGGTCTGAGCGTTTAGGTCTGCCGCAAAGCGTGGTGATTTCCGGCGGGGCGTTTGACTGCCATATGGGTGCCGTCGGCGCAGGTGCGCAGCCAAATACGCTGGTGAAAGTCATCGGCACATCGACCTGCGACATTCTGATTGCCGACAAAGCAACCGTGGGCGAGCGCGCGGTGAAAGGGATTTGCGGGCAGGTCGACGGCAGCGTGGTGCCGGATTTTATCGGCCTCGAAGCCGGGCAATCTGCCTTCGGCGACATCTATGCCTGGTTTGGACGCGTGCTCGGCTGGCCGCTGGAACAACTGGCGCAGCAGCATCCGGAATTGCGCGAGCAAATCAATGCCAGTAAGAAGCAACTTCTTCCGGCGCTGACGGAAGCCTGGGCGAAAAACCCATCTCTTGAACATCTTCCGGTAGTGCTTGACTGGTTTAACGGCCGCCGCACGCCGAATGCCAACCAGCGCCTGAAAGGGGTGATTACCGATTTAAACCTGGCAACCGATGCACCGGCACTGTTCGGCGGGCTGATTGCTGCCACCGCCTTTGGTGCCCGCGCCATTCAGGAATGTTTTACCGAACAAGGGATTCCCGTCACCCACGTGATGGCTTTGGGCGGTATTGCACGTAAATCACCGACGATCATGCAGGTCTGCTGCGACGTATTAAATCGCCCTCTTCAGATTGTTGCCTCCGACCAATGTTGCGCGTTAGGCGCTGCCATTTTCGCCGCCGTTGCCGCAGGCGAACACGCTGATATTGCCCGGGCACAGCTTGCGATGGCGAGCCAAATCGAAAGCACCTTACAACCGATCCCTCAACGCGCTGCGCGCTTTGAGCAGCTTTATCAACGCTATCAGCAATGGGCTGTCAGCGCGGAACAACACTATCTCCCTTCAGCCCTGAGCCATTAAGGACAAGACGATGAACATTTTTGAGCAATATGAAGTGTGGTTTGTGATTGGCAGCCAGCATCTCTACGGAGCGGAAACGCTGCGTCAGGTTAATCAGCACGCCGAGCAGGTGGTAAACGCGCTGAATAAAGAAGCCAAACTGCCGTGCAAACTGGTGCTGAAACCGCTGGGCACCACGCCTGACGAAATTACCGCTATCTGCCGTGACGCCAGCTACAACGATAAATGTGCCGGGATGGTGGTGTGGCTCCATACCTTCTCGCCGGCCAAAATGTGGATCAACGGCCTGAGCATCCTGACCAAGCCGCTGTTGCAGTTCCACACGCAGTTCAATGCGCAAATCCCCTGGGGGAGCATTGATATGGACTTTATGAACCTAAACCAGACCGCGCACGGCGGCCGCGAATTCGGTTTCATCGGCGCTCGTATGCGCCAGCAGCACACCGTGGTAACCGGCCACTGGCAGGATCCGCAGGCCCATCAGCGTATAGGTTCATGGATGCGCCAGGCGGTATCTAAACAAGATACCCGCCAGCTTAAAGTGGTACGTTTCGGCGATAACATGCGCGAAGTTGCGGTGACTGACGGGGATAAAGTCGCTGCGCAGATGAAGTTCGGCTTCGCCGTTAACACCTATGCGGTGGGTGATCTGGTGCAGGTCGTTAACGCCGTGAGTGACGGTGATGTCAACGCCCTGGTCGATGAATATGAAAGTAGCTATCGCCTGACTGCTGCCGCGCAGGTAAACGGTGAAAAACGTCAGAACGTGTTCGATGCCGCGCGTATTGAGCTGGGGATGAAACAGTTCCTTGAACAAGGCGGTTTCAGCGCATTCACCACCACATTTGAAGATCTTCACGGCCTGAAACAGCTCCCAGGTCTGGCGGTTCAACGTCTCATGCAGCAAGGCTACGGCTTTGCGGGCGAAGGCGACTGGAAAACCGCCGCTCTGCTTCGCATCATGAAGGTGATGTCGACCGGTCTTGCGGGCGGAACTTCATTTATGGAGGACTACACCTATCACTTCGAAAACGGCAACGATATGGTGCTCGGCTCCCATATGCTGGAAGTTTGCCCTTCAATCGCAACCGCTGAAAAACCGATTCTGGACGTGCAACACCTTGGGATCGGCGGCAAAGAAGATCCTGCCCGCCTGATCTTTTCCACTCAAACCGGCCCAGCCCTGAATGCGAGCCTAATCGATCTCGGCGATCGTTTCCGTCTGCTGGTGAACTGCGTTGATACTGTCGAAGCACCACATCAGTTGCCGAAACTGCCTGTCGCGAATGCGTTGTGGAAAGCGCAGCCGGATCTGCCAACCGCGTCTGAAGCATGGATCCTCGCCGGTGGCGCGCACCACACGGTGTTCAGCCAGTCGTTAACGCTCGACGATATGCGCCTGTTCAGCGAACTGCACGGCATTGAACTGAGCGTAATTGATAACGACACCCGTCTGCCCGCGTTTAAAGATTCTCTACGCTGGAACGAGGTTTATTACGGTTTTAAACGCTAATTATGTTTCCCCATTGACCCCCTCCCAGCCTCCCCCTTGTCAGGGGAGGGTTGGGGTGGGGTCAGTGGGTTTACAAGCTGAGGATCCAACATGTTAGAAGATCTCAAACGCCAGGTGCTGGAAGCGAACCTTGCCCTACCTAAAAATAATCTGGTAACGCTCACCTGGGGTAATGTCAGCGCCGTTGACCGCGAACGCGGCGTGTTAATCATCAAACCCTCTGGCGTCGATTACAGCATCATGACAGCGGAAGATATGGTGGTGGTTAGCCTGAAAACTGGCGAAGTGGTTGAAGGGAATAAAAAACCCTCTTCCGACACCCCTACCCATCGTCTGCTGTATCTGCAATTCCCGCACATCGGTGGAATCGTCCATACACATTCCCGCCATGCGACTATCTGGGCGCAGGCCGGGCAATCGATCCCTGCGACGGGAACCACCCATGCGGATTACTTCTACGGCGCCATTCCCTGTACGCGCAAAATGACCGACGACGAGATCAATGGCGACTACGAGTGGCAAACCGGGGAAGTGATTGTGAAAACTTTTGCTGAACGTGGAATAGATGCCGCACAAATGCCCGGCGTACTGGTGCATTCCCACGGCCCGTTTGCCTGGGGAAAAGATCCGGTTGATGCCGTACACAACGCCATAGTGCTGGAAGAAGTCGCCTATATGGGCATATTCTGCCGCCAACTTGCTCCGGAATTACCGGATATGCAGCAAACGTTATTGGATAAGCATTATTTGCGTAAGCATGGGGCTAAAGCTTATTACGGGCAGTAAGCACTGTATATAAAAGCAGTAATTCCGCACCGGGTAGTCTATAATCAGACCACTTTTCCTTTTATGAGAACGCAGCGTGTCGCAAGCTCGTCAGGGGTTTCTTTTAACTCGCCATTGGCGAGATTCCCCGCTCGGTACTGAAGTTGAGTTTTGGCTGGCAACGGACGATGGGCCGGTGAAAGTGCGTCTGCCGCACCAGGAATCTGTCGCCTTTATTCCGCAATCACAGCGTTCTGAAACCGAACGCCTGCTCGCTAACGAAAGCCAGTATCGCCTCACGCCGCTGCCTCTCAAAGATTTTCATCGTCAGCCCATTTGCGGGCTTTATTGCCGCCAGCATCGCCAACTTATGCGTATTGAAAAACTGCTGCGCGATGGCGGCATTACGGTTTATGAAGCCGATATTCGCCCACCTGAACGGTTTTTGATGGAGCGCTTTATTACCGCGCCGGTCTGGTTTAGCGGTGAGCCAAAAAATAACGTAATTGTTGAAACGAAACTTAAACCCGCACCGGACTATCGCCCGCCGCTGAAATGGGTGTCGCTGGATATCGAAACCAATCGTCATGGCGAGCTGTATTGCATCGGACTTGAAGGCTGCGGGCAGCGAATCGTCTACATGCTTGGCCCGGAAAATGGCGATGCCAGCGGGCTGGATTTTACACTGGAATATGTTGCCAGCCGCCCGCTGCTTTTAGAAAGACTCAACGCCTGGTTTGCCGAGCACGATCCTGACGTTTTGATTGGCTGGAATGTCGTGCAGTTCGATTTGCGTGTGCTGCAGAAAATGGCGGATCGCTATCAGGTGCCGCTACGTCTTGGGCGGGGAAACAGTTTGCTGGAATGGCGCGAGCACGGTTTTAAACAAGGCGTATTTTTCGCTCAGGCCGCGGGCCGCGTGATTATTGATGGTATCGAAGCGCTGCGATCCGCATTCTGGAATTTCTCTTCGTTTTCGCTGGAAGCGGTGTCCCAGGAACTGCTCGGTGAAGGTAAAGCCATTGATAATCCATGGCAGCGAATGGACGAAATCGATCGCCGTTTTGCCGAAGATAAACCTGCGCTTGCGAAATACAACCTTAAAGACTGCGAGCTGGTGACGCGGATTTTCCATAAAACGGAGCTGATGCCCTTCCTGCTTGAACGGGCAACGGTGAATGGTTTGCCACTTGATAAACACGGCGGTTCGGTTGCCGCGTTTGGTCATTTATATATTCCGCGTATGCACCGGGCGGGTTACGTCGCACCTAATCTTGGGGATGTGCCGCCGCAGGCAAGCCCCGGAGGCTATGTAATGGACTCGCGCCCCGGCCTGTATGACTCGGTGTTAGTGCTGGATTACAAAAGCCTTTATCCGTCGATTATTCGCACTTT
Source organism: Buttiauxella gaviniae (assembly GCF_040786275.1). Taxonomy (NCBI): domain Bacteria; kingdom Pseudomonadati; phylum Pseudomonadota; class Gammaproteobacteria; order Enterobacterales; family Enterobacteriaceae; genus Buttiauxella; species Buttiauxella gaviniae. The sequence continues at coordinate 1,176,064 of NZ_JBFMVT010000002.1, forward strand.
TCTTATCGACCCGGTTGGCCTGGTTGAAGGTATGGCGCATCCGGAACCTGAACATTCGGTGGACGGTTTTCTAGGCGCGCATTTTTCCAGAACCACACATTGCCTGCCGGAAATCGTCGGGCAAATCTGGTCCGGCCGCGATGAGGCAAAGCGTCACGGAAATAAACCATTGTCCCAGGCATTGAAAATCATCATGAATGCCTTTTATGGCGTACTGGGCACCAGCGCGTGTCGTTTCTTTGATCCGCGTCTGGCGTCGTCGATCACCATGCGTGGTCATCAGATCATGCTGCAAACTAAAGCCTTGATTGAATCCCAGGGGTATGACGTGATTTACGGTGATACCGATTCCACGTTTGTCTGGCTCAAAAAAGCGCATTCCGAGCAAGACGCAGCGCGCATTGGTAAGCAGTTAGTCGACCATGTGAATACCTGGTGGAAGACTCATCTGCAAGAAACGCAGCAGTTGGATAGCCAGCTTGAGCTGGAGTTTGAGTCCCATTTTTGCCGTTTCCTGATGCCGACGATTCGCGGCACCGTTGAAGGTTCCAAAAAACGCTACGCCGGAATGATTCAGGAAAACGATAAGCAAAGGATGGTGTTTAAAGGGCTGGAAACGGTGCGCACTGACTGGACGCCTTTAGCCCAAACATTCCAGCAAACGCTGTATTTGCGGGTGTTTCGCAACGAGCCGTACCAGGACTATATTCGCGAAACCATCGCCAGTTTGATGGCCGGTGAGCTGGACGATCAGTTGATTTACCGTAAGCGGCTGCGTCGGCCGCTAAGCGAATATCAGAAAAATGTGCCACCACATGTACGCGCGGCACGTCTTGCAGATGAACATAATCAACGACTTGGCCGCCCGGCGCAGTATCAGAACCGGGGCACCATCAAGTATGTGATTACCACCAATGGCCCTGAACCGGTGGATTATCAGCAATCGCCTCTGGATTACGATCACTACCTGACCCGCCAGCTCCAGCCGGTGGCAGAAGGAATTTTACCTTTCCTTGAGGATGACTTTGCTACACTGATGACAGGGCAATTGGGGCTATTTTGACGGTGACTATCTCGTTTCCTTCCAGTACCATAGCGCCCTCCTGAATCATCCTTAAATCTACTTTTGAGCTACCGCCCCCTTATTGCGCGCGGTCGTTTTACTATTGCCTGCAAATCTTAGTAACTGATAATAGAGCCGAAATCTTATGCCTTTTACACTTGGTCAACGTTGGATCAGCGATACCGAAAGCGAACTGGGACTGGGTACCGTGGTCGCATTAGACCCACGCATGGTAACCCTGCTTTATCCTGCAACCGGTGAAAATCGTCTGTATGCCAGAAATGACTCGCCTATCACACGCGTGATGTTTAATCCGGGTGATACCGTCACCAGCCATGAAGGCTGGCAACTCAAAGTTGATGAAGTTAAGGAAGAAAATGGCTTGCTGGCCTACATCGGTACGCGTCTGGATACCGAAGAAGCCGGGACCATGCTGCGTGAAGTGTTCCTCGACAGCAAACTGGTCTTCAGCAAACCGCAGGACCGACTGTTTGCCGGGCAAATTGACAGAATGGATCGTTTCGCCCTGCGCTATCGCTCTCGCGTTTATCAAAGCGAGCAGTACCGTCAGCCGTGGAGCGGCCTGCGCGGCATGCGTACCAGCCTGATTCCGCATCAGCTTAACATCGCTCACGATGTCGGCCGCCGTCATGCGCCACGCGTTTTACTGGCTGATGAAGTGGGTTTAGGTAAAACCATCGAAGCCGGGATGATTTTGCACCAGCAACTGCTGGCTGGCAGCGCTGAACGTGTGTTGATCGTGGTGCCAGAAACCCTGCAACATCAGTGGCTGGTCGAAATGCTCCGCCGCTTTAACCTGCGCTTCTCTCTGTTTGATGACGAGCGTTATGCCGAAGCCCAGCACGACAGCGATAACCCATTCGAAACAGAACAACTGGTTATCTGTTCGCTGGATTTCGTGCGCCGCAGCAAGCAGCGTCTTGAGCATCTGTGTGAAGCAGAATGGGATTTGATGGTGGTTGATGAAGCCCACCACCTGGTATGGAGCGAAAACGCACCAAGCCGTGAATACCAGGCGATTGAACAACTCGCAGAACATATTCCAGGTATTTTGCTGTTAACCGCAACGCCTGAACAATTAGGTATGGAAAGCCACTTTGCACGTCTGCGTTTGCTGGACCCAAGCCGCTTCCACGATTTCGAGCAGTTTGTTGAAGAACAGCAGCATTACCGCCCGGTCGCCGATGCCGTGGCATTGCTGCTGGCAGGCAATCATCTGACCAATGAGCAACTCAACATGTTGAGCGATCTGATTGGCGAGCAAGATATTGAGCCTCTGCTGCAAACCGCAAACAGCACCCGTGAAGGGAGTGATGCGGCGCGTCAGGAGCTGATTTCCATGCTGATGGACCGCCACGGCACCAGCCGCGTGCTGTTCCGTAACACCCGTAACGGCGTGAAAGGTTTCCCGAAACGCGAACTGCATACCATCCGTTTGCCGCTGCCGATGCAGTACCAGACCGCGATTAAAGTGTCCGGCATTATGGCGGCACGTAAATCTGTGGAAGAGCGCGCGCGCGACATGCTCTACCCTGAGCAAATTTATCAGGAGTTTGAAGGCGATAGCGGCACATGGTGGAACTTCGACCCTCGCGTTGAATGGCTGATGGGGCACCTGACCAGCCACCGCTCTCAAAAAGTGCTGGTGATCTGCGCCAAAGCCACCACCGCACTGCAACTTGAGCAAGTCCTGCGCGAGCGCGAAGGTATTCGTGCCGCCGTGTTCCATGAAGGGATGTCGATTATCGAACGCGACCGCGCTGCGGCCTGGTTTGCGGAAGAAGATACCGGTGCGCAAGTTTTACTGTGCTCTGAAATTGGTTCCGAAGGCCGTAACTTCCAATTTGCCAGCAATCTGGTGATGTTCGATCTGCCGTTTAACCCGGATTTGCTGGAGCAGCGTATCGGTCGTCTGGACCGTATCGGTCAGGCGCACGACATTCAGATCCACGTTCCCTACCTGGAAAAAACCGCACAGTCGGTGCTGGTGAACTGGTTCCATGAAGGTCTGGATGCGTTCGAACACACTTGCCCGACGGGCCGCGCGATTTACGACAATGTCTATCCGCAACTGATCGAGTATTTAGCCGCGCCAGAAAACACAGACGGTTTCGATACGCTTATTAAGCAATGTCGCGAACAGCATGACGCCCTGAAACTTCAGCTTGAGCAGGGTCGTGACCGCCTGCTGGAAATCCACTCTAACGGCGGTGAGAAATCACAGGCGCTGGCAGAAGCGATTTCTGAGCAAGATAACGACACGAATCTGGTGAGTTTCGCGCTGAACTTGTTCGATATTGTCGGCATTAATCAGGACGACCGCGGCGATAACATGGTCGTCCTGACGCCAGGCGATCATATGCTGGTGCCGGACTTCCCAGGCCTTCCTGAAGATGGCTGCACCATTACGTTTGAACGTGATGTGGCGCTGTCACGCGAAGATGCGCAGTTTGTCACCTGGGAGCACCCGATCATTCGCAACGGCCTGGATCTGATTCTGTCTGGCGATACCGGTAGCTGTGCGCTATCACTGCTGAAAAACAAAGCGCTGCCGGTTGGCACGCTGTTGCTGGAGCTGGTGTACGTTGTTGAGGCTAAAGCGCCGAAACAATTGCAGCTTAACCGCTTCCTGCCGCCAACGCCGGTTCGTATGCTGGTAGACAAAAACGGCACCAACCTCGCGGCTCAGGTTGAGTTTGAGAGCTTTAACCGCCAGTTAAGCACGGTGAACCGCCATACCGGCAGTAAGCTTGTGAATGCGGTGCAGCAAGATGTGCATGCGATTTTGCAACTGGCGGAAGAGAAAGTCGAAGCCGAGGCACAAGTGCTGATTAAAGCCGCTCGTGAAGAGGCCGACGAAAAATTGAGTGCGGAACTTTCTCGCCTGGAAGCGCTGAGAGCGGTCAACCCGAACATTCGTGATGATGAACTCGAGGCTATCGAGAGCAATCGTCAACACGTGTTGGAAAGCCTTGCGCAGGCCAACTGGCGTCTGGATGCATTGCGCCTCATCGTTGTGACGCATCAGTAGTTTGCACACCGCTTTACTCAAATCATTCGAGTTGTAGCAAGGCGGCAAGAGAGAACATCCCCAGGAGCTTACTAAAGTAAGTGGCTGGGGTGGGCGAAAGCAGCCAACGCCGCTGCAGCTTGAAGGATGTAGAGTAAATGATTATGGAACCCTATAACCCGCCGACCGAGCCCTGGCTGGTCATCCTTTATCAGGATGAACACATTATGGTGGTCAACAAGCCTTCGGGTTTGTTGTCCGTTCCAGGACGTCTTGATGAACATAAAGACAGCGTGATGACGCGCATTCAACGCGACTTTCCGCAAGCTGAATCTGTACATCGTCTGGATATGGCTACCAGCGGCGTGATTGCCGTTGCGCTGACCAAAGCCGCCGAACGCGAGCTGAAGCGCCAGTTCCGTGAACGTGAGCCGAAGAAGCAGTACGTAGCGCGGGTTTGGGGCCATCCTCAGCCGGAAGAAGGTTTGATAGATTTACCGCTGATTTGTGACTGGCCGAACAGGCCAAAGCAGAAAGTGTGTTATGAAACCGGCAAGTCGGCGCAAACGGAATACCAGGTGCTGGAGTATGCAGCGGATAACACCGCTCGTGTGCAGCTAAAGCCGATTACCGGGCGCTCGCATCAGCTACGTGTTCATATGCTGGCGTTAGGCCACCCGATTCTGGGCGATCGTTTCTACGCGTCCCCGGAAGCGCTGGCCTTAGCGCCGCGCCTGCAACTGCATGCCGAAATGCTGACCATTACTCACCCTGAGTATGGAACGCCGATGACGTTTCGCGCCCCGGCTGACTTCTAAAAAAAAGCCTCTCAATCGAGAGGCTTCATCTTTATTTAAATCCCTTCGCCGTCTTAATCAGATCGTACGCTTTTTGAATTTCCTGCGCCTTCTGCTTAGCCATCTCCATCATTTCCGGTGGCAAACCTTTTGCGACCAGTTTATCCGGGTGATGCTCACTCATTAATTTACGGTATGCGCGCTTAATGGTAGTGGCATCATCGTTACTTTTAACGCCCAGAACGTTGCAGGCATCTTCAAGCGTTGGGCCACGCTGTTGCTGGAAACCGCCCTGCGATTGGTTGTAACCACCGCCGAATTGCTGACCGCCTTCCATCATTCGCAGGAATTGATCGAACTGGACGCGGGAAATACCCAGCTCTTCTGCAATAACGTACAACACTTCACGCTCGTTAGGATGCAAAGAGCCGTCCGCAAACGCCGCCTGAATTTGAATTTCAAGAAACATCCGAATCAGGTCAAAACGTCCAAAACATACGCTACGTAACTGCCGCATTTTCTCGCGCAGCGGGTAGCCGTTCTCTTTACCTACACGAAACGCATGCTGCGCCGCACTACGTGCATCGCCATGCAATTGCATACGATCCATCAGTAGCGAAGCAATCTGAATATCTGCTTCAGTAACGCGCCCTTTTGACTTAGTCAGATGGCCCATTACCTCAAATGTGGTGCTAAAAAACAGTGACTGACGCTGTTGCTGGTTAGAAAACCAGGACTGCTGACGACGGCTGCGCATTTTATCAATGGCATGGCCAATCAGTAACCCTATCACCACACCCCAGAAGCCACCGCCCATAATAAGTGCTATTGCGACACCGAGTACTTTTCCCCAATACTGCATATACTCCCCAAATCGTCATGCCGTCGGCTAGAATTTGCTTTATCATACCCGTCATTGATAGCGGTGCCTAACGGCAGACTGCTAACGGGCAGGATTAACACTAGCGCTGTGGTGACGAGTAAGTTAGTCTCTGACCGTTTGCCGACGCTAAGCCATTGATGATGGAACAACGAATAACACGTATGAAAAAACGTATTCCCACCTTGCTGGCCACCTTGATTGGCGCAGCGCTGTATAGTCAACAAGGTATGGCTGCCGATCTTGCGTCGCAGTGTATGCTGGGTATCCCTAGTTACAACCGCCCTTTGGTGGAAGGGGATACCAACAACCTGCCTGTTACTATAAATGCCGATCACGCAAAAGGAAATTATCCCGATGATGCGGTGTTCAGTGGCAATGTAGATATCCAGCAAGGCAATAGCCGCCTGCAATCTGACGAGGTGCTGTTGCATCAAAAACAGGTTGAAGGTCAGCCTGACCCGGTGCGTACCGTTGATGCCGTCGGAAATGTCCATTACGACGATAATCAGGTGATCCTCAAAGGCCCGAAAGCCTGGTCGAACCTGAATACCAAAGATACCAACGTCTGGGAAGGTGACTACCAAATGGTAGATCGCCAGGGGCGTGGTACTGCCGATCTCATGAAGCAGCGTGGCAATAACCGCTACACTATTCTGGAAAATGGCACCTTTACCTCTTGCTTACCGGGCTCTAATACCTGGAGCGTAGTAGGCAGTGAAGTGATTCAGGACCGTGAGGAAGAGGTTGCGGAAATCTGGAACGCCCGCTTTAAACTGGGCCCAGTTCCTGTCTTCTATAGCCCTTATTTGCAATTACCGATTGGCGACAAACGCCGCTCAGGTTTCCTGATCCCAAATGCGAAATACAGTACCAATAACGGCCTTGAGTTTACTCTACCGTATTACTGGAACATCGCCCCTAACTTTGATGCCACGATTACTCCGCACTATATGGAACAGCGTGGTACGCAATGGCAGAACGAATTCCGCTACCTCACCAAAGCAGGTGCAGGCATTATGGAATTCGACTACATGCTGTCAGATGACCAATACAAAGACGATCAAAAAGCCCTTAATCCTCAAAATCCAGATAAAGACGATCGTCGCTGGTTATTCTACTGGAACCATAGCGGTGTAATGGATCAAGTGTGGCGCTTCAATATCGACTACACCAAAGTCAGCGATCCAAGTTACTTTAACGATTTTACATCCCAGTACGGCTCAAGTACTGACGGCTACGCTACGCAGAAATTTAGTGTTGGCTATGCGGTTGAAAACTTCGATGCCACGCTTTCAACTAAACAGTTCCAGATTTTTGAGTCGCAACAAAATAGTGGGGCTAACTCTTACAGCGCGCAGCCGCAGTTGGACGTGAACTACTATCAAAATGATGTTGGCCCATTTGATACGCGTGTTTATGGCCAGGCGGTTAAGTTTACGAACTTTAATAACAATATGCCGGAAGCCACTCGACTTCATCTCGAGCCGACCATTAGCCTTCCGGTATCCAACGGTTGGGCGAGCCTGAATACCGAAGCCAAATTAATGGCGACGCATTATCAGCAAACAAATGTTGATCAATATCGAGCTTATGCCTTGCATCAATACCAGACCAACCCTAAGGACATCAATTATCAACAAAAACTTGCTGCTGCTGCTAGCTTAGAGGACTCAGTCAACCGTACCCTGCCGCAGTTCAAAATGGACGGAAAGCTGATTTTCGATCGTGATATGGACTCTGCTGCAGGCTGGATGCAAACCCTGGAACCGCGCGCGCAGTACCTCTACGTGCCATACCGTGACCAGAGCAATATCAATAACTACGACTCTGCTCTACTGCAATCTGACTACAGCGGCCTGTTCCGCGATCGGACTTACGGCGGCCTTGACCGTATTGCATCTGCTAACCAGATGACTACGGGCGTGACAACTCGCGTTTATGATAATGCAGCCGTTGAACGTTTTAACGTTTCTGTGGGTCAAATCTACTACTTCACGAAATCCCGTACCGGTGATGAAACTATCACCAATGAAAAAGGTGACGAAACAGGGTCTATCTTGTGGGCGGGTGATACCTACTGGCGCATGACCGATCGCTGGGGTTTACGTGGTGGCTTACAGTACGATACGCGTCTGGATAACGTAGCAACGGGTAACGGTGTTATCGAATATCGCAAAGACAACGATCGTCTGCTGCAATTTAACTATCGTTATGCAAGTCCTGAATACATTAGTGCAACAGTCTCAACCATTGATATTAAGGCACCTCAGTACGAAAACGGTATATCGCAAGTAGGCATGACAGCGAGCTGGCCGATTGTTGATCGTTGGTCTGTCGTAGGAGCGTATTACTACGATACCAAGGCACAACAAACCGCTGACTCCATGCTGGCCGTGCAGTACAACTCCTGCTGTTATGCGATTCGTGTGGGTTACGAGCGCAAAATTAACGGCTGGGATAACGGAAATGGCGAAAGCAAATACGATAACGTAATTGGTTTTAACATCGAGTTACGTGGCCTGAGTTCTAACTACGGCCTGGGCACACAGCAAATGTTGCGTTCAAACATTCTGCCGTATCAAAGCTCGATGTAATTCACTTTGACTTGAATTAGCAATCCGCTTCGCGGCTAAGTAAATGGAAAAAGTATGAAGAATTGGAGAACGCTGCTTCTCGGTATCGTCCTGGCGGCGAATACCTCTTTCGCGGCCCCACAGGTAGTCGATAAAGTTGCAGCCGTCGTAAATAACGGTGTGGTACTGGAAAGTGATGTTGACGGCATGATGCAGTCAGTGAAAACCGGTGCCCAGCAGGCCGGGCAACAACTTCCTGACGATGCGACTTTGCGCCATCAGGTGCTAGAACGTTTGATCATGGATCAAATCATTCTGCAGATGGGTCAGAAAATGGGTGTCAAAGTCAGCGATGAGCAGCTTGATAAAGCTATTGCTGATATTGCAGCTCAAAACAAAATGAGTATGGATCAGATGCGTAGCCGTCTGGCTTATGACGGGGTTAATTACAACTCTTACCGTGCTCAGATCCGTAAAGAGATGACGATTTCGGAAGTGCGTAACAACGAAGTTCGTCGCCGCGTCTCCATTTTGCCACAGGAAGTGGACTCCCTTGCGCAGCAAGTGGGTAGCCAAAATGACAGCAGTACCGAGCTGAATCTTAGCCACATCCTGATTCCATTGCCGGAAAACCCATCCTCTGCTCAGGTAGATGATGCAGAAAAGCAAGCGCGTGACATTGCTTCACAGGCGCAAAGCGGTGCAGATTTCGGCAAACTCGCCATCACCTACTCTGCTGACCAGCAAGCTCTAAAAGGCGGTCAAATGGGTTGGGGTCGCATCCAGGAATTACCGTCTATTTTCGCTCAGGCATTAAGCACCGCGAAAAAAGGTGATGTGATTGGCCCGATTCGTTCAGGCGTGGGTTTCCATATTCTGAAAGTGAATGATTTGCGTGGGCAGAGCCAGAGCATTTCTGTGACTGAAGTTCACGCTCGCCATATCTTGCTGAAATCGTCTCCTATCATGAGTGACGACCAGGCGCGTGCTAAGTTGACGCAGATTGCGGCTGATATTAAGAGCGGTAAAACCACCTTCGCAACGGCTGCAAAATCGTTCTCTGAAGACCCGGGTTCTGCGAACCAGGGCGGCGATTTAGGTTGGGCTGCGACAGACATCTACGATCCGGCGTTCCGTGATGCGCTCTCAAAAATGCACAAAGGCGAGTTGAGTGCACCGGTTCACTCTTCGTTTGGCTGGCACCTGATTGAGCTTTTAGATACTCGTAACGTTGATAAGACCGATGCGGCACAAAAAGATCGTGCATATCGTATGCTGTTCAACCGTAAGTTCTCTGAAGAAGCTCAGACCTGGATGCAAGAGCAACGCGCATCCGCTTACGTAAAAGTTATAGGTAGCAATGGTTAATATCCATCGTGTGGTCATCACTCCCGGCGAACCCGCCGGGATTGGTCCTGACCTGCTTATCGCGCTGGCAAGCCGCGATTGGCCAGTAGAACTGGTTGTCGTGGCTGCGCCTGAACTCCTTCAGGAAAGGGCTGCCCTTCTCGGCCTGCCTCTCACACTCAAAACATACCAACCCGATTCCCCAGCAAGCCCCCAAGTGGCTGGCACGCTCACCGTTCTCCCGATTGCATTACGTGCCCCTGTAATACCAGGTCAGCTAGATGTGAGAAACAGCGAGTATGTCGTTGAAATGCTAGCTCGCGCGTGTGACGGCTGTATTAACGGTGAATTTGCAGCTCTCATCACCGGGCCGGTTCATAAGGGCATCATCAATGATGCGGGCATTCCGTTTATTGGTCATACCGAGTTTTTCGAAGAGCGATCGCAGAGCGAAAAAGTCGTGATGATGCTGGCAACCGAAGAGTTGCGCGTGGCGCTGGCAACCACACATTTGCCGCTAAAAGCCATTAGTGACGCGATAACGCCAGATTTATTACGCCAGATAATCACCATCCTGTATCATGACCTGCAAACCAAGTTTGGTATCGCGCAGCCGCATGTGCTGGTTTGTGGCCTCAACCCCCATGCCGGGGAAGGCGGCCACATGGGTACTGAAGAGATTGATACCATCATTCCAGTACTGAATGAAATGCGTGGTCTGGGGATGAATCTTTCTGGCCCACTACCGGCAGATACACTGTTTCAGCCCAAGTATCTCGATAACGCCGATGCCGTGCTGGCGATGTACCACGATCAAGGTCTGCCAGTACTCAAATATCAGGGCTTTGGCCGTGCGGTAAACATCACGCTAGGCTTACCTTTTATCCGCACTTCGGTTGACCATGGAACCGCGCTAGAACTAGCCGGTCAGGGGAAAGCCGATGTCGGCAGTTTTATTACGGCGCTTAATCTCGCCATCAAAATGATTGTTAATACTCAATGAATACTCGTGTCCACCAGGGCCATTTAGCCCGTAAACGTTTTGGGCAAAACTTCCTTAATGACCAGTTCGTTATCGACAGTATTGTCTCTGCTATTAATCCACTTAAAGGCCAGGCGATGGTTGAAATCGGCCCAGGCCTTGGCGCATTAACCGAGCCTGTGGGTGAACGTCTGGATGAAATGACCGTCATCGAACTGGACCGCGATCTTGCAGCACGTCTGCAAACGCATCCGTTCCTGGCACCTAAGCTGACCATTTATCAGCAAGATGCGATGACGATGGATTTTGGAGAGCTGTCGCAAAAAATCGGTCAGCCGTTGCGCGTTTTCGGCAACCTGCCGTATAACATCTCCACGCCATTGATGTTCCATCTCTTTAGCTATACTGATGCCATTGCAGACATGCACTTCATGCTGCAAAAAGAGGTGGTCAACCGTTTGGTTGCAGGCCCTAACAGTAAAGCTTATGGTCGTTTATCAGTCATGGCCCAGTACTATTGCAATGTGATCCCAGTGCTTGAAGTCCCGCCGACGGCCTTTACACCAGCACCCAAAGTGGACTCCGCCGTTGTACGTCTGGTACCTCATGCAACGATACCGCATCCAGTAAAAGAGCTGCGTGTGTTAAGTCGCATCACCACTGAAGCCTTTAACAAACGTCGCAAAACGATTCGTAACAGCCTGGGCCATCTGTTCAGTGCAGAAGTGATGGCAGAGCTGGGAATTGATGCAACTTTGCGTGCTGAGAACATCTCAGTCGCACAGTATTGCCAACTGGCAAACTATTTGGCTGAGCACCCCGAGCAGCCGAAGGAGAGTTAACGATGTTAAATTCGCCCCGCGTATGCATTCAGGTACAAAGCGTCTATATCGAATCTCAGTCCTCACCGGAGAACGAACGTTTCGTCTTTGCTTATACCGTTACCATCCGCAACCTGGGGCGAACACCGGTGCAATTGCTTGGCCGTTATTGGCTTATCACTAACGGTAACGGCCATGAAACTGAAGTTCAGGGCGAAGGGGTGATTGGCGTCCAACCGCATATTGAACCGGGCAACGAATACAGCTACACAAGCGGTGCAGTGCTTGAAACACCGCTTGGCACCATGCAAGGCCATTACGAAATGGTCGACTCTCAGGGCGACGCTTTCCGCGTCGCTATTCCCGTGTTCCGTCTGGCCATTCCAGCCTTCATTCACTGATACGATGTCTACATACCTGATTGGCGATGTTCACGGCTGTTACGATGAACTGACCGCTTTACTGCAACGGGTTGAGTTTACGCCTGGCAAAGATACTTTATGGCTTACGGGCGACCTCGTCGCGCGTGGCCCCGGCTCGCTTGAAGTACTGCGCTATGTGCGTGGGCTCGGCGACAGCGTGCGAATTGTGCTCGGCAATCACGACCTGCATCTGCTGGCCGTTTATGCGGGCATTAGCCGTAACAAGCCCAAAGATCGCGTATCGCCTCTGCTTGAAGCACCCGATGCCGATGAACTGCTAAATTGGCTACGCCGCCAGCCGCTGCTTCAGGTCGATGAAGAGAAAAAGCTGGTGATGGCGCACGCAGGGATCACACCGCAATGGGATTTAAACACGGCTATGGCCTGCGCGCGCGATGTCGAAGCGGTGCTCTCCAGCGACAGCTATCCGCTGTTCCTTGATGCGATGTATGGCGATATGCCAAACAACTGGTCACCTGAACTTTCTGGCTTAGCTCGCCTGCGGTTTATTACCAATGCCCTGACCCGGATGCGCTACTGCTTCCCGAACGGGCAGTTAGACATGTACTGCAAAGACACGCCTGAAAGCGCCCCTGCGCCATTAAAACCCTGGTTTGCAATTCCAGGCCCGGTTACCGCTGAGTATTCCGTTATCTTTGGGCATTGGGCATCGCTGGAAGGCAAAGGCACACCTGAAGGGATCTACGGGCTGGATACCGGTTGCTGTTGGGGCGGTGAATTAACCTGCCTGCGCTGGGAAGATAAAACTTACTTTGTTCAGCCGTCGAATCGTAAAACCAGCCTCGATGAGGGCGATACGGCAATAGCGTCTTAATAGACGTTTTTTCATTCCACTGGAATTTGTCTGGCTCCCAGCCGAATAAATTCCAGCCCTGCTCTATGCAAGTTACACCCATTTCTTTTGTCTACTTTCCTACATTTCACAATGTGACACAGCTCACTTTAGCTTTTCCTCTGCCAGGATACCTTTCTGACATATTTATATCATTGATTTTATTATATTTATCTAAATTATGAGTCTCACAAAATTATAGGTTCATATCAATGATTCTATAATTCGTTGAAGGAATAACACCATGGCCAGTGACGTCACCCGCTTCACCTTTACCGCCGGGCGGACCCCGGATGACACCTTTGCCGTGGTGGACTTTCAGCTCACCCAGTCCCTCTCCTCCCTGTTCCGCCTTGAGCTGACCCTCGCCAGCAGCAATCCGGCCCTGGAATTCCGTAAAGTCCTCGACCAGGGGGGGACGCTGATTATCCGGCAGGGCGAGGAGATTAAGCGCCGCCTGCGCGGCATCGTGACCTTCTGCGAGCAGGGCAACACCGGTAAACACCAGACGCTGTATCACATAACCCTGCGCCCGGAGCTCTGCCGCAGCTTCCAGAATGTCGATATCCGCGCCATCTTTCAGACGCTGCTTAAAGAGACGGGTGTGCTCACCCATGACGCGCTGTTCCGCCGTCCGCACCCTTTCCGTGAGTTCTGCGTCCAGTACCAGGAAACCGACTTCGACTTCATCGCCCGGCTGGCCGCCGAAGAGGGGATTTTCTTCTGCGAGGAGGAATATCTGGAGCGCAACCTGCAGAAACTGACCTTCGCCGATGACAGCCGCGTGCTGCGCAGACTCGACCCGCTGCCGTACAACCCCAACGGTGCCAGTGAATCCAGCCGCTACTGCATCAACAGCTTCTGCCGCCGCGCGCAAATCCGCCCGGCGCAGGTCACCACCCGGGACTACACCTTTAAGGCCCCCCTCTGGCCCGGGCAGTTTAATCACCGCCCGTCGGAGATGCCCAACCAGCGGGCGGTGTATGAGATTTTTGACTATCCGGGGCGCTTCAAGGACGCACAGCGCGGGGCAGACTTTGCGAAATATCAGGTGGAAGGCTGGCGCAGCGATGTGGACTACGCCACCGGCACCAGCAACTCACCCCGGCTCCAGCCGGGGCGCTGCTTCAGCCTGACGGACCACCCGCGCGCAGACCTCAACGACCTCTGGCAGGTGGTGGCCTGTACGTTAACCGGCAGCCAGCCGCAGGCGCTCACCGGCAGCGAAGGCCAGGGCACCACGCTCACCAACAGCTTCAGCGTCATCCCCGCCGTTCAGACCTGGCGCTCACAGCCGCCTCTCAAACCGCGGGTCGACGGCCCGCCGGGGGAGGAAATCTTCTGCGACGAGCACGGGCGGGTGCGGGTGAAATTTGCCTGGGACCGCTACAACCAGGCGGATGCGAAAAGCTCGTGCTGGATACGCGTCTCGCAGGCGTGGGCCGGCGCCGGATTCGGCAATATCGCCATCCCGCGCGTCGGCCAGGAAGTGATTGTCGATTTTCTCAACGGCGACCCGGACCAGCCGATTATCACCGGGCGCACCTACCACGCCGGTAACCGCGCCCCGGGCGACCTGCCGGGCACCCGAACGCAGATGGCTATCCGCTCGCAGACCTACAAAGGCAGCGGCTACAACGAGCTGATGTTCGAGGATGAGACAAATCAGGAGCTGCTGTCGATGCATGCCCAGAAGGACATGAAGACGGTGGTGCTGAACAACCGTGACACGGAGGTGAAAGCCGACCACACCGAAACCATCGGCAACAACCAGAGCATCACCGTCGCACTGGGGCAGACGGTAACGGTGGGCAAAGAAAATGCCGCCGGACACGACACAACCCTCAGCGTCGCGCATGACCGGCAGACAAACGTCGGTAATGACCAGACGCTGAGGGTGGCACACGACCGCACAGAAAATGTTGGTCACGATGACGCGCTGTACGTGGCGAACGACAGAAAAATCACGGTAAAAGGAAAGCAGGCGCACACCACCACCGGAGACCACGTCAGCCTGGTGAAAGGGAAATACAGCCTGGAAGTGAAGGACGACCTGGCGCAGAAGATTGCCGGGGCGCTGGGCATTGACGTTCAGGGCGATATTGTCCTGAAAAGCCACAGCAAAATCACCCTGCAGGCGGGCGGCTCGTTTATCGTCATTCACCCCGCGGGTATCGATATCACGGGGCCGAAAATCAACCTCAACGGCGGCGGCACTCCGGGGACACTGGTCCCGACACTGCAGCCGGTGATGCTGAGTGCGCCGGCGGATGGAGGTGATGATGGGTTGTGCGAGTCACAGCAGGATGGTGGGGGAAGCGGTGGCGAAGGAAATTCCGGTGCTGGGAATGATTCTGGGCAGGATGAACCGGATAGCGAAGAACCCGCCACAAAGTTCCTATTTTCGTAATAGAAAATTTATTCAGATTACCGGTGCTCTACCCGGGATATTTCTTCTCTCTGATAAAGGATTATAAAAATGATTATCAGCCCTCCATTTCTGCTCGAGCAGGCAGATAGTGAAACCGACTCAGAATGGGTAAACAGAATGATGCCTGCTGATGCGCAACGAAGTTTCCCCATTAATAAAGGCCAGTCCTGGCACGGGGGTATTCATCTGACGGGTAGCTCATCAAATCCCGTAAGATGTATCGCAGATGGCAAAGTCCTTTCTCTGCGTCAGCCTGACCAGGCAAAACGCGATGTATCACCGCTCAATTACAACGGAGCGACCGATTACGGCTATGTCCTTCTGAAACATGAAACGGAAATCGGGAGCGGTGATAGCGGCAAGATTGTTTGGTATTCACTGTATATGCATCTGAGCAGGGTTGACGGGAATGCTCAGCCCGGAAAAACACTGCATCGCAAAGAGATAATAGGCATGGCAGGTATGGTGGATGATCAGAATGCACTTCATTTTCAGATTTTTTGTGACGATGAAAACCTTCAGAAAATCACCGGAAGAATTTCTCCAGACACAGACCTGACGAAAGATGGTCGGGTTGAAGTAGTTTATGGGGATATTCATTTTTTCTTACCTGCGGGAACCCCAGTTTATGAATCCGCCCCTCCGGATAATTCGCTGGTGAATAACAGTTCAGTGCTGGAAACCAGCGTACAGTTATATGTAACCATGCGTTTTGACAAGGGCAGTTGTACGATGACAACCCGCCAGGAGGATCCCATACTGCCCGATAATTATTCCGAAGTGGGTGAGCCTTTAGTTAATGCCGATGGTGAGGACTATGAATACAACCTGTATTCCAGTGCGCTGAAACTCTACCCGGCCAGCCCGAGTGCGGGATATGAAATGTTGCGTTTTGGACGGGTCATTAATACAGAATACGAAACGCTTAGCCCTGCAGATGCACCGCTGTGGCAGAAGGTGAATACCCCTGAAGGGAAAGGCTTCGTTAACCTTGGAGCCCGGGACATAAAAGTCTACAGCGACGGCGATTTCCCTCACTGGATGGGCTGGAAACTGGTGGATGATGATACCGACACGAACAGCCAGTGCAATTCACCCACCATTCTGTGCACAACACGCAGTGACTTAAATCGAATGATTTGTCATTTCCCTCTGGAGTGGGACAAGGCAACTGTAGATTCACGGTTTGAATGGCTGAAATCTCCTAATGATGTAAAGAATAAACCGATGGCAGAATGCGACCTTAACTTGCTGACGGAACACGGAAAAGCACTTTGTCTGGCTGAAAATCCGTTACCTTCTGGTCGGGTATGGCATTTTGAGCCGAGGGAGTTTATTGCACATTTCAGGAAGTGTGGATGGTTAGGACTAGATGATTTTGTACGTATTGTTCGTCGCAATGAGTCTCATGCATTGCAACCAAACTTAACCAAGGCAGAACTAGTTAGTTGGCTTACTACAGAAGGTAGAAAACCTTCAGGAGAAATAATTCGGCCAGATAATGTAGGTGTTAGTTTATCAAAAATCCTGTCAAAATATCTGATAGTAACCCCATTAAGAATGGCCCATTTTATGGGGCAAATGGCAAGGGAAACAGGAAGGTTTAAATTTTTTGTTGAAAATGGCGATTTGAATTATTTCAATATGTATGAACCGAGAACTACTCAAGGGATTAAATTAGGAAATACTCAATCAGGTGATGGTGCCAGGTTTAAAGGTAGAGGCACTGTACATTTAACAGGAAGGGAAAACTATTCGAACTATAGTAAATATAGATTTGGTCAAAGTTCTACCTTTTTCACAGAAGAGCCTAATAATATGCTACCTGCCATTGATTCATATTGCGCATGTGATGCAGGCGGTTATTTTTGGATTAGCAAGCAGAAATTCTCAAGAACATTCCAACCAATTGGAAAATTAAGTATAAATTACTGGGCCGATCAAGGTAGTAGTCAATATAATGCTTCACAATTAACAGGAAGAATAAATCCTGGCCAAGATGGTTTTATTTCTGTCAGATGGCCTGCTTTTGTTCATGCATGGTATGCACTTAATGACGACGTTAGTACCCCTGATGATTTCCGCCCTATTAAATAAACCCAAGAGGACTTATGAGACTTTTTAATAAAATGTGCATAATTATTTTCACCTCTCTTCTTTCTATTAAAACATCCGCCGGTGATTTAGATAATAAAAAACAAAATTTCATTTTCTGTGCAAAAATTGATACAGAAGCAGTTTCTGATTTATTTGATCATTTTAAAAAAAAATATAAAAACGATGACACATTCATACTGCTGGGTTCTAATTCAGAAGAGTTAAATTATACAGAAGGGAACAGTCGGGCTACAATAGAAGGATACATCTATATAATGAACACTAATCTCCTAAAATTAGATTCACTGTCAGTTTTGACAATAAAAAATAGAATACCCACAGATACAATCACCTATATCAGCCATAAAAATAAAATACTAGGTGGTATTTTCTACTCCAATGAATTTATGCCACTTGAGGAAAAAACCAAAGCACCAGCCAACCTAATTTATATAGGAAATGCCGGAGATATATTTCATCTAAAAACTTACCAATTTAAAGATAAAGAATGCTCTAGCCGTTTCCCTAAAGAAATCCTAGCCAACTTTATTGATGACTAATTATAGAAATGATTACTCGCTGTAATGAAAATAGTGGCGGAATGCTTATAAAGACATCCCAATATGTAAATCAGAAGTAAAGCTTATTTTTCATGGAACCCCTTCTTCGTTGTCATTAGTAGCAGCACTGCCGTATCAATTAATAAACAAAAAGCACTGGGGTAGCCTCACCCAGTGTTTTTTTCGTCATTCAATTCAATGCGGTCTTAACGACGCTCCAGAACCTCAAAGCAGTAACTGTGGGAGTTACTCTCATCGGCGTCGTGGAATTCACTGAAAGTTGACTGCCACTCATCCGGTTCGTAATCCGGGAAGTGCGTGTCGCCTTCCACTTCTGCGTCGATGTGCGTCAGATACAAACGTTGCGCTTTTGGCAGGAACTGTTCGTAAACACGTCCACCGCCAATCACCATAATCTCTTCTGCATCACCACAAGCCTTAATAGCATCTTCAACAGATGAAACCCACTCTACGCGGTCATCGGTACCCGGCTTGCTGCTAATAACAATATTCTTACGTCCTGGAAGCGGTCGACCGATAGATTCCCAGGTCAAACGCCCCATAACAACAGGTTTATTCAGCGTATTACGTTTAAACCAGGCCAGATCGGCAGGTAAGTCCCAGGGCATGGCGTTCTCCATGCCAATTACACGATCTACCGCTAATGCAGCAATCAGACTGATCATTCTATTAACCCAAGGGTGGTGAAAAAATTGCCGCCACTATACGGAAAGCGCATTCTTTCGTCGACTGTCCGCAAGCCTGTCCGCGAGAATTTTTTTGTTCTGCTACTGTAAACATGTAACGCACAGCTTCCTGATACAACAGGAACAATGAGTTAGCGTAAAAGCGCCAGAAATAACGTAAAAAATTCTTAACTGCGGCCTGCCATCCTCTATAAGTTTACGCAATAGCTGCGCTATAGTGCATTTTTCTTCATCTCTACCGGATAACACCATGCTGGAAACCACGCTTTTTGTCGCCACTCTTGCCACGTTGGGAATGCTTTCCCCTGGGCCTGATTTCTTTCTGGTCATTAAGAATGCGGCACGTTATCCGCGTACTGCGGCGATGATGACTTCATTGGGCGTTATCAGCGGCGTTGCCACGCACATGACTTATTGCGTCGCAGGTTTAGCGGTAGTGATTACGACAACACCGTGGCTGTTCGATGTTCTTAAATATGCCGGTGCCGCCTATTTAATCTGGATTGGTTTCCACGCGCTGTTTGCTCGCGGCGGCAGCAAGATGGATGTCAGCAATGTTGAGCGCCAGCAAACCACGCTGAAAAAAGCCTTCTTACAGGGCTATTTGTGTAATCTGCTGAATCCAAAAGCGACGTTGTTTTTCCTGTCCGTTTTCACTCAGGTATTGAGCGTGAACTCCGGCACCATGGAAAAACTCTGGTACGCTGGCGTAATCCTGATGCTGTCGGTTATCTGGTGGCCGTTATTGGTGGTGCTAATCCAAAGCGAACCCGTTCGCCGCGGCCTTGCCAAAGCGCAAAAGATTGTTGATAAGTTATTGGGTGGGATGCTAATTGGGCTTGGGATCAAAGTTGCGCTAAGTTGATTGTTTGGGCGGGTCAAAACCCGCCCATTGTTACTTACCCGACAGGTTTCACAGGCGGCTCATCCGCCAGTTTCCCCGAATGAATGCCCTCTTCCGTACCCTGCCAGCCGTGGCGCTGAATCACATTGAGATGCGCCCGGTCTTCGTTAATCACTTCGGTCAGCATAGCGCTGGTGCGTTTAAGAACATCGGCGCGCGATGACCAGTCCGGTGCGGGCACCATCTCTTCCACCATTTGCATATTGAAACGACGGAAATGGTCGGCTCGCTCACGCGCTTCATAACTCCCCACGCCCAAACCTTCCAGCGCACGGCGCCCTACCTTCAACGCGCTTTCAAAAGTTTCACGTTCCGGCTGTTCTACGCCTGCCTGGCGTAGACGAATGTAGTGGTCAAGATCGCGTGCGCGGGCAATCACTAGCAGATGCGGGAAGTGTTCCTGCGCAAGCTGAGTTAACTGCATATTGGCATCAGGATCGTCGATGGCGTTAATCAGCACCTCGGCTTTTGCGGCTCCCGCAGACTCAAGCAAATCCACGCGGGTTGCGTCGCCATAAAACACTTTGGTACCAAACTTACGCAAGGTTTCGATATGGTCAGGGTCATGGTCGAGAACCACCATTTTCACACCGCTGGTCAGCAGTAAACGCCCGGCGATTTGCCCGAAACGCCCGAAACCTGCGACGATCACTCGTGGCTGTTCTTCATCAATTTCATCCGCTTCCCGCGCCTGCTCTTTGCCTGATTTCTCCAGGCGATTAAGTAGCACCAGCAGCAACGGCGTTGCCGCCATCGACAGCGCGACCGCAAGCGTGAGCGATTTCGCCCAGCTATCATCAAGCACCTGCGCCATTTTCGCCGTTCCAAAAATCACGAACGCAAATTCACTCCCCTGCCCCAGCAAGACGGCAAACCAGCGGCGCTGTTTACCCGGCACATTCAACGGTTTTGCCACCAGCCAAAGGGTAATAATTTTAATCGCCAGGAAGCCGAACAGCAGCGCGATAATGCGCAACGGGTTTTCCAGCAGCGTGCCAAAATCTACCGACATTCCCACGCCGATGAAAAACAGCCCCAGCAGCAAGCCTTTAAACGGTTCGATATCGCTTTCAAGCGCATGGCGGTATTCGGAACTCGCCAGTAAAACACCTGCAAGAAACGCGCCCATTGCCATTGAAAGCCCGGCTTCTTCCAGCAATAAACCAAAGCCAAACACCATAAATAACGCCATGGCACTGAAGACTTCTCGCAGGCCGGAACGCGCAACAAAACGCATAACGGGGCGCGTGACGTAACGGCCTAACAGCACGACAATCGCCAATGCGCCCACAACTTTCAGCGCCGAAATAGAGAATGCCGCGAAGGTGGTTGTCGCCCCGCTGCTGGCTAACAAGGGAATCATCGCAACCAGTGGAATGGCAGCAATATCCTGAAAGAGCAGCACCGAAAATGCGCTGCGGCCCATTTGAGAAATGGTCAGATTACGCTCGTTCATGGCCTGCATGGCGATGGCGGTAGAAGATAACGCCAGCGTCAAACCAATTAACACGGCCACCTGCCAGCGCAAACCTAAGAACATGCAGAACAAGCCGAGGAGCAAACCGCACGCCAACATTTGCAGCGCTCCGCCGCCGAATACCGAGGCACGCAGCGTCCATAAGCGTCGGGGGTCAAGTTCCAGGCCAATGACGAAGAGCATCAACACCACGCCAATTTCCGCAAAATGCAGAATAGTTTCGGCGTCGGTCACCAGCCGCAATCCCCACGGGCCGATAATGCACCCGGCAATCAAATAGCCGAGCACGGAACCTAAACCGAGACGCACCGCAATCGGGACAATAATCGCGGCGGAGCCGAGGTAGATCAGCGCCTGAATCAGGCTATGGCTATCCATGGTTCGCCTCCCGCCAGTCGAGCAACCGTTGTTTGTACATTTCGGCTTGTACCTCGAGGGTATTTTCGTCACAGACAAAAGTGAAATGGATAGTAAAGTGCGGCAGCCAGTTCATGCCGCAATACAAAGCGGTCGCCTGCAAAGGCTGGCCGAGCACATCAAAACCAGGATGGTTACCCAGCTCAAAGTGATTATCACCCCCGCCCGTCGTCACCGCCCACATAACATTTTTACCGCGCAGCGCCACTCCTCCGCGCCCATACGCCCAGCCGTGGGAAAGCACTTTGTCGATCCACAGTTTCATCAGCGGCGGCGTGCTGTACCACTGCATCGGATGCTGCCAGATAACTAAATCGGCGCGGCTTAATGCTTCCTGTTCGGCAGCAATATCAATATTGAAATCGGGGTATAGCTCATAGAGCGAGCGCACTTCCACATCAGGCAAAAGCGAAGCCTGTTCGATCATTTTTCGATTGGCGTGAGAGTGTTGGGGATAGGGATGCGCATAAATAATCAAAATCATCGTTTTGCCTGTTTCCACTGCATTATCGTTTTATACCCTGGAAAATCCATATTGCAGGCAGACGGCAAGCGAAGGAATCCCGATGAGCCTACTCAAGTAAGTGATTCGGGTGACTGATAGCTGCCAACGCACCTGCAGGTTGAAGTATGCCGGGTATTATATTGTAAACAGTGTAGCCCTTCAGGAGAGCGGCAATAGTAACGGCAGGCAGTAATTTCTGGATACAGGAGAAGCAGTGGCGAATGCCACTGCGAAAGGGCGAGATTAGTTTTTCAGCTCATTCATCGATTTAACCTGATCCCGGTTAATCTGTTCTGTTTTGCCTGTTTCCGCATTTTCGTAGGAGACCAGACCGGTATCGTCATCTACCTCAGGTTTGCCATCGGTCACAATCGTTTTGCCATCGTTGGTTTTCACCGCCTGGTTAGACGAACAGCCCGCGACGGTAAACAGAGTTGCTGCTGCAAAAATAGAAGCCATCAAAATCTTGTTTTTCATGTTGTTCTCCCTTGGAGTAATCGTTTCTTATCATTTGAGTATTAAATGTAGTCCGACTCTCCGGTTTCGCGAGGAAATACAGAACACTCCGAAGCCAGGCCGCTGTAAATCAGCCTGAACGGTTTAACTTTTTTGCGGGAAACCGTCTTTAAAAATGACCGTTTGCAGCACCTTGCCTTGAGCGTCGTAGGTTTTCGCTTCGCCGTTCGCCACGCTATCTTTATAAGTGATAGTGGTGCGTAACTTACCGTCCTGCGTGTAGCCTTGTGAAAGCCCTTCGGCCTTACAGTTAATCAGCGGCGTATGCGTTCTGAGCGTGCCGTTTGGGTAATAAATATCGAGGTATTCATTAAAGCAACGGTTCTTCACTACCGTCTCGAACTTCTTCGCGCCGTTATCGTATTTTTCAACAAGTTTACCCTCAGGCACTTTATCCGCCACGCTGACAACCGGCACGGTCAGCTTTTTCTGCGGCTCCAGATCGTCTGTTAATCCTTTTGCATAATCTGGCGTCATGCCCATTGCATCGATGGTTTTAGTAACCGACGAGGAAAATTCTGCACAGCCAGACAGCAGTATGACGAGTGTAATCAGAGGAATTGAACGTTGCACGGCGAGCTCCTTTTTTAAGTATTTCCGTAAAATGGAACTAACGCCGGGCGCGGGCAACCCCCAAAACAGGTAGGAAAGGCATTAAAAAACCCGCCGAAGCGGGTTTTTGGGAGGAATCCGAAGCGATTACTTCGTGATTTGCGCGTGCATTTCCTGAACAGAGGTCACTTTTTCAGTGGCATCTGCATTCAGTGCCATCGCTGTAGCAAAGCCGCCGTTCAGCGTGGTGTCGTAGTGCACTTTATACTGCAGTGCGCTGCGGCGGATGAGTTTGGAATCCTCAATCGCCTGGCGACCGGCGGTGGTGTTGATGATGTAGGTGTATTCGCCATTCTTGATACGGTCCTGAATGTGCGGACGACCTTCATGCACCTTGTTCACCAGACGCGGGTTAATGCCTGCTTCACCCAACACAATCGCGGTACCGTGAGTCGCATCGAGGTCGAAGCCTTGCTTCAGCAGTTTCGCCGCAAGGTCAACCACACGCTCTTTATCACCTTCACGCACGGAGAGCAGCGCGCGGCCTGGTTTACGCATCGTAGACTGGCTGCCGAGCATCGCTTTAGAGAATGCTTCTGCAAAGGTGCGGCCCACGCCCATCACTTCACCGGTCGAGCGCATTTCTGGCCCTAACAGCGGATCAACGCCCGGGAATTTATTGAACGGCAGCACCACTTCTTTTACAGAGTAGTACGGCGGGATGATCTCTTTCGTCATGCCCTGCTCAACCAGCGTTTGCCCTACCATCACACGTGCAGCCACTTTTGCCAGCGCCATGCCGGTTGCCTTAGAGACAAACGGCACAGTACGCGCGGCGCGTGGATTCACTTCAATCAGGTAGACTTCGTTATCTTTCACCGCAAACTGCACGTTCATCAGGCCGCGAACCTGCAGCTCGAAAGCCAGCTTCTGCACCTGCTGGCGCATAACATCCTGGATTTCCTGGCTCAGCGTGTAAGCTGGCAGAGAGCATGCGGAGTCGCCGGAGTGAACGCCTGCCTGTTCGATGTGCTCCATGATGCCGCCAATCAGCACGGTTTCACCGTCGCAAATCGCATCGACATCCACTTCTACCGCATCGTCAAGGAAGCGGTCGAGCAGGACCGGCGCATCGTTGGAAACGCTGACTGCCGTCTGGAAGTAACGGCGTAAATCCACTTCGTCATAGACGATTTCCATCGCGCGGCCGCCCAGCACGTAGGACGGGCGAACCACCAGCGGGTAACCAATCTGCGCCGCTTTTTCTACCGCCATTTCGATGGTGGTAACGGTGGCGTTCGCAGGCTGTTTCAGTTTCAGGCGGTCAACCGCGTGCTGGAAACGCTCGCGGTCTTCGGCGCGGTCGATGGCATCCGGGCTGGTGCCGATAATCGGTACGCCAGCCGCTTCCAGTTCACGTGCCAGTTTCAGCGGAGTCTGGCCGCCGTATTGGACGATAACGCCTTTTGGCTTCTCGACGCGGACTATTTCCAGCACATCTTCGAAAGTAACCGGCTCGAAGTACAGGCGGTCGGAAGTGTCGTAGTCGGTAGAAACGGTTTCCGGGTTACAGTTAACCATGATGGTTTCGTAACCGTCTTCGCGCAGCGCCAGAGAGGCGTGAACGCAGCAGTAGTCAAATTCGATACCCTGGCCGATACGGTTCGGGCCACCGCCCAACACCATGATTTTGTCACGGTCGTTGTTCGGGTTAGATTCGCACTCATCTTCATAAGTGGAGTACATGTACGCGGTGTCGGTTGAAAATTCCGCCGCACAGGTATCTACGCGCTTATAAACCGGGTGCAGCTTATATTGCTCACGCAGCTTGCGGATTTCAGACTCGCGAACGCCAGCCAGTTTAGCCAGACGCGCATCGGCGAAGCCTTTACGCTTGAGCATGCGCAGGAAATCGTAGTCCAGACCGGTGATGCCAATCTCTTCGACTTTCTCTTCCAGGCGAACCAGCTCTTCGATTTGCACCAGGAACCAGCGGTCGATGTTGGTCAGGTTGAACACGCCGTCGACGGACAGGCCCGCGCGGAAGGCGTCAGCCACGTACCAGATACGCTCGGCACCAGCATCTTTCAGCTCGCGGCGAATTTTGGTCAGCGCTTCCGGGTCATCCAGATTCACTTTCGGGTCAAAACCGGTCGCGCCCACTTCCAGGCCGCGCAACGCTTTTTGCAGGGATTCCTGCTGCGTGCGGCCAATCGCCATCACTTCGCCTACAGATTTCATCTGCGTAGTCAGGCGGTCATTCGCGCCAACGAACTTCTCAAAGTTAAAGCGAGGAATTTTCGTCACAACGTAATCGATGGACGGCTCGAACGACGCAGGCGTTTTGCCGCCGGTAATGTCGTTCATCAGCTCGTCGAGGGTGTAACCCACCGCCAGTTTTGCCGCTACTTTCGCAATCGGGAAGCCGGTTGCTTTGGACGCCAGCGCAGAAGAACGTGACACACGCGGGTTCATCTCGATAACAATCAGGCGGCCTGTTTTCGGGTTAACCGAGAACTGCACGTTTGAGCCGCCGGTTTCGACGCCGATTTCACGCAGCACCGCCATCGAGGCGTTACGCATGATTTGGTACTCTTTGTCGGTCAGCGTCTGGGCTGGTGCCACGGTGATGGAGTCACCGGTGTGAATGCCCATCGGGTCGAGGTTTTCGATAGAGCAGACGATGATGCAGTTGTCGTTTTTATCACGCACCACTTCCATCTCATACTCTTTCCAGCCAATCAGCGACTCGTCAATCAGCAGCTCTTTGGTTGGAGAAAGATCCAGACCGCGCTCGCAAATCTCTTCGAACTCTTCACGGTTGTAAGCGATACCGCCGCCCGTGCCGCCCATAGTGAATGAAGGGCGAATAATGCACGGATAACCGACGTCAGCGGCAACCGCCAACGCTTCTTCCATATTGTGTGCGATGCCGGAACGCGCGGTGTCGAGGCCGATTTTCTTCATCGCCACGTCGAAACGGCGGCGGTCTTCAGCTTTATCAATCGCGTCAGCGGTAGCACCAATCATGGTGACGCCGAACTCGGCAAGCACGCCCTGGCGCTCAAGTTCCAGCGCGCAGTTCAGCGCCGTCTGGCCGCCCATGGTTGGCAGCACCGCGTCCGGGCGCTCTTTTTCAATGATTTTGCGAACCACTTCCCAGTGAATTGGCTCGATGTAGGTCGCATCAGCCATTTCTGGGTCGGTCATAATTGTCGCCGGGTTGGAGTTCACCAGAATGACACGGTAACCCTCTTCACGCAGCGCTTTACACGCCTGAGCACCGGAGTAGTCGAACTCACACGCCTGGCCGATAACAATCGGGCCTGCACCAAGGATCAGGATGCTTTTTATATCTGTACGTTTTGGCATTTTCTTAGCTCCTGATTATTTAGCGGTCTTGCGGTATTGCTCGATAAGTTCAATAAAGTGGTCAAACAGCGGCGCGGCATCATGCGGACCAGGGCTTGCTTCTGGGTGCCCCTGGAAGCTGAATGCGGCTTTATCAGTGCGATGAATACCTTGCAGCGTGCCATCGAACAGAGATTTATGCGTTACGCGCAGATTTGCAGGCAGCGTCGCTTCATCGACCGCAAAACCATGGTTCTGAGCGGTAATCATCACGCAATCGCGATCCAGATCTTTAACCGGGTGGTTGCCGCCGTGGTGGCCGAACTTCATCTTCACGGTTTTCGCGCCGCTCGCCAGAGCCAGCAACTGGTGGCCGAGGCAGATGCCGAATACCGGTACGTCTGTTTCCAGGAAAGATTTAATGGCGCTGATGGCGTAATCGCACGGCGCCGGGTCACCTGGGCCGTTAGACAAGAAGATGCCGTCTGGATTTAACTTCAGCACATCTTCCGCAGACGTTTGTGCCGGAACAACCGTCAGGCGGCAGCCGCGGTCAACCAGCATACGCAGAATATTGCGCTTCACGCCGTAATCGTAGGCCACGACATGGAACGGTAAATCTTCTTCTTTTGCCGCTTCCGGCAGCTCGCCTTCCAGCGTCCAGCTCCCCTGCTGCCAGGCGTAAGACTCCTGCGTGGTCACTTCTTTAGCGAGGTCCATACCGTTAAGGCCTGGGAACGCTTTCGCTTTTTCCATCGCCAGTGCGGCGTCCAGGTTATCACCGGCAATAATGCAGCCGTTTTGTGCACCTTTCTCGCGCAGAATACGGGTCAGCTTACGGGTATCGATATCGGCGATGGCCACGATGTTATGGCGCTTGAGGTAAGAAGAGAGGTCTTCGGTATTGCGGTAGTTACTGGCAATCAGTGGTAGGTCACGGATAACGAGGCCTTGCGCATGTACCTGGGAGGATTCTTCGTCAGCAGCATTGGTGCCGACGTTGCCGATATGAGGATAAGTAAGAGTGACGATCTGGCGGGAGTAGGAAGGATCAGTGAGGATTTCTTGATAACCGGTCATTGAGGTATTGAAAACGACTTCCCCAACAGCCTGACCCGATGCCCCAATGGCCCGACCGTGGAATTGGGTTCCGTCTTCCAGAACCAACAGCGCTGACTTAATCAAAACGTCCTCCAGGGAATAAACAGTCAATTTATTTGCATATTAATTCAAAACCATTTCCTGAATCAATGCAAAACAGCCTGTCATTTGGATTTTTGACAAACGGCGGCATTCTAGTGAGAGGCCGCCAAAAAGTCTACCATAAGTGCAACTTTTTATGTGTTTTTTAGCTCTCTGATGTAAAAAAGGCGAATTGACCGCTAAAATCAACAGCTAACTTACAGTGCGTAATCGGTTGCGGGGCTGAATGAGTGGGAATCTAAGGGTGGCGAGCGCTAAAAGTGGACCAAATGGTCAAAATTAACAATAAAACAACGAAGAAATGCCATAAAAATGATTTTTATAGGCACTTTGAACCTAAAACCCATGAAAGCACGTAAAATAAAAATAAATAAAAAGGGCAATAAAATATTGCCCTGTCAATCAAACAATTACGATTGTAATAACCACATCACGATGGGTAATAAAGTTTACAAATTATTGAGATCCAGCACGTCTCTCATATCATAAAGTCCGTTTTTCACGCCACTCAACCACAATGCAGATCTAACTGCGCCATTGGCAAAAGTCATACGACTGGATGCTTTATGGGTGATCTCAATCCGCTCGCCGATGTCCGCAAACATCGCCGTATGTTCACCGATAATGTCGCCCGCACGCACCGTGGCAAAACCAATAGTGCCTGGAACGCGCTCGCCGGTGTAACCCTCGCGGGAATAGACCGCGCACTCTTTCAAGTCTTTATCCATCGCCTGAGCAATGGCTTCGCCCATAGCCAGCGCAGTGCCGGACGGCGCATCCACTTTATGGCGATGGTGGGCTTCAATAATTTCGATGTCGGTATAGTCGCCCATCACTTTGGCGGCTTTTTCCAACAGCTTGAGCATCACATTCACGCCCACGCTAAAATTCGCGGCAAAGACAATCGGTACGTCTGCGGCAGCGTCGGTAATCGTCTGCTTGCCCGCATCGTCAAAACCCGTTGTGCCAATCACCATGCCTTTGCCGTGTTGACGGCAGAAAGCCAGATGGTTCAGGGTGCCTTCCGGGCGCGTAAAATCAATGAACACATCGAAGTCGTTAACGACCGCATCAAGGCTGTCACTGACGATAACGCCCGTTTTCGCCACACCCGCTAATTCACCGGCATCGCTGCCAACCAGGGATGAACCTGCACGCTCAAGCGCTGCACCCAGTTTTACGCCGTCCAGTTGCAAGGCTGCCTGAATCAGTTGTCGCCCCATGCGACCACCCGCACCCGCGATTGCAACGCGGACTTGTGACTCATCCATATCCACTCTCTTTTCTGTATTAATCTGCATAGATAACGTTCTCAGGTTAACCAGCCCCGCAAAGGGCCGCCACCCGAAAACAACGATAATAAGAAATTTATGACAAAACGCCGTAATTATCAGTAAAAGCCATTATTCCCGTAACAGAATCAGGGAATTGAATAAGATTGATACAGCTCCCGGCGCCGCCAGTTCACATCCACCACCGAGTTACCCGCAAGAATGGAACCCTGGAGCAATAAATTAAACCTCGGGCTCACTTCGCGCATTAAGCGGCTTTGCAGGATATAAACCGCTTCACTCCCCAATTCACGGCAGGGCTGATAAGCCGCGGTTAAACCCATGCGGTTTATCTCATCCATTTCATGTGCGTAGGCGCAGCTCATAATGGAAATATCTTCGGGAACCTGGAGATTGTGGTTTTTCAGCTCGCTAAGCACTGCCCTGGCGATAGCGCCCCCGCCACATAAAATGGCCGAAGGCAGCTCGGCGCGGGAGCGCTGCTGGAGGTATTTTTTGAAATTAGCCCGGGCTTCCGTTTCACCGTAGCCTTTGGTCACCAGCAAATGTTCAGGCTCATCAAAAATAAAATGATTTTCCAGGCACGCTCTTTTAAACCCTTCCAGCCGCTGGATCATGGTTTCCCGACGCAAATCGGTAAATAACAGCACCGGACGGTGGCCTTTCTCTAACAGGTAATTTGCCGCGCTATAGCCAATGGAATAATGATCCGGAGACACACAATCCAAGCGCATCTTTTTATCTCTGGCATTTATAGTAACAACCGGTTTATTGCTTTCTGCTGCCAGGCGATACAATGAATCGTCATCAATACCGATGATTATTATGCCGTCCACATCGGATTGATTAATTGAGCGCATAAATAAGGCCGTATCCGATTCCGTAATATCCAGAGCACATTTTTTAACGTGAACATCGTAACGCGACACTTCCGAAATAACGCCCTGGATCACTTCATAATAATAATGATCGCCATGGGGGGTAAAAGCCGCAGCCGGGGCACAAATTAATAATGAATTCATTAATAAACGGCTGGCGGGTATGTCACGTAAAATACCCATAATGCGAGCGTGGGAAAATACTTTCTCCTTGGCCTGCGGGCTAACATTACTTTTACCCGCCAGCACCCGAGAAACGGTACTCGGCGAAAGGCCACTTAACTCAGCTATCTGCTTGATTTTCAACTTGCCCGTCATTTTGTGATCGATGCCTCATCCGCAAAGTTAACTTCCTTTCACAGCTAACCCTTTATAATTCTGCCGTTTTTAATTCTCATTTCAGGTTGCCGATCTCGCCATGCAATTTCTGTCATAAATAGCGGTTGTGTGCAAAAAAAACCATAACTATGCTCTCAAAAAATGATTCTTGATGAAAATAAACAGTAACTTTTATTGTCCGTATCGAATTTTTTATTTGATAAGTGAGAGCCTAATGCAAAGAATCGCCATTATAGGAACGGGTAATATTTCCCATAATCACATTCAGGGTTACCTGCAATTTCCTGACCGCTGCCAGATTGTTGCGCTGGTAGATATTTACCCTGAAAAAGCCGAGGAAAAGAAAAAGCATTACGGGTTAACGCAAGCCACGGTCTACAGCAGCCACAAAGATATTCTTAACGATCCCGATATTGATGTTTTCGATATCTGCACCCCGCCTTATGTCCATGCCGCTATTTCTATTGATGCGCTGAATGCGGGTAAACATGTGCTGTGTGAAAAACCGATGGCGGCATCGCTGCAAGAGTGCGATGCAATGATTAGCGCTGCGCAAAGCAGTGGAAAAACGCTGTCGATCATTGCGCAAAACCGCTTTACCGATGCCTTCTGGCGGCTGAAAAAAGTGCTCGAAAGCGACCAGATCGGCAAAGTTTGCCACGCGCAGGTGGATTCCTTCTGGTGGCGCGGTCATTCCTATTACGACCTCTGGTGGCGCGGCACGTGGGAAAAAGAGGGCGGCGGCTGCACGCTAAACCATGCGGTTCACCATATCGACGCGATTCAGTGGATGCTCGGCTTCCCGTCAGAAGTGGTCGCCATCACCACTAACGTCTCCCATGACAACGCCGAAGTGGAAGATCTCAGCGCCGCCATTTTCAAATATGACACCGGCGCCCTAACCCAACTCACCGCGTCGGTCGTCCATCACGGCGAAGATCAGAAAATCGTGATTCAGGGCGAAAAAGCACGTATTTCCGCGCCGTGGGATAAATTCGCCAGCATATCTGCTCCGAACGGTTTCCCCATTGAAACTCGCGATACCTCGCTGGAAAACCAGCTTGAAGACAGCTATCAATCCATCCCGCGCCTTAACTGGACGCTGCATACCGGGCAAATCGAAAACTTCCTGCACGCACTGCACACCGGCACCGCCCCGTTAGTCGATGGCCCGCAGGGCAAGCGTTCGCTGGAACTCATCACTGCAATCTATAAATCCGCCATCACGCGCAGCATTGTTTCACTGCCCATTAACGCCAACGACCCCTATTACCAGACCGGCGGCCTGCTCAAACTGGCTCCGCACTTCTTTGAAAAATCGGCATCCGTGGAAAACTTTGCCAATGAAGACGCTATCCCGCTGGGTAAAAATATGGAGGCAGGATTATGAGCATTAAAGATGGGATGAATTACGCGCCAAAAGGTAAACCGCAGCCCGTGGTGCGGCCCGGTGATTTTACCTTTGCCGCAGCAGGACTCGACCACGGCCATATCTATGGCATGTGTAACGGCCTGATTGAAGCGGGTGCCACATTGAAATGGGTTTACGATCCTGACTCGCAAAAAGTCGAGCAGTTTCTTAAACAGTATCCGCAGGCAAAAGTCGCCCCTTCACTTGAGACAATCCTCAACGATAGCGGCGTGAAGCTCGTTGCCGCAGCCGCCATTCCCGCTGAGCGGTGCGCCCTTGGCCTAAAAGTCATGGATGCCGGAAAAGATTACTTCACGGATAAAGCGCCGTTAACCACGCTCGAACAACTGGCGGCGGCAAAAGCGAAAGTGAATGAGACCGGGTGCAAATACGCGGTCTATTACAGTGAACGCCTGCATGTCGAAAGCGCGGTATTTGCCGGGCAACTGGTGCGCGACGGTGCCATTGGCCGGGTGATTCAGACCCTGGGCATGGGGCCGCACCGCGAAGGGCAAGGCCGCCCGGACTGGTTCTATTTCAAAAAACGTTTCGGGGGCATTCTTTGCGACATCGGCAGCCATCAAATCGAGCAATTTCTTTATTACACCGGCAACAGCGAAGCCCACGTCGTCGCGGCTCAAACGCAGAATTTTGCCCATCCACAATACCCAGAATTTGAAGATTTCGGCGATGCGATGCTCAAAGGCGAGAACGGGGCCAGCGGCTATTTCCGCTGCGACTGGTTCACGCCTGGCGGGCTAAGCACCTGGGGCGACGGGCGTCTTACCCTACTCGGCACCGAAGGCTATATCGAAATTCGCAAATATGTCGACATCACCCGCCAGGAGCAGGACGTAGTGTATCTGGTGAATAAAGAGGGTGAATTCCGCTATCCGGTGGCGGGCAAAGTGGGCTTCCCGTTCTTTGGCGAGCTGATTCTTGATTGTCTGAATCGCACCGAAAACGCCATGACCCAGGCGCACGCTTTTAAAGCCGCCGAATTGTGTGTGCGGGCGCAAATGCTGGCAAACGGAGTGGCTTAATGAAGACATTGCAAGCCGCGGTCATCGGGTGTGGGGCCATCCACACCCTGCACGTCGAGGCGATTCAGGCGTATCCTGCCAGTCAGCTACGGGCGATTGCCGACACGGACTCAACAAAAGGTCGCAGGCTTGCTGAGCGCTACGGCTGCCGCTACTACGCTGATTACCGCACGATGCTCTACGACGGCGATATTGATGTGGTGCACGTATGTACGCCTCACGTGGCCCACAAAGAGATCATCACCGCGGCGCTTATCGCCGGGAAACACGTCTTTACGGAAAAACCGGTGGCGCTTAATCCAGGCGAGGTGAAAGAGATAAAAAACGTGCTGGCAGTCACCACCGGGCAGTTGGGTGTTTGTTACCAGAACCGCCTGAACCCCAGCAGCCAGAAAATCAAAGCGCTGCTGGAGAGCAACGCGTTCGGCAAAATGTTAAGTATTAAAGCCGTGCTGACGTGGAACCGAACGCATGACTACTACACGCAAAGCCCCTGGCGTGGGCGCTTTGCCAGCGAGGGCGGCAGCCTTTTGATCAACCAGGCGATTCATACCCTGGACTTAATGCAGTGGTTTGCCGGAGGCATCAAGTCAGTCAAAGGTGTCGTAGAAAGTAGTTTCCTGAGCGACGCAACACAGGCCGAAGACACCGCCATCGCCAATATGAAACTGGCTAACGGCGCGCGCGGGATCTTTTACGCCACCAACTGCAATACCACCGATTCACCGCTGTTTTTAGAGATCCACTGCGAAAACGGCCTGCTGCAACTTCATCACAATAGTCTGTGGTTTATTTCAGGCGATATTAAAGAACTTCTCGTCTGCGATGAAGCGCCCGGCGAAGATCAAAAATGTTATTGGGGAAGTAGCCATCAGCAGGCCATTAATAATTTTTATGCCGATTTAAAAAATAGAGATAACCACAGCTACGTGGATATTCATCAGGCAGAAATATCACTGCGCATGGTCGAAGCTATTTATCAGTCATCAATAACAAGGAATTGGATAGAGTTTTAAACATCATTCCATATACCCTAAATAATTCGAGTTGCAGCCAACACCCCTGCAGCCTGAAGTATGACGGGTATCCACCCTACGGCTTAAATGGAATAACAATATGAAACCTACAGAACGCAGAGTTGGCTATGGAACAGCCATAGGATATGGCGTCACCGATTTATTTGGCGGCGGCGCATTTGCGATTATTGGCACCTGGCTATTATTCTTCTATACCACCTATTGTGGATTATCGGTCCTGGAAGCCGGTTCAATATTTGCTATCGCCCGTGTCATTGATGCCGTATTAAGCCCAATAATGGGTTATATCACCGATAATTTCGCCAACACCTGGCTGGGTAGAAAATTTGGCCGCCGACGCTTCTTTTTATTACTCAGCGCCCCGCTGATGTTTTTATATGCCCTGCTGTGGGTCACGGATATGGGCTACTGGTATTATCTCGGCACCTATCTTTCCATTGAACTGCTGTCTGCCATGGTGCTGGTTCCCTGGGAAACCTTAGCCGCCGAAATGACTAACCGTTACAGCGAACGCGCCCGTTTATCAGGCGTGCGAATGATTTGCTCACAGCTTGGCGGTTTTCTGGCCGTCTCCGTGCCCGGCGTCATCATGCAGTTTACCGGCAAAGATAACTCCATGACGTACACCTACACCGGGCTGATTTTCTCGGCTATTTTTTGCATTGCCGTATTCACCACCTGGATGTGTACCTGGGAGGCCAAAGATGTGCGGGAAGAGTTTGAGCCCGAACCGGAAAACGCAAACAGCGGAAACTTGTGGCACCATTTAAAAAACCTGGTATTAGACCTGCTCTCCTCTTTTAAAATTAAGATGTTCCGCCAGCATATTATTATCTACATTGCCTCGTTTACCGCGATGGATGTCTTTGGCTCGGTATTTACCTATTACATCGTTTACGGTTTGCATCAGGATACCGCTGCGGTGTCGGGTTATTTAAGCGTCGCGGCATTTGTTTCTGTTCCGGGAACATTTGTATTCATGATGCTCCTCAGCAAATTTGACCTGTCACCTTCTGGTGCCTTGCGTTTATCTTATAGCTGCATTTTCGCGGTATTAGCCTTCTTATTTTATGCCTATGTCACCAACCTTAACGTATCGGTTCTCTTATTCTCTTCGGTATTTGTCGTGCTGGGTGTTTCCCGCGCGGGCCTTTATTTTATCCCGTGGAATATTTACAGCTTTATTCCCGATGTGGATGAAATCGTCACCAAAAAACGCCGGGAGGGAATATTCGCGGGCGTGATGGTGTTAACGCGCAAAAGCACCGTGGCACTGGCCATCATGCTGATTGGCGTGGTGCTGCAAGAAAGCGGCTTTGTAAAAGGCCAGGGTGAGCAGCCTATTGAAGCATTACACGCCATTGTTGGGCTAATGGTCTTTGCCACCGCCGCACTGCTGGCGATCAGCTTCTACATGACGTTCAAATTCAAACTGACCCGCGAATCCCACAAAACGCTGATTAAAGAGGTCGCCCGCCTGAAGCTCGGTGGAAACCTGGCGGACTGCGACATGGAAACCCGCAAGGTGATTAAAGACCTCACCGGATACGAATATGACAAAGTTTGGGGCAACACGCCGGGGCGCAAGTCCGCCGCCACGTTCACGCCTGAATCACCTTAGGAGCCAGATAATGCGCACACAATGGAGTAAACAGCAGGCCGCAGAGTGGCACAAAAATCAGGGCTGGATATGCGGGTTTAACTACCTGCCGCGCAGCGCCGTGAACTGGACGGAACTCTGGCAGCGCGAAACCTTTGACGCAGAAACTATCGAGCAGGAACTGGGTTGGGCGCAGGAAATTGGCTATAACCAGTTGCGCATCAATCTGCCGTTTATCGTCTGGCAGCATGACCGCGATGGGCTTCTGGAACGCATTGAGCAGTTTCTGGCTATCGCCCAGCGTCATAATATTCGCGTGATGCTGACGTTAATGGATGACTGTAGCTTCTCCGGCGACGAACCCTTTTTAGGGCCACAGAAAGCCCCCGAACCCGGCAAACATAACAGCCAGGCAGCGGCAAGCCCCGGGCGCAAAACGGTGTGTAACCGCGAGATGTGGCCGGAACTGGAACGCTATGTGCGCGACATTGTGCGCCATTTCAGAACCGACTCGCGCATCGCCATCTGGGATTTGTACAACGAGCCGGGCAACCGGGGAACCTTTGCCACCGGCCTTGAAGAAACGCAGTTCGACGAAAAACTGGAAGTGTTTGCGCAGGAATTACTGCCACAGGTTTTCGCCTGGGTGCGGGACGAAGATCCGATCCAGCCGCTGACCGTGGGCGCGTGGCATATTTCACAGGAGCCGGATCAACCCGAAAGCGAATTTTTCGCCCATCCGATCGATTTGATCGCCGCGCAACTGTCGGATGTTGTGAGTTTTCATGCTTATCTCGCCACACCGAAAATGCTCAAGGTTTTGCATTTCTGGCAAAAATTCGACCGCCCGATTCTGTGCACCGAATGGCTGGCGCGCCATGTCGGCAGCGTGATGGAGGAGCAGCTCCCGCTCTTTGCGGCGCTTAACGTCGGCTGCTATCAGTGGGGGCTGGTACGCGGAAAAACGCAAACCACCCTCCCATGGCCGTCGGTACGTAAAAGCGGCGTGGATTACGCCCATCTCTGGTTCCACGATGTGCTCGACGAATACGGCATTCCTTTCCGCCACAGCGAAATGGCGCTGGTACGCCGCTTAACGCGCCGGTGATCCAAACCCGCATGACTCCCGCACCACCAGCGTGGGCGGGAGAATAATGCGCTTCGGCGGCTCGTCATTGCCCTGAATACGGCTAAACAACAGCTCTCCGGCTTTGCGACCAATCTCTTTGGCGGCAACCGAAACGGTGGTTAGCGCGGGCTGAACCAGTGACGCTTCGGTGATGTCGTCAAACCCCACCAGCGCAAAATCCACGCCCGGCTGGCGGCCCATTTTGCGCAGCGTCTGCATCACGCCCAGCGCCACAATATCCTGATAACAGACCGCCGCTGTGATTTCCGGATAACGGCGGAACAACGCCTCCGCGACGCGCGCGCCGTCGCTTTGGCTCGCCCGCGACGAAACCACCCACTCACTATTTGGCTGAATGCGATGCTCCAGCAATTTACTGCTGTAACCGCCGATACGTTGTGCGCGGCTAATCGAGTTTTCACTCCCGCCGATAAACGCAATATGACGATGGCCCAGCCGCAACAGATGTTGTGTCGCCAGTTGCGTGCCAAGAAAGTTATCGGTGCCGACAAAATCAAAATCCACATCGTCCATCGGGCGCACCACCATAATCGCCGGAATATTGCGCCGCTTCAGGGTTTCAAAAAACAGCGGCGGCGTTTCCCGCGCCGCGCATAGCACCATGCCGCAGGCGTTATTGCGCATCAGGGAATCGACAAATTTTTGCTGGCGCTCGCCGGATTCTTCGCTATTTGCCAGAAACAGCAGCAAATCGTGGCGCTCCATTTCCTGGCTCAGGCCTGCCGTCATTTCGCCGTAAAACGGGTTGGTAATGTCGTGCAGCAACAGCCCTACCTGGTTGCTGGTGCGATTGCGTAAATTCGCCGCCGTCTGGTTGTAAACGTAGCCCAGATCATCCAGCGCTTTCAGCACGCGCTGGCGAGTGGCGTCAGAAATTCGCCCCCGGTTACGCAACACCATCGACACGGTAGCGGTGGAAACCTGCGCCTCTTTTGCGACCTGGGCAAGGGTAACGGTGCTCATTGGCACTCCCTGGAGTTAAGTTGTTTTCCTGAGATTAATCGAATAACCCAAAAATTGCATTTATCCGTGTGAAAGCCATCACAGATAACTCAGCTTTAGCCAACACCTTGTTAAAAATGGCGGGTTAATCGCGTTTACCACTCTGTTCAAAATGGGTTAATCGATTAATCTTAATTCATCAGCAACAGGGAGAATATTATGCATTCGGCATCCTACGATAAGTATCCCGAAGTCCGCGTTTCGGGGTTTGATCATCAGGCCTGGCAAGGCTGGCACGCGATAAAACAAGCCGTCAGGGAGCGACTCTCACGGGCCGGTAAAACCGTGCTGGTGATTGACTGCTACCCTGGCGTGCAGCTCGACGAACTCCATTCGCAACTCATTACCCCGTTGAATCCCGATTTAATTATCAACGCTGAAACAGCCCGCCTGAGCGAACAGCATCTCCATGATTTGCTGGCCCATAACCTGACAGACGACCGCGTGTTTGGGGTGCTCTCCTGCCATGAACTCACTGAGTTTTTCTGTGCCGATAAGCTGGCGCAGGCGCAAAGTGAAGTAAAAAACGCCAGCGGCCTGGTAGTGATTTACGGCCCGGGCGCGGCACTGATTCATGCCGGTGATGTGCTGGTTTATGCGGATCTCGCCCGCTGGGAGATTCAGCAGCGTTTTCGCCGGGGCGAGCTCGGCAACTGGGGCGCAAACAACGAAAGCGAAGATATTCTGCGCCGCTACAAACGCGCCTTTTTCATCGAATGGCGCGTGTTTGACCGCCATAAAACCCCGCTTCTCAAGCGTGCAGATTTCCTGCTTGATACCAATAACCCCGCCCAACCGGCGATGGTGAGCGGCGAAGCGCTGCGCCACGGCCTGCAACAAACCACGCAGCAGCCCTTCCGCGTGGTGCCATTCTTCGACCCGGGCGTCTGGGGCGGGCAATGGATGAAAGACAAGTTTGATCTCGATCCCTCAAAGCCAAATTACGCATGGTGTTTTGACTGTGTGCCCGAGGAGAACAGCCTGTTACTGCGTTTTGGTGATGTGCGGATCGAGATCCCCTCTCAGGATCTGGTGTTGCTCTACCCTCGCCCGCTGCTTGGCGAACGCGTTCATGCCCGCTTTGGGGCAGAATTTCCAATCCGTTTCGATTTCCTGGACACCATCGGCGGGCAGAATTTAAGTTTCCAGGTGCATCCGATTACCGAATACATCCAGCAGCATTTCGGGATGCACTACACCCAGGATGAAAGTTATTACCTGCTGGAAGCCGAACCGAGTGCGGAAGTTTATCTGGGCACCAAAACGGGAATCGATCCGCAAGAGATGCTCGAGGATCTGGCGAGCGCCCAGCGCGGTGAAAAAGCGTTTGATGATGAGAAATTCGTTAACCGCTTCCCGGCGCGCAAACACGATCACTTCCTGATCCCCGCAGGCACCGTGCACTGTTCCGGAAGCGGCGCGATGGTGCTAGAAATCAGCGCTACACCTTATATTTTCACCTTCAAACTCTGGGACTGGGGCCGGTTAGGGCTGGACGGCTTGCCGCGCCCGGTGCACCTGGAACATGGCGAGCAAGTCATTGACTGGCAACGCGATACCCAGTGGGTCACCGAACATCTGGTGAACCATTTTGAACCGATTGCCGAAGGTGACGGCTGGCGTGAAGAGCGCACGGGCCTGCACGAGCGCGAGTTTATCGAAACCCGTCGCCACTGGTTTACGCAACCCGTCACCCACCACACGCACGGCGGCGTAAACGTGCTGAATCTGGTGGAAGGCGCGGAAGCGCTGGTCGAAAGCCCGAGCGGCGCATTCGAACCGTTTGTGGTGCATTACGCCGAAACCTTCATCATTCCCGCCGCCGTTGGGGAATACCGAATTTCACCTTATGGCAGCGGAAAAGATCAGCAGCTCGCCACCATGAAAGCCTGGGTAAGGGGATAACGATGATCAACGTCATTCTGGCAACACACGGTTCACTGGCAGACGCTCTGCTGGCAAGTTCGCGCATGGTTTACGGCGAACTGCCGCACGTTTTCCCCGTCATGCTCACTGAAAATAAAGGCATCAACAGTTTTGGCGATGAGTTTGCAGCGGTGCTAAAGCAGGCCAGCAAAGGGGCCGATGGCGTGGTGGTGCTGTGCGATTTGCAAAGTGGCACGCCGTGGAACGTGGCTTGCCACCATGCCTTTAACCCAGATACCCAACCGCCCGTTACGGTGCTCGCCGGGGTTAATTTCCCCATGCTGCTTTTGAGCGATGAGATAAAAGATCTTCAGGATGTGGAGCAGGCCACCGCGCAGTTACTGGCTAACACCCAGGAGACGCTGGTGCAGGCCACGCTTGCTGAAACCGCACAGTCAGATGATTTCTAAGGGGCAACGATGAGCATTTCATTTGTACGTATCGACGACCGCGTGATCCACGGCCAGCTGGTCACCCGCTGGGCAAAAGAGCTGCCGTGCGATGGGATCATCGCCATCGATGATGCGGTTGCCGCCGATCCGCTGCTCTCCTCGGTGATGAAAGGGGCGGTGCAGGACATCAAAGTCTGGCTATTTGATACCGCCACTGCGATTGAAAAACTGCCGAAAATCATCGCCAGCGAGAAGCGCTACTTCGTGATTGGCAAATCTCCGGTGACGTTAAAACGCATTATCGAGGCGGGCATCAGCCTGCAAAACAGCAACAAAAAAATCAACGTTGGCCCGATGAGCGCGCGAGCCTCCACCACCACAATTGGCCCTAATCAGTCTGTAAACCCGGAGGAGATAGCCGCGTTCGACTACCTCGTGCAGCACGGGCACCAGATTGAATTTCGTCTGGTGCCCGATGCCAGCAGCTATAGCTGGCAGGACGCTCGCCAAAAACTCAAATAAAGGAGTGCACTATGGCTTTCGAAGCGGCTTTAATCGGCATTCTCTGTTACCTCGGCGCGTTGAGTAGCCCGTGGCTACTGGGGCTGACCGGCGGCTGGTATCTAATTACCCGCCCACTGGTTTCAGGGATGCTGGTAGGATTTATTCTCGGCGATGTGCAAACCGGGATTATCATCGGCGTGGCGGTTCAGGCCGTATACATCGCGATGGTCACCCCCGGTGGTTCAATGCCTGCGGATCTTAACTTTGTGGCCTTTCCGGCAATCGCATTAGGCATTCTTTCCAATAAAGGGCCAGAAGTGGCCGTGGCGTTGGCGGCCACAATCGGCATTGCCGGCACCGTGTTGTTCAACGCCATGATGGTGCTAAATTCCTGGTGGAACCACCGCGCAGATGTGGCTCTGGAAAAAGGCGACGAGCGCGGCGTGTATCTCAACAGCGCGATCTGGCCGCAGGCAACCAACTTCCTGATGCGTTTTATTCCGACGTTTATCGCGGTCTACTTCGGCGCACAGTACATCAACGCTTTTATGGACAGCCTGCCGCAGATTGTCTTGTCCACCATGAACGTGCTCGGCGGCATTTTGCCTGCGGTCGGTATCGCGATTCTGCTTAAACAGATCATCAAAAATTACAGCATGCTGATTTACTTCCTCGTGGGGTTTATCTGTATCGTTTTCCTGAAGCTGAACATGGTGGCGCTGGTGATTGTCGGGGCGCTGCTGGCGTTAATTCACTACAACTACAAACCTGAGCCGCAGGCTGAACGTGTAGCCTCAACGACGACAGATGATGAGGATGAATTCTGATGGAAGAACGTAAACTCACCCGCCAGGATCTGCGTCGCTGCTGGCGTAGCTGGATGATGTACAACCTCTCCTCCATGAGCTTTGAGCGTCTCGAATCTTTCGGCTTTTGTCTGAGTATGTTGCCGGTGGCGAAAAAGCTTTATCCCGACGAGCAGCAGCGCAAAGAGATGCTTAAACGTCACGCCTCGTTCTACAACACCGAGCCACAGCTTGGCGCGATCGTGAACGGCATGGTGTTAGGCCTGGAAGAGAAGCGCGCCAACGGCGAGCCGATAGACGGGGAAACCATCAACACCCTGAAAGTCGGCCTGATGGGGCCGGTGGCAGGCATTGGCGATTCGATGATTCCGGGAATGCTGATCCCGATTTTGCTCAGTAT
The DNA here is from genome assembly GCF_040786275.1 of Buttiauxella gaviniae. Lineage (NCBI taxonomy): Bacteria > Pseudomonadati > Pseudomonadota > Gammaproteobacteria > Enterobacterales > Enterobacteriaceae > Buttiauxella > Buttiauxella gaviniae. The sequence goes on from NZ_JBFMVT010000002.1 coordinate 1,217,336, forward strand.
CGGCATGGCGCTGGCGGCGGGCGGGAATATCCTTGGTCCGCTCTTTTACTGCGTGGCGTGGCTGGCGATTATCATTCCCGGCTCGTGGTTCCTGTTCCTGAAAGGCTACCGCATGGGGTCAACTTCCGTTGAGATGCTGGTGAGCAGTAAATCAACGCGCCTGCGCGAAGCGTTATCGTTACTCGGCGTATTCGTAATGGGCGGCGTGGCGGCAAGCTATGTGAAACTCGGCACCGGGCTTGAGTTTGTCACTAAAGACGGGGTGAATATTCATGTTCAGCAGATGCTGGACGGGATTTTCCCAAATCTGCTGCCGTTACTGGTGGTAATTGGCACCTGGTATTTGATGGCTAAACGCGGCCTGTCTCCGGTGAAGGCGATGTTGATGCTGCTGGTTCTGGCGGCGGCTGGCGTGGCGGTGGGGTTGTTTGCTTGATATTTGTGTAGTGGGTGGCGGGTGGCGGCTTCGCCTAACCCGCCCTACGTTGGTCATCGTTTTATGGGTGGAAATTCACCCACTTCTGCACGGCTATTCCTGGCTTTGAAATAAACTGAAACCGCGCGGGGTCATCAATAAACTGCTGATATATTGGCTCATCGGTTATCCCAAACTCGGTATAGCGACGCGGGGAAGTCACCTGCAAACGTCCCGGCATATAGTGGCGATTATGCTGCCAGGCGATGTGCTCATCCTGCAATAGCGGGTACCAGGCCAGGCCTTTCATGGCGCGAACGGCGTCATATTCAAAGCCGTATTCCCGATCACACCAGGCACCAAATGTCAGCGGTTCATCAGGTGAGGCGGAGATCGTGGCGTGTGCCCAGCCCGGCGGCACTAACACTTTCTCCCCAGGCCCGGCGCACACCGCAAAACAACGTCCAGGATCGTCTGCGACAGACTCCTGCATATAAATAATCGCTTTGCCCTGCCAGATTTCATACAGCTCCGGCGGTGACCAGCCGCTGTGGCTGCTGATGCGGTGGATATGCCCCTGGCTGCGAATCGGCTCGTCGCCCAAACGCCCGGACGCGTAAGTGACCACGCCGAACAACAGCATGCGCTTTTTAAGCTCTTCTCGATCCTGCAAGCGCGCCACATCCATAACGATCGCATACACGTCTTCCGGCCCTTCGCACTGCGGGGATCGCAGCGAGGCGCGGATCTGATCGAGTTTGCGGATTTCCGGCAGCGGGCCAATCACCTCTTCGCCGTAGCTAAAACCCATCGGGTGGTGATGGACGGTCATATCCAGCCCATAATTCAACTGCTTCTCAGCCATTTTGCACCTCTTTGGCCTGGATTTTTCCCTCTTGCAAAACTACTCGCAGCGCAAAGCCTTGCGCCAGCGCGGCGTAATCATGCCCGGCCATCGTCGGCCAAACGGCAAGCGCTGAGAGAATGTCTGTTCCGGTGTTAATTAAACGGTGCGCGGTAAAACCAGGAATAATATGCACGGAACCCGGCGAGACATTTTCAAGCCGCGCTTCGCCGCGCTCGTTTTGTAGCAGCAATAAACCCTGGCCACGCAGGCCCATATAAACTTCACCCTGTTCACGCCTGTGGTGAAAATGGCCGCGCGTCATATAAAACTCGTCCCCGACTCGCCCGGGGTGCAGGTGCGTGGCGCCGACATACAGCTCGCCCTCTCCTTGCGGAGAATCCAGCATCTCGACTTCGTAGAAAGGCGTTTGCGCAGGAATTGCTTGCCATGCCGCGTGATCGTGAAAAATACCCACCAGATCGCCGCTGCGGGTAACCTTTTTGACAACATTCTCGGCCGTGAAATGGCCGTTTTGAAATGCCACGCTCGGTGGCACATTGAAAGGAATATTCATTTTGTTTCTCCGGCCCAAGGAGAACTGCTTAACCAGCATAGCAGGTTAATCGATTAACCCTATAACCAGGCCGAAGAAAGTCGATCTGCATCGCGTAAATTCATCAAGGTGCCAGAGGGAGCACTTCAGCGACCCAACGCTGGAAGCCTGGAACGTCAAGATCGAGCGCCACATGGGCGTTGGGCTGCCGTCCAAATCGCCCTTCGATATCCACTACCGTGGTGCCCGCGGTAAATTCCCCGTGCGTTTCCACCGCAACAAAGCACGGTTTGGTCTGGAAAAGTTCCGGTTTTATCAGCCAGGCGATGGCGCAGAGATCGTGCATTCTCAGGCCGGACGACATGCTGCCGCTGCGATAGTGGCTGAACAGCGCGTGGAGCATTTTCCCGGTTTTATTCAGCTCGGGAAGCGTCGCCAGGTACGCCGGGCTGAGCTGCGCCCGATTGGTGACGTCCAGGCCGCACATCACAATTTCCAGTCCGCTTTCGAATACGCGCGCGCCCGCTTCCGGATCGATAGCTATATTGAATTCAGCATTTGGTGTGAAGTTACCGCGCCCTGCCGAGCCGCCCATGATCACCAGGCGTTTGATTTTCGCTTTGCACGCCGGGTACTGCGTTAGCAGCAGCGCGATATTGGTCAGTGGGCCGATCGCCACCAGCGTCATCGGTTCAGGGCTTGCGTTTAAACACTCATAAATAGCCTGAAAAGCCGGTTTGCCGAGCGGCTGACGCTGGTGTTCAACAAAAGCGTACCCTTCCATTCCGGATTCGCCGTGAACATCAGCCGCATCGCGCAGTTTACGCACCAGAGGCGTGGCGGCACCTTGCGCCACCGGAATATCTTTCTGCCAGAAGTGCATCAGTTGCAGGGCATTGCGCGTGGTTTTCTCAACGCTAACATTCCCCGCAACGGTGGTCAGAAGTTTTAAATCAAGCTGGGGAGCAAAGAGCGCCGCAGCGATCGCCACCGCGTCATCAATACCGGGGTCGGTGTCGAGAATAATGGGCGTTTTAATCATAATTTTTTCTCTTCTCTTTTAAGCATATTAGGTACATACGGCGTGATTAGCTTACTATGTGAAGCTCATTTCTAAGTTCTAACTTGATCGAGAAAATGCGATGAAACTCCCGCAGGCAAACATTTCAGAATCCGTTACACAGCATCTTGCGCGGCGAATCATGCATGGCGATCTTGCGCCAGGGCTATCTTTACCTGGCGAGAACGAGCTGGCCGTTGAGTATGAAGTTTCCCGCACCTCAGTGCGCAACGCATTGCAAGTGCTTGCGGCAAAAGGGCTTATCTCCATTCAGGCCAAAAAGCGTAGCATGGTGAATAGCCGAGAACAGTGGAGCCTGTTGGATATTGACGTATTGGGTTGGCTCGCCGAAGGCGATCTGGATCTGCACCTGGTCGAGCAATTAATCGTGACGCGCCTTATCTTTGAGCCGAACGTTGCAACGCTTGCGGCGCTGAATGCCACCGGCCACGATTTGGCCGCGATGGAAGACGCGCTCCAGCTAATGCGCAAAGGCCAACTCGAAGCAGAACGCTCTTTGTTCGAAGAAGGGGATATCGCTTTTCACCAGGCGCTATTACGCGCCACGCACAACCCTTTCCTGCTCGCCCTGGGCAATGCGCTTTCTGCCGCGATGGCGCTCTCGTTTAAGCAAACGCTGGAAAAAGACGTACGCCAGACCAAAGCCGCCGTCGACGAACACTTCCTGTTATTTGATGCCATCCGCATGAAACAAGTGGAAAAAGCCCGCCTGCAGATGCGCAGCATTCTGCTCAATGCCGCCAAAAAACGTATCTGGCAGGATCGCCCGGAAATGTTCGACCACATTATTTGATCCTCAACTGACGTAATTTCGATCTCCCTCACACACTGTGTTGTTTTTTTGTTCTAGCATTCTTGTATTACAAGATTGCATGGTTTGTATTACCTGAATGAAAAATCACTGGATTGCTATCGATTGGGGCACGACTAACTTCCGCGCATTCTTAATGCAGGGGTCGCAGCACGTTTCCCGCATCAGTCAGCCTTTGGGGCTGTTGTCCGTTGAAAAAGGGCAATTTGCGCCGACGCTGCAAAACCTGTTGCACGCGTGGCTTGAAGAGTATGGCAGCTTGCCGATTGTTATGGCGGGCATGGTGGGTTCGCAGCAAGGCTGGCATGAAGTGCCTTACGCGCCGCTGCCGTGCAATACACAGGATTTAGCATCCCGCATGCTGGCTTTCACCACGCCGTGGGGCAGCCCGGCATGGATTATTCCGGGGGCAAGCGGCACCAGCTCGTTTTCCCAGCCAGACGTGATGCGCGGGGAAGAAGTACAACTGTTAGGGTTAGCGGCGCTGCGCCCTGCTACGCAACATATTGCGCTGCTACCCGGCACTCATAGCAAACATGCGCAGATGCTTAACGGTGAGATTGTCTCTTTCTCCACGTTTATGACCGGTGAGATTTTCTCTCTGCTTTCCCAACATTCCATTCTGGGCCGCGCATTGCCGGAACAGCAAGAAGATCGCCACGCTTTCTTATCAGGTGTTAAAGCCGCCGCGCAGGGTGCACCCTTCACCCATTTGATCTTCTCCGCCCGCACTCGCCGTCTGGCGGGCGAGCTTCCCGAATCAAGCGTTCACAGCTATTTGTCTGGTTTAACCATCGGCTATGAACTGTTGGCATTACCGGCCGGGCAACACGCCTGGGTGGTCGGTAGCCCGTCATTAACAGAGCGCTATCAACTGGCCGCAGGCCAGATGGATCTCAATCTTTCCCCCGCCAATGGCGATGAGTGCTTCATTCATGGTCTGTGGCACCTCTTTACCCGACTTCAAGGAAACGAATAATGAGCCCGGAAATTTTCATTGCCCAATGGCAAAAAGAGCCTCTCCCGCTGGTTGCTATCCTGCGCGGTATCACGCCTGGCGATGCGGTTGAAGCGGCGGAAATTCTGCTGGAAAGTGGTTTTCGCTATCTTGAAGTGCCGTTGAATAGCCCGTCGCCGCTGGAGTCCATCAGCCTGATGCGCGAAGTGGTTGGCGAGCGTGGCTACGTGGGTGCCGGTACCGTGCTGACGGTTGCACAGGTTGATGCCGTGGTGGAGTGCGGCGGGCAACTGATTATCTCCCCGAACTGCTGCCCGGACGTTATCCGCCACTCCAGCAAACTTGGGCTTATCAGTATGCCTGGGGTGATGACGCCAAGCGAAGCCTTCAGCGCCATTGCCGCAGGAGCCAGTTCCCTGAAGTTATTCCCCGCCGAACATATCACACCCGCGATCACCAAAGCGTTCCGCGCCGTCGTGCCACGCGAAGTGGCACTGTTGCCGGTCGGTGGCATTCAGCCAGATGCCGCGCAGATGCGCAGTTACATTCAGGCAGGAGCGAATGGCTTTGGGCTTGGCGGCGGGTTGTATCAAGCCGGAATGAGTATGGCTGTGCTGCGTGAACATGCGCAGGCTTACCAGCGCGCCTGGCATAAGTGTGCAGCGTAAATCATCACGAAATGATCGAAACAGGCCAGCCAGACCTGCCGGTTAGTCAACCCCAACACAGTAAAACTGAACCCGCAATCGCTACTGAATAAAACAATAAAAGGTCTGAGCATCGAACTCAGCCTCCCCTACAACTGGAGATGATCATGAGTGAAAGAATCGAGAGAAAATCAGCGGATCCCACCGCTGAGTCACGGGTCTACAGCAAAATTACCCGCCGACTTATTCCGTTTTTGATTTTGTGTTATTTCTTCGCCTACCTTGACCGTGTGAACGTCGGGTTCGCCAAACTGCATATGCAAGATGCGCTGAGTTTTAGCGATACGGTCTATGGCCTTGGGGCAGGAATTTTCTTCATCGGCTATTTCTTGTTTGAAATGCCAAGCAATTTGCTGATGCAGAAATTCGGCCCGCGCTTCTGGATTGCCCGCATTATGGCGACCTGGGCGGTGCTTTCCGCCGGCATGATGTTTGTCACCACGCCGACTCAGTTTTACGTGGTTCGCTTTTTACTCGGCGTGGCGGAAGCGGGCTTCTTCCCTGGCATCGTGTTCTATCTCACATTGTGGTTCCCGTCGTGGCGCTCTGCCCGCACGTTGGGGCTGTTTATTCTCGTCACGCCGCTATCCACGATTATCGGTAGCCCGCTTTCTGGCCTGATTCTCAAAATGTTCGAAGGCGTAGGCAGCCTGCACAACTGGCAATGGCTGTTTTTGGTCGAAGCAATTCCCTCGTTTGTGCTGGCCTTCGTGGTGCTGCGCTATCTTGATAACGATGTGAAATCCGCCAGATGGCTGACGGATGCCGAAAAACAGGTAGTGATTAATGACCTGGCAAAAGACGCCGCCAACCGTGCGCTGGCCAATCAAGGCAAAGTGGATAGTAGCCTGAAAGGCATGTTGAAAAACGGTTATGTTTGGCTGCTGGCGCTGGTCTTTTTCAGCTTCAACATTGGCTACTACGGCATTAACTTCTGGCTGCCGTCGATAATCAAAAGCTCCGGCGTGAGCGACGATTTCTATATCGGCCTGCTCGCCGCGCTGCCGTATGTCTTTGGCGCGTGCTTTATGGTGTGGAACAGCCGCCACTCTGACCTCAAACAAGAGCGCCGCTGGCACATCGCCATTCCAGCGCTGATTGGCTGCGTGGGCCTTGCGCTGAGCGCATATTGCAGCGGGTCCACCTTCTGGATGATGGCGTGGATTTGCGTGGCGATGTCCGGCACGTTGGCACTCATCCCTACCTATATCAGCCTGCCTGGCGCACTACTTTCCGGCACCGCCGCCGCTGCAGGTATCGCCTTCGTTAACTCCATTGGCAACCTGGCCGGTTTCTTTGGCCCAACGGTACTCGGCTGGCTGAAAGACACCACCGGCCGCACCGACGTGGGCCTATATATTCTGGCGGCCTTCCTGCTGTTATGTGCGCCATTAATTCTTACGCTGCCAGCCCGCCTGGCGAATCCGAAAAAAGTTGTTGCCGTACCCGAACAGAACGTTGCCCAGCCTGACGCTGCGCAGCCTTTCAACGCGACTATCGATCGCTAACGTTTAGAAGAGAAGAAACTATGAGTGGATGTGGCGGATGTGCCAGCTGTGGCACGCATTTCAACCCGATCCTCGAAGGTGATGACGGCGCGCTGAAACGTGCGCTGTATAAATCGATGGGGCATACCGATGAGCAATTGCGTAAACCGGTGATTGCCGTCGTGAACAGTTATACCAATGCAACGGCAGGCCATGCCAACCTGAACGAGCTGACCGCTAAAGTGCTCGAAGGTATTGATGAAGCCGGTGGCGTTGGCATGGTGTTTGGCACTATCGCACCGTGTGACGGGATCGCCGAAGGGCATCTGGGGATGCGCTATATCCTCGCCGCTCGCGAGGTGATTACCGCCTCAATCGAAGTGATGATGCGCGCCCACCGTTTTGACGGCATGGTGCTGCTGGGTTCGTGCGACAAAATCGTTCCCGCGATGTTAATGGCGGCGGCGCGTCTGGATATTCCGGCGATTATGGTTAACGGCGGCCCGATGTATCCAGCGGAATATAAAGGGAAACACTGGGACGGCAACATTGTTACCGAAGCTATCGGCTGGAAGAAACGTGGCGAAATCAGCGAAGAAGAGTTCGCGCATATCGAGAATATCGCCGAGCCAGGGCCAGGCTCCTGCACGATGTACGGCACGGCAAACACCATGTGCTGTATCGGCGAAGTGTTGGGGATGAGCCTGCCGGGCAGCAGTACCCTGCCTGCCGTGTCGCAAGAACGCCGCGACTGCGCCGTAGAAACCGGCCGTCAGGCCGTGGAACTGGTGCTCAACGGCGTCAATGCCCGCCAGATTATTACGGCGGAATCTATTCATAACGCGATGGTTTATCTGCTGGCAACGGGCGGATCGACTAACGCAATTTTGCACCTCCAGGCGATTCACTATGAAGCAGAACTCGGCCATCTGCCGCTTTCTGCTTTCGATAAACTTAGCCATAAAGTGCCGCTGGTGGCGTCACTCTATCCGGCGTCCGAACACGACATGATCGACTTCTGGGAAGCGGGCGGCGTGCAGGCGGTGGAGTATGAAATCAGCAAACTGATGCATCTGGACGCGCTGACCGTCGCAGGAAAAACCAAAGGCGAACTGCATGCTGAAGGCAAACGCAGTTGCCGCCCGGAAGTGATTCATACGCTCGCTATTCCCGTACGAAATGAAGCGGGCGTGGCCGTTCTGCACGGCAACTTATCGCCGTTAGGTTGCGTGGTGAAACCCGCTGCGGTGCCGGAAAATCTGATGGTATTCCGTGGCCCTGCGGTGGTATTCAACAGCGAGCAGGAGTCCGTGGATGCGATTATGTCCGGCCAAATCCAACCCGGTAGCGTGCTGGTGCTGCGCTATGAAGGGCCGAAGGGCGGGCCTGGCATGCCAGAGATGTATAAGCCAATGAAGTCGCTGGAAGGCATGGGGTTGTCCGATACCTGCGCCCTGATTACCGACGGGCGTTTCTCCGGTTCCAACCGTGGGCTTTTCGTCGGCCATATTTCGCCGGAAGCGGTAGACGGTGGCGAGCTTGGGCTGGTGGAGGATGGGGATGAGATCTCCATTGATATTCCCTCCCGCACCCTGACGCTGCATGTCCCGGAAACTGTTCTGGCAACGCGCCGTGAAAATTGGCAGCCGGTGAATAAAGAAGTGCCTCGCGGTTTCTTGCGGTTGTACCGCCGCTGGGCGCTACCTGCCGCGCAGGGCGCAGTGCTGGCCGACCGGGAGGAGGATGAGTGATGATTAAGCATTATTCTGCTCAGGAAATTATTGGCGTAAATCCGATTGTCGCCATGCCGTTTACCGCCAGCGGCGACATCGACGAAGCCAGTTTTGTGCGCCTGCTGGAGCAGCTCGCCACCAGCGGCGCGCAAGGCACCACGCTATTTGGTATCGCCAGTGAGTTTCCAAAGCTAACCGATGCAGAGCGCGATCGCCTGGCGCAACTGTTCGTCTCAACGCTTGCCGGGAGCCCATTATACAGGGCGATGTCGGTGACCGATCACAGCACTGAAGTGGCGGTGAAACGCGCCCGTTTCTACGCGGGCCTTGGCGTAGACGCACTCATGCTGCTGCCGCCCTTTTTCCTGAACCCCAATCCACAGGCGATTCAGGAGCATATTTTTGCGGTACTGGAAGCGGTGGATATTCCCGTTATGGTGCAATACGCGCCGGGCGAAACTGGCCTGCCGATAACACCGGAGCAAATGGCAGAGATCGCCGCGCGATACCCGCATGCGGTTTTCAAAATCGAATGTAATCCACCGGTTGAATACACCCGCGAGTTTCTCGCTAAAGCTCCGCAGGCCAGCGTACTCAACGGATATGCCGGTTTGTATATGCTGCAAATGCTGGCGGCGGGCGGTAAGGGCGTAATGCCTGGCTGCTCCTTTACCGAAGTCTATGTGCGAATTTACCAGCACTGGCAGAACGGCGAACAGCAGCAGGCTGAAGTCTTACACCAGTCTCTGCTACCGTACATCCAGCGCTGGATGACTCACTGCGAATACATTATTCAAGTCGAGAAAACAATTCTTCAACGTCGCGGGATTATTGCGACCGACTATTGCCGCCGCCCGGGTTGGAAACTTACCTCTGAAGACGAGCAGTTAATCGAGAGCTTCCTTACCGAATTTAAACTCTAAACTCAGGCTGCGGCGAACCCGCAGCGAGTTGAGGATCATTATGACCAGTCAAAAATCGGCACGCGTTGTGATTGTTACTGGCACCAGCCAGGGTATCGGTCAGGCCATTGCCCAGACATTTCTTGATAACGGCGATATTGTTATTGGCTGCGCTTTCTCGACGCTCGAAAAAGCCCCCAATGCCCGGAAAATGCTGGCTCAATATTCCGAGCGTTATTTCTATTTTTCCGTAGATGTCACCAAAACCGAGTCCATTAAACAGTTCGTGATAGAGGCCGAAAAGCTGTTTGGCCGCATTGATGTGGTGGTTTCCAATGCCGGGAAAAATGTCTTCAAAGGGATCGATTGTGAGGAGAGCGATTGGGCGCATAATTTCGATCTGAATTTACGATCCCACTGGTATCTGGCGAAATGCGCCCGCCCGGCATTAGCCAAAAGTAAAGGGACGATCCTGGTGATCACCTCAAATCACGCCTTCTCAACGATGCCTGGCTGCGCGCCGTATAACATCAGTAAACGCGCCCTGCTTTCACTGGTACAAAGCCTGACTATCGAGTGGGGGCCGGAAATTCGCACCGTCGGCATCGCACCTGGTTTTATCGATACCGATGGAAATCAGACGTGGTTTGACTCTCATGCAGATGGCAAAGCCGCACGGGAAAAAACCATCAAGAAGCATCCGGTCGGGCGCATTGGCCGTTCGGAAGAAGTCGGGGATTTGTGCCTGTTTTTATCCAGTGACAAAGCTGGATTTATTGCGGGTACCACGATTGTGATGGACGGCGGGCGCAGCGCGATTATGCAGGATGAAGACGACGTTTGATAAATCGCAGGCGTAAAAATGGGGAGCCGAGCTCCCCATTTAATTCTGTCTGAAGTGCGAGATTACTCGACTTCTTTTACATCCATACGCAGCTCGCGCGGCACTTCAAAAATGATATTTTCTTCGCGCCCCACCAGCTCACGGGTTTCGCTCCCGCCTAACTCACGCAGGCGCGCCAGAACGTTTTGCACCAGAATATCTGGCGCAGAAGCCCCGGCGGTAACGCCAACACATGCGGCACCTTTCACCCAGGATTCCTGGATATCTGTCGCATCGTCAATCAGATACGCGGCTTTGCCCATACGCTGTGCAAGCTCGGCCAGGCGGTTAGAGTTGGACGAGTTTTTCGAGCCAACCACCAACACCACATCCGCTTCATCTGCCAGGGCACGTACCGCTTCCTGACGGTTAGTGGTGGCGTAGCAAATATCGTCTTTACGTGGGCCGATGATTTTCGGGAAGCGTTTACGCAGCGCGTCAATCACGTCAGAAGTGTCATCCACAGAGAGCGTGGTCTGCGTCATAAACGAAAGTTTGGCTTCGTTTTTCACATCCAGTTTGCTGACATCTTCCGGCGATTCAACCAGATACATACCGCCTTTGGGGTTGCTGTATTGGCCCATGGTGCCTTCCACTTCCGGGTGGCCTGCGTGACCAATCAGAATGGATTCTTCACCACGGCGGCTGGCGCGCGCCACTTCCATATGCACTTTGGTTACCAGCGGGCACGTTGCGTCAAACACCGTTAAGTCACGGCCTTTCGCTTCGTTACGCACCGCCTGAGAGACACCGTGCGCCGAGAAAATCAGAATCGCGCCGTCTGGCACTTCGCTGATCTGCTCGATGAAAATCGCCCCACGTTCGCGCAGGCTGTCTACCACATAACGGTTGTGTACCACTTCATGACGGACATAAATCGGCGCGCCGTAAATAGCCAGCGCGTTTTCAACAATGCTGATAGCGCGGTCTACCCCGGCACAAAAGCCGCGTGGGTTAGCCAACAGGATCTGCATTCAACGCCTCCAGTACCGGGTCAATTTCCAGCACTTCGATATCAAAATGAATGGTTTGCCCGGCGAGCGGGTGGTTAAAGTCAACGGTGATGGAATCACCGTTAACGTCACGCACAACGCCTGGCATCTCGCTGCCATCCATTGCAGTGAACAGCATAATCGCCCCTGGAACCGGCTCGCCCGCATCAATAAATTCACGACGCGAGAAATACTGGATCATATCCGGGCTTGGAATACCAAACGCCGATTCCGGTGCCAGAGAGAACGCTTTTTTGTCCCCTGCTTTTAAGCCAACTAGCTGATCTTCCATGCCCGGCGACAGTGTTTCATCGCCCAGCGTGAAGAGTGCCGGTTTGCCGTTGTTGCGGGTCGACTCGGCGGTGGAGCCATCTTCAAGTTTCAGCGTGAAGTGCACCAAAACTCTGCTATTGGCCTGGATAGACGCAGCCATGGATTATCCTTTTTGCTTTGCGGGCTTGTCGGAGGAGACAAAGAACCCCTCCAGCACAATCAGCGCCGCACCGATACAGATTGCCGTATCAGCCAAATTAAAGGTGGCAAAGTGCCAGTCACCGACATAGAAATCGATCATGTCGACCACAAAACCGTGCCATAACCGGTCAAACAGGTTGCCGAGCGCACCGCCGATGATTAAAGCATAGGCGATGTTATTGAGCTTCTGACTGGCTTTGGCGCGATACATCAGCACCGCTAAAATCACGCAAATACCGATAGCGATACCCGCGAAGAACCAGCGCTGCCAGCCGCCTTTATCCGCAAGGAAACTAAACGCAGCGCCATAGTTACGGGCATAGTGCAGATTCAGCGACGGGAACAGGGATACGGTGTCCCCCAGCATGAAATGCTGGAGGATTAGGTATTTACTGCCCAGATCGACGATCAGTACTACGACCACCAGCCACAGCCAGCGCAGGCCGGTCGAACAAATCGATTTACTCATCAGGCAAATTTACGCTTTTCGCCGTCACCGGCTACGTTGCTGACACAGCGGCCGCAAATTTCTGCGTGTTCCGCTACCTGACCGACGTCGGTGGTGTAATGCCAGCAACGCGGGCACTTCTCACCGTCGGCTTTACGCAAGGAGACTTTCAGCCCTTTGATGATTTCGCTTTGCTGAGCGTCATCACCTGCCTGCGCATAATCGACAACTTCAGCGCCGGAGGTCAACAGGACAAATCGCAATTCTTCGCCCAGGCTGTTGAGCTTCGCAGCCAGTTCGCTGTCAGCATACAGAGTGACCGCAGCTTCCAGAGAACCGCCCACACGCTTATCAGCACGCGCTTGTTCGATCACTTTGTTCACTTCGCCACGTACGGTCAGCAGCGTGTCCCAGTAATCGTTGTTCATGGTTTCGCTGTCAGCCAGGCCGAACAGACCTTCGTACCACTCACCGGTGAAGACGTACTGCTCGCGCTCGCCCGGCAGGTAAGCCCAGATTTCATCGGCGGTGAAGGACATGATCGGTGCCATCCAGCGAACCAGCGCTTCAGCAATGTGGAACAGCGCAGTCTGGCAGCTACGACGCGCCACGCTGTCTGCTTTCGCGGTGTACTGGCGGTCTTTGATGATGTCGAGATAGAACGAGCCCATTTCGATGGAGCAGAAACGCATCAGGCGCTGCACCACTTCGTGGAAGTCGTAGTTTTCGTAGGAGGCCAGGATATCGGCCTGCGCTTCTTGCGCACAACCTACAGCCCAACGATCCAGTTTCACCATCTCTTCCGGTTTCACCATATCGGTTTCTGGATTAAACCCGTTCAGGTTTGCCAGCAAGAAACGCGCGGTGTTACGAATACGGCGATAAGAATCAGCGGCACGCTTGAGGATTTCGTCAGAAACCGCCATTTCACCGGTGTAGTCGGTAGAAGCCACCCACAGACGCAGAATATCCGCGCCCAGTTTGTTCATGACATCCTGCGGAGAAACGGTGTTACCGATGGATTTGGACATTTTGCGGCCCTGACCATCAACGGTGAACCCGTGGGTCAGTACCTGGCGGTAAGGCGCTTTACCTTTCATCGCCGTCGAAATCATCAGGGAAGACATGAACCAGCCGCGATGCTGATCCGAACCTTCCAGATACATATCTGCCGCGTGACCGTTGAATTCAGGACGCACATCAACCACAGATGAATGCGTAGAACCGGAGTCGAACCACACGTCCAGGGTGTCTGGCACTTTGGTGTAGTTGTCAGCATCGTCACCCATGATGTCGCGCGGGTCGAGATCCCACCACGCCTGAATGCCGTCTTGCTCTACGCGCTTAGCCACTTCTTCCATCAGTTCCAGCGTGCGCGGATGCAGCTCTTCAGTCTCTTTATGGACGAACAGAGACATTGGCACACCCCAGGTACGCTGGCGAGAGATACACCAGTCAGGGCGGTTGGCTACCATAGATTCGATACGCGCCTGGCCCCAGTCTGGGATCCACTGCACGCCTTTGATCTCTTTCAGAGACTGCGCGCGCAGGCCTTTTTGATCCATGCTGACGAACCACTGTGGCGTCGCGCGGAAGATGATCGGCGTTTTGTGACGCCAGCAGTGCGGGTAGCTGTGCAGCAGTTTTTCAACGTGCAGCAGAACGCCTTTATCACGCAGGATATTAACCACCAGGTCATTCGCTTTGAACACCTGAACGCCGTCCAGACCTTCATAAGTACCAGGCAGGTAGCAGCCGTCCGGGCCAACCGGGTTCGCGATTTCAAGATTGTATTTCTGGCTGATCACATAGTCGTCAGGACCGTGACCACCTGCGGTATGAACCGCACCAGTACCCGCTTCGAGCGTGACGTGCTCGCCCAGAATTGCCGGTACGTCGAAATCTAAGAATGGATGCTTAAAGCGCAGCAGTTCAAGTTCTGCACCGGTCGTGGTGCCGAGAACCTGCCATTCGCTGATGCCCGCGCTCTTCATTACGCTTTCGAGCAAATCTTTAGCGAAGATCAGTGCCTGACCGTCAACCTGCACCAGTACGTATTCGAATTCAGCATTCAGAGAAACCGCACGGTTAGCTGGCAGTGTCCACGGCGTGGTCGTCCAGATAACCAGAGAAACTGGGCCGTTTACTTGTGGCGCGCCAAACTTCGCTTTTACCGCATCGGCATCAACAGCCTGGAAGTTAACGAAGATGGATGGAGAAGTTTTGTCGTAGTACTCAACTTCCGCTTCAGCCAGAGCTGAACGGCAGTCAACGCACCAGTGCACCGGTTTAGCGCCTTTATGTAAGTGACCATTACCGATGATTTTACCGAGCGCACGGATGATGTTCGCTTCGGTGTTGAAATCCATAGTCAGATATGGACGTGACCAGTCGCCCAACACGCCCAGGCGGATAAAGTCTTCACGCTGGCCGTTAACTTGCTCTGCCGCGTATTTACGGCATTCGGCACGAAACTCAGCCGCAGTCACTTTCTCACCAGGTTTGCCGATGAGTTGCTCGACTTTCAGTTCGATAGGCAGGCCGTGGCAGTCCCAACCCGGAACGTACGGGGAGTCAAAACCGGAAAGCCCTTTGGACTTCACGATAATGTCTTTCAGAATCTTGTTTACTGAGTGACCAATGTGAATGCTGCCGTTCGCGTAGGGAGGGCCATCATGCAGAATGAAGGATTTTTTGCCTTTTTTTGCATTGCGGATGATGCCGTATAGGTCATCATCATTCCAGCGAGCCAGCATGCCCGGTTCACGTTTAGCGAGATCGCCACGCATCGGGAACCCTGTTTCCGGTAAATTCAGGGTAGATTTAAAGTCACTCATTAGATTCTCGGTTCCGTAGTTAGCTTGCTCAGGTATTAGGCCCAAAAAAATCACGGGCGGTTACCACATCTTTGGCGATTTGCGCTTTCAGTTCATCAAGCGAAGCAAACCGTTGTTCATTGCGTATTTTTTTACGTAGCACCACATCAATATGGTGCCCATATAAGTCCATTACAACATCAAGCAGATGGACTTCTAGCTGTTGGCGCAGACCCGCTACCGTGGGGCGTGTGCCTATGTTGGCGACACCCGGCAGCAGTTTGTCGCCAAGGCCTGCGACTTCTACCGCAAACACCCCTTTCACCGGGGATACCTGACGACGAAGCGGTAAATTCGCCGTTGGGAAACCAATCGTTCTTCCTAGTTCGTCACCGTGGACAACGCGCCCGGAGATGATAAACGGATGGCCCAGCAAACTTTCAGCCAGCGCTAAATCATCATCAGCCAGCGCCTGGCGCACTGCCGTGCTACTGATGCGCACGCCACCTTCGCAGAAGGTTTGCGTACTGGTGACATCAAAGCCAAATTCCTGGCCAGCCTTCTGTAATAACAAGAAATCCCCCTGGCGACCAGCACCAAAGCGGAAATCATCACCCACCGCGAGGAATTTAACCCCAAGGCGGTCAACCAGCAGTTCGCTGACAAAGTTTTGCGCCGTAAGTGCCGCGAAGCGGCGGTCAAACCGCACACAGAGCACGTAGTCCACACCACACTCAGCCAAATAACGCAGTTTTTCGCGCAGGCGAGTCAGACGCGCCGGGGCTTTTTCACCCGCAAACAGCTCAAGCGGTTGTGGTTCAAAGATCATGACCATCACCGGCAGATTGCGTGCACGCCCTTCCGCACACAGCCCTTTAAGCAGGGACTTGTGGCCTCGATGAACGCCATCGAAATTACCGATGGTGAGGACACACCCGTGATGGTTCTGGCGTAAATTATGTATGCCGCGTATCAGCTTCATGGCTGGCTCAAAACAGTGGAAATCGGCGGATTATATCAATTACCACGGTGAAGGTTAACCGGCGATTGTCCCCTTTGACATAAAGCGTTAAGGATTTCATCACACTGGCGTCTGGTTTCAATGGGGAAGCGCATCGCTGGACGATTTTTGTTGCTTAAAGCTGTATTCATGACCGTTAAGCTGGTAGAATCCGCGCCATCACAACGTAAGAGGCACCGGAAATTTAACGGCGCTTATTTGCACAAATCCATTGACAAAAGAAGGCTAAGAGGGCATATTCCTCGGCCTTTGAATTGTCTACATAGATCATATTTGGGAGTTGGACCTTGGCTAATATCAAATCAGCTAAGAAACGTGCTGTACAGTCTGAAAAGGCTCGTAAGCACAACGCAAGCCGTCGCTCTATGATGCGTACTTTCATCAAGAAAGTATACGCAGCGATTGAAACTGGCGACAAAGCTGCTGCACAGAAAGCATTTAACGAAATGCAACCAATCGTGGATCGTCAGGCTAGCAAAGGTCTGATCCACAAAAACAAAGCTGCGCGTCATAAGGCTAACCTTGTAGCGCAAATCAACAAACTGGCTTAATCGCCTTTTCGTTGGTAGCTTGAAAAAAACCGGCTTATGCCGGTTTTTTTATGCCTGAAATTCGCCGCTTACTTAAATAGCGCAGAGTAATCCCTGTTACAGACACGCTGCACCGCCGGATGCTGAATCATTCGTTCTGCAAATATCGCGTGATACTCTTCCATCACATTCTCAATACGCCCAATCTCAACAATGTTCTCATCGTTGTAGATATCCTGCCCGTACAGTGTCGGAGCCACGAAAATCGCGTTGTGCGCTGCACCAAATGCTTTCATGAGTGCCGCATCATCAAACTCACCGAGAATTTCAACGTTAAGCCCCTGCACGTTAATCCAGTTGAGGATCTTGCGCCCAAGCATTGAGCGGCGCCCTGGAATCAGTAAACGTCGGGATTCGAGACAGGCCGGGAAAGGCAGATCCGGCACTGGCTTCTGGCTCCAGAAGCTAATCCCACATTCGCCGATTTTCACCGAGAACAGCCCTTCCTGCTGCGTGGAATCAATCGGGCAGTCGGAGATGATCATATCCAGTTTGTGCTGGCTCAACTGCTCCAGCAGCATTTCGTGCGTCGACTCAAAGCAGCGCAGATGGATTTGCTCATCTTCAACCACCGCGGCATCGAGCACGCCACTGACCAGGCGTTTTGACAGCGCATCCGCAATCCCAACATCAAACAGTAAGCTGGATTCTTTGCGGTAGTTGACGATATCCAGCATCTCCTGGCTTAACGTGAACATGCGATCTGCATAGCGGAAAATAAGCTGGCCCAACTCGGACGGCACGAGCCCACGACCCTGGCGGCGAAAGAGTTTACCTTGCAGGCGCTCTTCTAAAGCTTTGATCTGACCGGTGATGGTTTGCGGCGTCAAATACAGCGCTTCGGCCGCGCCAACCACAGAACCTTCTCTGCAAACATGCCAGAAGTAGTAGAGATGATTGTAATTTATGTGTGACATGCGTTATTCGCTCCCTGATAAACCATCCACATGCTAACGGCTCCTGAGGAGCCGTTAGATGAAAAATCACTGGTGCTGCAACTGTGAGCTGAAACGGCTTCTCAACATGCAGTAGCCTACGACCGCAGAAAATAGCGATCCCAAGAGAATGCCCAGTTTTGCCCAGGTAATCAAAGCCGGATCGGCGCTATTAAATGCCAGGGACGCGATGAAGATAGACATTGTGAAGCCGATCCCACACAGCACACCGACGGCCATGATCTCTTTGCAAGTCGTCCCTTCTGGCAACGTCGCCAGTTTAAGTTTGAGGGCCGCCCAGCAAAACAGGCTAATCCCCAACGGCTTGCCGATAAACAGCCCAGCCATAATCCCCATCGGTAGCAGGGAGGTTAATCCAGCAAAGGTTACGCCACTTAATGACACGCCCGCGTTGGCAAAGGCAAACAGCGGTAGAATCAGGAATGCCACCCACGGATGCAGTACATGCTCCAGTTCACGCGCAGGTGAACGCCCCTCTTTTTCTTTCAATGGGATCAGGAAACCAATAATCACCCCTGCAAGCGTGGCATGTACGCCCGATTTCAGCACCGCCGTCCACAGCACGACCCCGACCAGAATATACAAACCGGTCCGACGCACATTGCAGGTATTCAGTAATGCCAGCACGGCAATAGCCCCGGCGGCAACAGCCAACGACAATAACGAAAGATCGTTGGTGTAGAACAGAGCAATAATAACAATGGCACCAAGGTCATCAATAATCGCCAGCGCCATCAGGAACACTTTGAGCGCAACCGGAACGCGATTCCCCAGCAATGCCAGAATACCTAGCGCAAAGGCAATATCGGTGGCCGCCGGAATCGCCCAGCCTTCACGAGTAATCGGGTCATGGAAATTGAATAGCAGGTAAATTGCCGCCGGGACAACCATCCCACCTAACGCAGCAATCACCGGGAACGATGCCTGACGGATACTGGCGAGCGAGCCACTCACCATTTCGCGTTTTACTTCCAGGCCAATCATCAGGAAGAAGATAGCCATCAACGCATCGTTCACCCACAACAACAGGTTTTTACTGATATCCAGAGAACCGATACGCACTTCGACTGGCGTATTCAAAAACGCCTGGTACAGCTCACTGGTTGGGCCCAGGTTAGCAAGAAGCATCGCCAGCAACGCGGCGGCGATTAAAAAAATGCCGCCTGCGGCATCGCTATGGAAAAAGTGTTTTAGTTTTGTTGTCATGCTTTCATCCCAGTTATTCAAACGCCTTAAATCATTTAGGGCTTTAATCTGTATTAAGCATAGCCCGCCCAACACATCGATAAAAGTAGTTTATTTTGCAATAAATAATCGGCAAAAACGAAATGACGTGAATATTACGCTAATCAATTTTAGGCGCATAAAAAAAGCCTGAATCAAAATACTCGATTCAGGCTTTTGCACTGCCCCTTTGGCATGACCCAAAGGAAAGTGAGATTAGCGGGTTAAGTCATCAAAGAACTTTTTCACACCATCAAAGAAGCTCTTTGAACGCGGACTGTTTTTTTCACCGCTTGGCCCACCAAAGCTTTCAGCCAGATCGCGCAGCAGCTGCTTTTGCTTTTCATTCAGACTGACAGGCGTTTCTACGACAACACGGCATAACAGGTCGCCCTGAGCCCCGCCGCGTACGGATTTAACCCCTTTACCACGCATTCTGAACAGTTTGCCGGTTTGGGTTTCGCCAGGCACTTTCAGATTCACACGACCATCAAGCGTTGGGACTTCAATTTCCCCACCGAGGGCGGCCATTGCAAAGTTAATCGGCACTTCGCAATAGAGGTTATTGCCTTCACGCTCAAAGATTGGGTGTTGCTTAACCTGAACCTGAACGTACAAATCGCCTGATGGAGCGCCGTGCTCACCCGCTTCACCTTCGCCTGCAAGACGAATACGGTCGCCGGTATCAACGCCCGCAGGGATTTTCACCGACAGCGTTTTGGTTTTTTCTACACGGCCATGGCCATGACAGGTGTTGCACGGATCTTTAATAATTGAACCGCGGCCCTGACAATGCGGACAGCTTTGCTGCACGGTAAAGAAGCCCTGGCGCATTTGCACCTGGCCTTGCCCATGACAAGTAGGGCAAGTTTGCGGCTTCGAACCGGCTTTCGCGCCGCTGCCGTGGCAAACGCCACACTCTTCAAGCGTCGGGATACGGATCTCTTTGGTCACGCCACGGACCGCTTCTTCCAGCGTTAAGTCCATGTTGTAGCGCAAATCGGCACCACGAGAGGCGCGTTGACGACGGCCACCACCGAAGATGTCACCGAATACGTCGCCAAAGATATCGCCAAAGTCAGCACCGCCGCCGCCAAAGCCACCGTGTCCGCCGCCACCCATAC